>NZ_CP025815.1:4014855-4323690 GCF_003352045.1 Sulfitobacter sp. JL08
TTCGCGACGAAGCTGACTTGTACGGAGCAGGTTTGAACATCGCTTGCCGGTTGCAGACAGAAGCACCGCCCGGTGGTGTTTTGATTTCGGCAGACGTGTACAATCAGCTGTCAGAAAAACAGTGTCAGGGCTTTTCGGATGCGGGGACATTCAAGCTCAAAAATATCCCACGCCCTTTTCAGTGCTTCCAGTGGCGGCCCGAAAAACTGTTTGCTGGTCGCCGGTCGGACGAGGTTCCGATGATCGGGGTAGAGAAACTAGTCGCCGCTCCCACCACGGAGGAAAACGCCGCTGCGGCAGAAGATTTGCACGAACAGATCGTTCATGGCTTATCCCGTCGAACCGGCATTAAAGTGCGTGACATGTCTGTTGGGTCATCCGAAAAGACCACCTATACGCTGCGTGGCAGGTTTCGCGCTTCCGGCTCGCGGGCGCGCGTTAATCTTTCGCTTATACTGCGCGACGACGCATCAACGGTCTGGGCAGATGTTTTCGAAGGGGATGCCACTGATCTCTTTAGTTTTTGCGACGATGTGTCTGCGCAGGTCGATGCAAAGCTGCGCCTCTTTGTAAACTCGCTGGACAATAACCGTATTGGCGAAATTCCGGACGAAAACCTCAGTATATCGGAGCTGCGCACAAGAGCGGCCGGTCTATTCTACGAATGTACGATCCCCGATCTGGAACGCTGCATCTCGGTCATGGACCGCGCCCGACGCCTGAACCCCAAAGACGGCATGAGCCTGAGCATGTGGGCCATAGGTGTCGTGATGCGTTACAAACTTCGGTTCGAGGCTATCGAAGGTGACAAGCTGGCCGAATTGATTGCCGCGCACGACCTTGCAGTGGAATTGATGCCACAAAGTGATTTTGTATTTTTCACCAGATGTCTTTTTCGCAGTATTACTGAACGCGACCCCGAAAAAGTCATGTCGGATGCGAAACGCTGCTATGACCTCAGTCCGAATTATCCGCAAGCGCACATCGGCCTTGGGTATGCCTACATACTTGCGGAAGATTTTGAGAAAGCAGTTAAGGCCATGAGCAAAGGTACGGAGTTGAGGAACGATCCCTACTGGGCCTACCGCCGCCTGCACATGGCCGTCGCCCAGTTCTGTGGTGAGGATTTTGAAGGCACGATTTCTACGCTTAAAGAAATGATGGACCTGAAGCCGAGTGTGCGCGGTTTCAGAAAACTGCTCATCCTTGCTCTCAAGGCCCTTGGTCGCGATGCGGAAGCGCAGACGGAGGATCAAGCCGCTTCGCTCTTGGATGATGGGGAGAACTTTTTTGTTCAGGAACCAACCGTGCCCGACAGCCACCTATGGCTACGTGAAGCACTGGCTCCAGGTTCTGGTTCATTATTCGAAAATATGAAATGACTGCAAAGTCCGAGTTGCAGTAATTAATGGACGACGTAGCGAACGGCTGGCCCGAGCCCGACTCGGCCATTGTGATTTTATGCCGCGCGCGCGCGCAGCACAAAAAATGCGGCGAGAGCGAAAACCGTCATGCTGTCGCGCGACGAGAGAAACGGCCATTGGTGCAGCCCGCAGCATGGGACAAGCGGCGAATATTCAGGTCGCAGGACAGAACCGCCGTTTGCAAATACCGCTATCCTTACTGATGAGTTAGGTCAGTTTACGTCGATGGGCTCCACCTCTTGAAACGTCCAGATGCCGTCGAGGATTTCTTCCCGAGGTTGGTAGAGCCGGACGGCAGATCTCCACCCCGGTGTGACGGGGATGCAGTTCACGCGGCCAGCCCCTAAAGAAGCGGCCGCCGTTTCGAGCTGCTACTCGGTAGGCTCCATCTCGGGGAACACCCACGCACCGGAGATGATTTCGGCCTCCGGACGATATGTGCGCGCAACATAGTTCCAGCCATTCGTAATCGGGATACAGTTGATGCGTCCATCCTCACAGCCACCCGCGTTAAACGTGATGCTGCCATCCTCGTTCCGCTCGGCGGTGACGTTGTTGAGAGCATTCACGCCCAGATCATTCGGCTTGAGATAGTTGTCCTCACCGTAGACCGTGATCGACCAGAACCCGTTTCCGACGAGAGGCACATCCTTAACCGTTAGACTATAGGGTGTTGCGCCGCCGTTTTGCGCCGGCGAATGCGTGAAGTAGATCGCGCCTTCCTTGGGGTTGCCGCCCCAGCCCGCTGCCGTGCCCATCTTGAATTCCAGAGGGTCGAGCTTGGACCGGTCTCCAAAAAAGCCTCTGGTATCAGACACTGTGGACGCCAACAGGGCCAAAGCCCCCCGGACCTTCAGCAGCGAGGCTTCGTCCCATTCGGGCACTTCAAACCTGCCGATATCGGCTTGGCTCACCACAACCTGATCCTGGAACGCATTCGCCTTTGCAACGTCTTCAGGATCCTTGGAGTCCATGAAGGTTCGAAGTGCGATAATCGCATAGCGCGTACCTATTTGTTCCTGTGTCAGGGTGAACTCGACCGGTGAATATTCCACCGGCAGCATCGAGTGGTCCTGATTGATGATCAACGCCGACATAAAACGCTCGCCGGTATCCGGCAGCGTGATCGTGACAGGATTTGTCAGGTCGAAAACGCCGAACGAATAGAGTGTATCGAGGTTCATGCGTACTACATTCTGCTCGTCCAGCGGCGTGGGTTGGCGGATGTGGTAGAACTGCCCGAACCCGTCGGCATCGACATAGGCTTGCATGGTCCGGTCAGTTTCTGCACGTTCAAAGTTTTCGACAGTCACCAGCTCTTGTGCAGTCGCTGAAAACGCCAGGCAAGTTCCGACAAGCACACCCGCAGCCGTTTTGAGAATAGTGGCTTTCATTATCTTTTCCATTCACTAAGAAGTTCGAACCCCGGCGCAAAATTGCGGACGCGCCAGGGGATTTCATTTGATTATTCAACCAGTTCGAAGTCACCTGGTTTCCATGTCTTGTCGAACCACGGCTCCAGCGGGCCGTAGAGGCGTATCAGGGTGTTCCAGCCCTTGCCAGGCATGGTCTGCACCCAGTTGCTTTCTTTGCCTTCCGGCGCTTTAGGTCCGAACCAAACCGTGTAGGAACCATCATCATTGGCCACCAGATCAGGCTTGTTGCTGTCGATACCGGCACTTTTCTGATCGGTTTCCAGCATCGACCGCGTCTGGTTGTCATAGACCATGAACGACCAGAAGTTGTTCACTGGGATCGGCGCAGGCAACGTGATTTTGTAGGTCTTGCCACCGTCCAGATAGTCGCCGTTCGCATCGCGTTCGGCATAGCCATAGACCGACCCTGTTCCGACCGCAGGCTTCGCCATCGCTGGAGTAATGACCGTCGCGTAGTAGTGGAAGAGAACCCGGGAATCCTTCATCCGCTCGCCATCATTGTAAAATTCAGAGCTGCCACCGATGAAGTTAGTTTTCCACTGCCGGTCCTCGAAGTAGTATCCGCGGGGATCGCGTTGCGCGAAAATGATCGACCGAGCGGTGGCATTGCCGACTGCGACCGCGTCCGTGAGGATCTCGCGCATCCGCGCGTCTGGCTCGAACGGTTGACCTTTCTTGATTCCAATCGCGGCCAAGGTACCGACCAGTTCAGGCGGAAGTGCACCTGCCGGTTCTTTCTGGATAACCGCGTTGATTTCCTCGTAGAAATTGAAATCGTTGGCATGAACGGTGTTGATTTTCTTACCGGAGAGGTTCACGAACTCGGTCTTCGGCGGATTGCCCCGCTGCTCCCATGGGTAGACTCGCATGGTGTCCTTCACACGCTGGACAGTTGCCTCGATTCCGTCTTCGCCGACGAAGGCACGGATGAGTTGCATGGTTGTATAGCTTGGTGAATGGAAAACGAAATATCCGTCCTCGGGCAATTCTCCCTCATAGCCGGGAGGCACGAATAGATACTTTCCGCCCTCACCTTCGTCCGGCCCGGTGACACCAAAGTCCGTAATGAACCTGAAATACGCGTCATCCATGGGCCCGAGGACACCAGCGGGCACCTCCACCACGATCGGTCCATCTTCCAAGTCGTAGCATTTGGATACGTAAACCGTAGTCGAATTGGGCGTCAGGAACACCGAACGGGCATCCATGAGATCTTCAAAAATGCCGACAGATTGCGGCCCCATGCCCACATCTTCATAGCCACGACAGATGCTGTGGATAGAAGCAGCAGGCATTGCATCCAGAAACGCGGTGACCCCCCGCATGAAGTCAAGATTGTCATAGGCCAGCTTGACCGTTTCGGCATCCGGCGCACCATCTTTGAAACGCAAGGTGCCGAGGCGCGTTTCGACTTCGTCCGGCGTCAAGATGCTCTCGGGCACATCTGCCTTGAACGCCGGATCGGAGGATTGAGCTGTGACGATCGGCGCCGAAAGCGTCGACGCCAGGAGCGTAAGTGCTGCAATCGATTTTGTGTACTTCATGTTTCTAACCGCGATTTTATGGAGGAGGGTTTTTTTCTTGCTGAACTTTTTATTCGATAAGGAGACCGCCACCCAGTGGATTTTATGCTTCACAGGTGCCAATTCCCGACAAAATGTTCTATATGTTTGGATACGGCCAAATCCTGGCTGACCTGAGCCAGAAGGCAGTCGCATGCGCAATGCCGAAATATCGCTTGTTAGTGGAGAAGAGGTTTCCGCTATTGTCGGATTGATGGAAGATCTTTTGGGAACAGACAGTATTGAGGAGGTTTTGCAGGCTGGTGGTTTTTCCAGCCGCTGGAAGAGTGACGCTGATGCGTACTTGCCCAATGCCGAGTACGTCCGGCTGCTGGAATTAGTTGCCCGTCAAAGCAATCAGCCCCTTCTCGGGGCAATTTTGGGTGACGCACTACCTTTCGCAGAACTTGGATCGTTCGGACGCTATGCCATGTCGGCACCAACTTCGGCCGAAGCATTGCGAAGGGCCGCACGCACACTCAAGTACCATGAAAACGGGTCAAGTTTAAGATTGAGCATTCAAGGCGACCGATTTGATTTGCGTTATCAGCCTCCCACACCCAGGGCTCTTGGGTCACGGCAACAATGCGATGGGGTGGCAGCCCTGTTGATGAACCTGATCCGAAGTTTTGAAGGGCCGGACTGGAGACCCGCGGTTCTCCGCATAGCAGCCGCAAACGGAGCGCGCGCTGAGCATCTGAGCCAGTTCTTCTGTGTGGATGTTGAAGGCATTGAAACCGGGGTCGAAATGATAGGCTGTCTGACCGACATTGTGTCCGGCTCATTGGATGGCTCCTCAGGTTCTGACCCGTTCACGTTCAGCGACTTGCGCAACCTGGCGGAGAGCAAACCGCCCAGCAGTTTTTCAGACGCTTTTTCCTTAGCCCTCCAAAACTTTGTGAAAGACGGCATAACCGACCTTGGAGAAATATCAGATCAACTTCATTTGGAGCGCAGGACGTTGCAAAGACGGTTGAAAGCAGAAGGTAGGTCCTTCGGAGAAATGCTGGAGGAAACGCGCAGGCAGGTTGCGGAAGATTTCCTTTTTAACACCGAAGCCAAGGTTGCTGAAATCGCAAAAAAGGTTGGCTACACGTCGAAGCAACACTTCATTCGCGCATTCAAAAAGTGGACTGGAATGACGCCGGGTTCTTCTCGGCGCATGTCGAGGAAAAATTAGTTTCTGGCTGAACATCGCTTAAGCCGAAATAAAAAAGCAATCGCTACGGAATAGAGGCGAAGGCGCGTTTATTACCAAACAATCGGATTTTTCGTCAGCTAACAGCGCAACGATGCGACCGCAGCGAAAGGCAGACAATTCCGCTCAGACACACTGTCAGAAAGCCTCGCGTAAATGACGATCCGGAAAATACACCCTAATCTGCTCCTTCGGCGAGGATATCAGAGAAAGTCTGCTAGCTAACCTGACTCGTCTGGCGGAACCTACAACACCTCTAATTTCTTACCACTGTAACCGGCACGTTGGCCAAAAGTTCCTCGAATGTAGTACTGCTGCCAGTTTTGCCGAAACGGCGGCTCGAGTTCATGCCAGCGCCGATTAGTTGAACCACTTCGGGAGAACCCGCAAACTTGGAATGGCTACCGGAGCTCGAATCTTCTATGCTGGAAAGGTCTATGACGGTAACACCAAGGCGATCTAACTCTTCCGTGTCCGCTGCGCCGACACGCTGGACGCCACCTGCGATCCGGCGGGAGAAGCGTAGCGCGAAGTCATCCCTAGAGACCAAGAGATACATCTTCTTGACGATAGAAGGCGGAAGTTCGGCAATCTGGGTCTCAAACAAGTTCAGATCAATGTCAGGTGACGCAAGAATGATATTGTCAATCTCGGTTCCTTTGCCCAAGCGGCCGGATGCATGTTGCTTTACGAGCCCCTCCATGGCGAGGAATGTGCCCATAGAATGCGCAAATATGTCGGCTTTCTCAGCTCTTGTTTTGTTGAGAATCGCGGCCATATTCCCGATTTGCGAACGCGCGATGAGAGCGCTGTTGAGGTCATAGACATACTCGCTCCCTTTTGCCGCTGAAGCCCAGGTGAAAAGCACGGGCACACCTAAAAAGCCCGTGTCTTCTACAAACTGAGCGAGCCTTAGAGTCGCATCACTTGTTGTGTTGTTGAAGCCGTGGATAAAGATGAGAATCTCTCTCTTGCCAGGGGAACGTTTCGATAGCTCGCGATTGATTTCAGCAATAAAGGCCGCTTCATTGCCATACACTGTCGGGTTGACGACGGTAAATTCTGTGCGCGGATCAGGTGGCAACCTCTTGGGGCGTTCCAGCACCCCAGTGATATGGGTTGGCGGCACGGTCGCATCAACCGAGGCAAGTCCAAGTTCTGGTGCCCTCTCGGACGAGTAGAATACACCTGATACATCGGACGCGTCCCGAGTCGACATCAGGAAAATCCTGTGTTTGGTAAGTTCTTCGACGGAGTCTAGGGAGACCTCCGGGTTCATTATGCCAATAAGTTGCGGAGCACGGCCACATCCTGCCAGAATTAGTACAAGAAATACCGCTAAGTGTTGTGAAATGATTCTGATATTCATGGTTGCACTCATACTTTGAAAGTACGGAAAACCAAATACATACCATTTTTCCTTACAAAGTTATGTCAAACGGGAGTGGTACTCATAGCAGTAGCGCTGAGTACAACAATGTTTACCGTTGGATTTGTCCTCTGGTTAAACATTGGTGCAGCAACTTTTCTTATTTACTATCCCTTGAGGGTTTTTCAGTAAGAGAAAGGCCTGTGGGTGGCGATTGGCAAAGCAGACATTCGCGCAACCGTAGCGAAAGCTAACTTTGTCCGCTCCTCGATGGTCGAAAACGCTCGCGGCGAAAGGGCGGTTTGAATTTGGCGCCTCAGTCTGGTTTTAAATGACCTCTGTGGATGGCTCCTGCATTGCAAGACATTTTTGACGTTTATTGCGGCATTTAATCAGTACAGTCGTCTGTCCGGCCTGTTCACGTGGTGATCTGCCACTGGCCTTGATGATTTCCGCAAGCGAGGTTCCAATCGGCTTCACGGCCTAAAGAGGCCATCGTCATTCCCGGAGTGTCCTCGCTCTTGGTTGACTTATTCCGCGTCATCACATCATGCGTCTTGCATTTCTGGCAGGTTTCCCGATCAGGTGATCGGCTGCCGGTAATTCTCCTGCCTCGTCAGCATTGCCCAGATCACGCGCGCCGTTTTGTTTGCCATGGCAACTGTTGCAAGCCGAACCGGCTTTCCAGCGAGCATCCTCGCGGTCCAGATATCGACTTTCTCGGGATGAAGTTTTGCCATCAATGCGCGCGATGTCATGCCAATGATAAGGAGTTTCCTGAGGTAATGATCACCTTTCTTGGTAAGCTATGGCGGACACTGGAGCAACTGAGGTCTCATCAACCGGTGGCCGCTACAAAGATGCCTTCAGCTTCACCTTCAGCCCCGATCCTGATGCGACATACTTCAGGGATATCTGAGCCAGAAAAATGCGAGAGCCTTATCAATAGCGAGGCTCTTGCGTTTCCCCCCCATGCCTTTGGCGGGTCTCAGGGGAGGCTGAAGCGATCTAAGGGGGTACCACAACATCGACAGACGACACCTCCTCCGTGAATACCTTCTCACAGCCAGCAGCCCTCAAGTCCCTGAGTTGTGCCTCAAGTCCTGCCTTCTGGTCTGTGGTAGAGGTCCGTGCGTATCCGATGATCATGGTTCAATCCTTCCAATAAGAGTCTAAGACTTTATGGGATAACGCTCCAAGAACGTCAACATCATTTATATGGGAAGGAAATTGGGGTGTGTTGGAGTTCCCACTAGAGCAAGCCCAGTGGGAAACCCTGAGGGATATGTCAGGCTTGTCGATGTTGGTTGCCGATGTGGTGGGAATGATTGACCGGATGATCGGAAGTGGATGATAGGGGTTGTTTTCTTGCAGGTAAATCTGTCGGCTGAGGAAGATTGTGTAATCCATTTAAATGCATGAACTAAAGAGACATTTCTTCTTTAGAAAATGGCTGCCTGGGGGCAGTACGGGGGGTGCGCGCGGCCCCTCTTATATATCTCTGGGCCTCAGAATTTTGTGGTGAAACACTGTGACCTTTTGAGAATTGTTTCCAAACCATGTCGGAACTTCCATCGGCCACCTTGCCAAAAACTATTCCACGTTCCTCACCCCCATTGGGTATAAGACCAACCCTTGATACTATCCTGCAGGCAACTACCGGTTTACCGCCCACCCGCGCCAGAGGCCATCGTACCGATGGACCAAAGGCCAATCATGCACTAACTTTCAAATTGGACCACTCAAGTGGGGCTGCTCATTGGCAGAGCAGAGCGTTAGGCTCCAGCTCTGCCCCTTTTTTTACATAGTTTTTATGTTCGAACACTGCTGGTTATGTGTCAGCAGTCAGCACCTGTGGGACAGAAGTGAAGTCGGGAACCGTGAACTCGGTTAAGATGGACGCGCTCCAATAAGAGAATTATTCTCGGTTTACATAGCTACAAAAGAGTCGCTATAGATCAGATAACTGAAAGGACTCCACTTGCCATCCATTGAGTTACCTTTCAGTGTTAATTTCGAAAATCCCGGAACCTTCAAGAACGCAGTTGTTATCGCTGGCGACGCTAATTACTTTCGACCAGGTATGCTCCTAGCACGTCAGATAATTAGTAGTGAGAAAGACCGAAAATTTGACGTTTGCGTTCTGTGCACAGAGGATATCTACGTTCCGCCTGAATTGGTAAATGGTTTGCGGGTTGGACGAGTTACAATCAACGATACAGACCAATTTAGAGTTGACGGCAGAATTTCTATCGAGGCGTATATACGTATTTTTCTGCCACATCTTTTATCTGAGTATGACCGAATTTGCTATCTTGACGCTGATATCTTTCTGCGGCGCCAAGGATTACAGGAGATTTTTGAATCTGATCTTACCGGGTGCGCAATTGGAGCTGTGCGTGATAGCAACCTTTGGGGGACATCAAAAAAACGTCGCTCATTGCGACGGTATACTAAGCGAGTCGCGAAAATGCCTGACCGATATTTTAACTCCGGCATGCTTTTGCTGGACGGCCAGAAGTACAGAGATATCTTGCCAGCAGATGAAGCGGCAGAAAGGATTAAGACGAATCGGCATCTTCTTAAAATGCATGACCAATCATTTTTGAATATGATCTTCAGTCATCGCTACAAGTTGCTCAGCCCAAGATATAATTTTCCAATGTCAGATGAATACATCGATATTTTGGAGCAAGCCGACCCAATCCTGCTTCATTTTGTTTCTGGAGGTAAGCCTTGGTATTCGACAAACAATCCAAAAAGAATACCGTATTTTGATAAATATAAAGAATTTCTTAGCGAGCACTTCGGGATTAATGATTTTTCGATTAAAAATGTTTCCCATCTAAACCGTCAAGACTATGTTAAATACAAGAACCCGATCAGGGAATACGTAACGCGAAGACTTGCGCTGTTGCGGTTGAGAAAAGCAAAGTCACGTGCGCTGGCGGCCTGGCACGATCAAATGAGGCAGGTAGGCGGAATGGACCGTGACGTATAGTAATCTGGGCATATGTAGCAGAACTCCGTCCCGAGGCAGGATTTTCCGTCTTTGTTGACGGCGTGGAAGCGTGCCCCCGATGGCATCGCAGTGTGCCAAGGTGGTGTTTGTTGAAGCCATCACACAACCTGCTGGATGGGTCGGTCTGGGGAACACTAGTGTGTGCGATCTGCACATATTAGCCGGTCCTTCACTTACTGATCCAGCCAATGCAACCGATCCGGTGGAAATTGCCCAATGGCCGCCACATATCTAGCCACAGTGGAGCTAGAATTACCGACGAAGCGGTCGCATCCCGCTGCAATATAGGTATCTAGGATGACCTCGCATCCATTGCGATATCCGTCCGAT
Source organism: Sulfitobacter sp. JL08 (assembly GCF_003352045.1). Classification (NCBI taxonomy): domain Bacteria; kingdom Pseudomonadati; phylum Pseudomonadota; class Alphaproteobacteria; order Rhodobacterales; family Roseobacteraceae; genus Sulfitobacter; species Sulfitobacter sp. JL08. The sequence goes on from NZ_CP025815.1 coordinate 4,025,197, forward strand.
CCCTCCCGCAGGAAATTGGGCGTCTCGTGCTCGCTTCGCAGGCAGTTTTGTAACCTGACCCGGTCCTCACCGAACGCCTCCTTCCAGCGATTAACGTATCTGGCGGTGTCAGTTGCGAGAAAAATTAGGTTTCTCCCATCACCTTCGATCCAGTCACGTGACAATGCGAACGCAGCTTCATTCTGAGCATTTAAAAGAGAGTTTTCATATACTTTATCGGAGCCGCGTAAATGCACGGACATCACCGGGTGCCCATCCAGGTTCGTGGCGCGATAGGTGGCGATCTGGTCCTGCAATTCGGGTTTCAAAATAATGCGATCTCGCATCATCTCGATCCGTAAATCTTGCATTGTGGCTCGGCGACGCGGGGACCTTCGCAGGATTCTGTTAGCATCTTGCCAGCAATAGACGACGACAATATCTTCTTCACGATGCCTGAGAAATCTGAACAGCCGGTCTGATTTCGGCACAAGACCCTTTTCCCCACAAAGATGATAGCCGCCAAATATTTCATGGATCTCACCGGTATGAGGGAATGGTAATTCATCCAAGAGGTTTGAGTTGGTCCAGTTCGTCGGGTAGATTGAACCGCTTAAATCTGAAGCTAGGGTGTCTGATACAGGTTCAAAGTACAAATCAAAAGTGTCCGCTGTGCCATTGGCATATGGTCCCTCCGTGCCCCACTGTACGATGGGTTTTCTCTGCATCAAGTCAGCTGCGAGAAGGTGAGTCACAACCATGTCCACATCTGACCAGAATCCTGCGCCCCACCGTTTGATCAGGAGATAGCCACCAGGCCTACTTTTGGGGCGGCGAAAAAGCGAAAGAAGGTTGGCCATGATGATTACCCTTTGCACAGAGTTGTTGCATAAGTTTCTGCACTATGGTGCTTGCGCCTCTTCTAGACGGTCTTCTCGGAGATGTCATACATTTGAGAAGGTTTCGGCGATGGAGTTGTCATAGTACCTACCTTTGAAAACTGCGCAAAGACCTCTATCGCTCGCTCACATCGGACCGTGGCTCCGAAATGTCTGGGCATGCGTCATTTCTCAGTGACAATTCTGACCTCTACCGGGTCAGTTCTGGGTGACATTCAACAGTTCTTGTGCAGCCTTTCGTGTTTGTGGGGTTTCAAAATCTATAATCAAACAACTTAAGGTCTGTCGCAAAGCGTTGCGAAACCAGTTCCCGTGTTTGATCATCGTACATTATGCGGTAGTTTTGACCTACCGGAGAAGCGCCTTGGACATGACACTCACCGAATTCTTTTAGCCCAAGCTTATCAGCTATCTGTCTGATACCGTCGCTCCGATTCTCATATTTGAAAATATTTTCAACAAGAACGGTTCCATCTTTGCCCAAAACAAAATCTGCAGCACCGTATCTCAGCCCGTGGAAACGGAAATACTCTGTTTTTTTGTTAGCGTTTAAGAGTCTGCGAACAAACTCTGAAAAACTCCATTCTCTGGGAATCTCACTACGCTTTCTCAAGTAATGGTATAAAGATGCAATCCTGTCATAGGGATTGCGTACAAAGGTAAAAGTATACAAATCCTGCCAGTATTTCTTACCAATCATTGTGCGCATTTCTCTGGCTGGCACATGATCATTCAACCATTGTTTCGTGGCATATTCCGTTTCGATTAAGTTGGCTTTCCCATATGCGGGGCCGAAGTGGAGGCCGAGTTCCGCCTTAATCGAAGAGGAAGAGGTGCGCGGTATATCAACGAACCAAAACCCGTTTTCCCGCACTTGCTGTAGGGCGTTTTGCCTTGTTGAATACTTTTCGAATTTACTACGCAGCTTGCTTATCATGGTTCAACATCAATTAAAGATATCTATCCCGCCTGAGCGAACAATTAGTAGGTCAAAATCTCATTCTCGGAATCGCGCGACTATCAGACCATCGGGTTGGCCTCGAACAACTCGTCTGTCATCAACGATTTCGAACTTTTGGCGCAGCGTCCTGATGCAGGCATCGTGTGCCTTATCCCCGTGAGTTCCAATAATTAGCCATTTAACGGCACCGTTGTTGAGAAACTCTTCAGCCGCAGGTACAACCGTTCTTTCGCCACCCTGAATGTCCATCTTCAATAGATCGATTGGACCACCGGCTTCCCTCGCCAGCGCTCTAAAACTAAGAGTCGGAACATTGAGAACCTCACCCTCATTCTGTTTTCCAAGAGGCCTTACAATCGTCATCAGTGCTCTTTTCAAGAAATCAAAATGCCCATTTTCGCGAGAGGAATTTTCCAGAATAGCGGAGCCGAAAGATTGCAACCGAAAGGGTGCGCTGCCATCTTTGTCGTACAGCGCCTTCGGAATCACATAAACCTTGGCTCGATCGATGCTGTTGAGGTCAAGAGTCTGACTCAAAAAAACCCGCATATCGGGGTTTGGCTCCAAGGATATGACTTTCCACTCCAGCTTTGACCTAAGTACCAACGCAACGTAGTAGCCGATGGCAGCACCTACATCGACATATGTTCCTGTGTCTCCAGTTTGCTCTAGGATGGTTTGAAACCAAGCCTCCTCTTCCGGTTCATGTACATTACCGCTGCCCAAGGTCTCGTAGCGGTCGCGCTGAACCGACAGCAGCGCATCCTGTGGAACCCTGATTCCATTCGCAAAAGTATGAACCAAAACCTCTGGTATTGCGTCCGAGCCTTCAGAGCTTTTGTCTTGTTTTTCCATGCTAAAGACTCGTCTGTTCCTTTTTGGCGATGTCGATAACACGATGTTTTCCTGATGCCTAGAGGGGTTTTGTGGCATTCCCAATTATGAGTTTGAACAGGTGGCGTGATCGACCAGAGCTATGCTGCGCAGTGGTAGGTCACTTTTGCGTATGCGGGGAAGAGAGCGTCGCCCGGTCCAGCACCTTCAGCCGCCCTTTTGGCTGCGTGTTGGCGTGCAGCTTCAAGGCCTCTTCCGACAAGCGGCAAGGTGCGCATTGTGGCCAAGTCTTTTATTCGTCTGAATTCATTCGGCCTAACATGAACCACTGGAATGCCTTCACTTTCGCTTCCGTCGAGGTCGATGTCTTTCATCTGGAGGAAGCCAACTTCAGAGAGCCTACATCCGGTTACGGAGAGCATCTTCCATATTGTCAATAAATCTGGGACGCGGGCGCGCTGGGCTATTCGAGCCGTTATTAAATGCATCATGTCATCGGGCATAGATGCCTTTCGCTCTACAGCCTTGATCTGTTCCTTTGAGGGGAAGGGAAGTTTCGTGAACGGGTTTGAAACCGGCTTGTCAAAGTCCACGAAGGTGATTGCATGATTCACAACGGCCTTCAGATCGTTCGTCATGCGCTTCATGGTGTCGACTGCATAGGGTTGCCCGTTAGCTTGTCGATAATCCTTCAGTGTATCTAACCACTTCTCTCCATGTTTCTTCTTGAGGTCCACCAATGCGATTTCCTTTGGGGGACCTATTGCTTCCTCTAGTCGGTCAAAGGCTCTGTCAATGCGCTGCATCTTCTTGATATTGGACCCAATGCCTTTGTCCTTCACATACTTCACGCGGGCGTCTGCCAACGTGTAGGCAGGCTTTGCGACTTTTGGGTCCGCCAATACGCGTCGAGTCAAACTATCGAACTGGTCTCCGCTATGTTCGAGGATAACCGATACTGCGTCTGCCTCCGACAGGCCAACGACTCCATTCAGCAACTCTGCGCGCTTCTTGAGGGCTTCGTTGTAGGCTTGCTGGGGTGACAGCTCTGTCGCCTTTATGGACGCTTTGTAGGTATCCGACAGCGCTTTCCACTCTCGCAATAGCAGGGCATGTTCCTTCACGAAACTCTCAGAGGACGGGTCTTTACTCCGCATTGTAATTTCGAAGAACTCATGCCCGGTGGCTCTGAAGACTTTAGCCGGAAGCCTCCGTCGAAACAGATAGGAGCCATTTTTGAGTTTGGTTACGTGCTTGATTTCCACTGATAAAGCCATGATTGTATGTGCCTTGTATGCGATAATGTATGTGAAATCGCATGACCTCAAGTCGATAAGGCAAGTAAAAACAGCTATATAAGGAATTTTTGAAGGTATAGTGGTGCCCAGGAGAGGACTCGAACCTCCACACCCTTGCGAGTACTAGCACCTGAAGCTAGCGCGTCTACCATTCCGCCACCTGGGCCGGTGTCGTGAAATGTGCGTTTACGATGGTGACGCAGACGTGTCAATTGCCTTTTCTCCGGATTATTCACACTGCCACCACGGCAGGCAAACCGGGCCAAAACTTTGCCTTTCATCCGCGTGTTTAATTCTGCCTTGCCGGACAGCGGCGTTTTTGCACCTTGTTTGCAGAGCGTGCGGGCGATACATCTGGGCAACCAAGAAACGCAGGAGCATTTGATGTCCAAACTGGTCACCATTTATGGCGGGTCCGGCTTTGTGGGCCGATACGTTGCGCGGCGCATGGCAAAAGAAGGCTGGCGTGTTCGCGTGGCGGTGCGGCGACCGAACGAAGCGATGTTTGTGAAACCCTACGGCGTCGTGGGACAGGTCGAACCGATCCTGTGCAACATCCGCGATGACGCGTCTGTTGCCGCCGCAATGTCCGGGGCCGATGCGGTGATCAACTGCGTGGGTATTCTGGCGGAAGCCGGCAAGAACAAGTTTGATACGGTACAGGCCGAAGGCGCCGAACGTGTCGCCAGACTGGCTGCGGCCGAAGGCGTATCGCGTCTTGTCCAACTGTCTGCCATCGGGGCCAACACAGAATCCGACAGTGAATATGCCCGCACCAAGGCTCTGGGCGAAGCGGGTGTTCTGAAACACATGCCCGATGCGATGATCCTGCGTCCTTCAATTGTGTTCGGGGCCGAGGATGGTTTTTTCAACCGGTTTGCAGGCATGGCGCGCTTTGGCCCGGTTCTGCCCGTTGTGGGCGCGGATACATTGTTCCAGCCGGTCTATGTCGATGATGTCGCGCAGGCCGCCGTTCTGGGTGCCACAGGCAAGGCTGCGGGCGGTGTTTACGAGTTGGGCGGTCCGGATGTCAGCACGTTCCGTGAATTGATGGGCCAGATGCTGGGTGTCATCCGCCGGCGCCGGCTGGTTCTGAACATACCGTTCTGGGCCGCATCGATCATGGGATTTGTCTTTGACATGACCCATACTGTGTCGTTCGGGTTGATCCCGGCCCAGATCACCTGCGATCAGGTGCGCAATCTGCGCAATGACAACATTGTTTCCGAAGGCGCAAAGGGATTGGCGGATCTGGGGATCAAAGCCACCGCGCTTGAGGCTGTGCTGCCGGATTATCTGTGGCGGTTCCGTCCGTCCGGGCAATATGACACCATCAAGGAATCCGCGGTGAAAATGCGCGCTCAGGAATAGGCGATGACCAGAAGAACCAGCCCGAGGGCGATTCTGTAGATCACGTAGGGCGTGAAACTGACACTGCGCAAAAGGCGCATCATCAGCATCAGCGCCACCAAAGCGGCGATAAACGAAAATACGGCTGCGATCGCACCGGCGCGGGCGGTTTCCACATTTGCTGTTGCGAACACTTCCCCTCCGACCAGAAAGCCGGAGGCAAGGATCGTCGGGATTGACATCAACATGCCAAGCCGGGCGGCGTCCTCTCGCTTGTAGCCCAGACGCCGGGCGCCGGTGATCGTTATGCCCGATCGAGATGTTCCCGGAAGCAGGGCAAGCACCTGCCACAATCCCATGACAACCGCATCTTTTGCTGTCCAGTGCGCGCTGGTTTTAGCATTTGGTCCGGTTCTGTCGGCCCAGTACAGAACCACACCAAAAATCAGCATGGTCCACCCGATCAGTGCGACAGAACGCAGGTGTTCTTCCCATCCGGCCACCGCGATGATCAGGCCCGCAACCGCAACCGGAAGTGTGGACAGACACAGACAGAACGCAAGTATGGCGCCATCGGTGTCAACCTTGCCGACGGCCAGACGCTTCAGGCCATGCAGGGCCATCCTCACGTCGGTCCAGAAATACATCACAACCGCCACAAGCGATCCGACGTGAACGGCAACATCGATAACCTGCCCCTGATCGTTCATCCCGGTCAGTGACGGCAGCAGAATAAGGTGGCCGGAAGACGACACAGGCAAAAACTCGGTCACCCCCTGGACAAGGGCTACAAGTATCAAATTGAACAAAGTCATACCGTTCAGCTTTCGCACACGTCTACTGCCTGCCCTCCGTATAAGTTCTTTTGTTCAAATGGAAAGACAGCATTTAGGTCACATTTGTTACCTAAATTTTGCATTTTTGACCACAGGCGCAGTGCCGGAAGCCAAAATAATTGAAACTAGGTCACTATTACTGACTTTTTTATCGTTTACAGGTGTTTTAAAGACACTGGACCGAGTCGGGATCGCCAAGGGGAGTCGGAAATTTGGCCAAACAGCCCATGCTTAAATTCGTGAACATTGAGCGGATCATGCCCGAAAAGCGGGATGCGCAAGCGCGCAGCGCCGATTTCGATGAAATCTATGCCGAATATGCCGACGAAAAGGCAAAGGAACAGGCAAGCCGGTGCAGCCAGTGTGGGGTGCCCTATTGCCAGACCCATTGCCCGCTGCACAACAATATCCCCGACTGGCTGCGTTTGACTGCCGAAGGCCGTCTGCAAGAAGCCTACGAGCTTAGCCAGGCCACGAATACCTTTCCCGAAATATGCGGACGGATCTGCCCCCAGGATCGCCTGTGCGAAGGCAATTGCGTGATCGAGCAATCAGGCCACGGCACAGTTACAATCGGTTCGGTCGAAAAGTACCTAACGGATACGGCATGGGAAAAAGGCTGGGTCAAACCGATTGATCCGGGTCAGGAACGCGCCGAAAGCGTTGGAATTATCGGTGCCGGCCCCGGCGGTCTGGCCGCGGCGGATGTGTTGCGCCGCGCCGGCATACAAGTCACTATTTATGACCGTTATGACCGCGCAGGCGGATTGCTGACCTACGGTATTCCCGGTTTCAAACTGGAAAAAGACGTGGTGATGCGCCGCAACGAACAGCTGGAACAAGGCGGCGTCAAGTTTGAGCTGAATTGCAACGTGGGCGAAGACATTTCGTTCGAAGACCTGCGCGCGCGCCATGATGCAATTCTGGTTGCGACCGGCGTTTACAAGACACGCGATCTGCAGGCCCCCGGCAGCGCCGCAGAGGGTGTTGTAAGCGCGATTGAATTCCTGACGGCAAGCAACCGCAAAAGTTTCGGCGATGCCGTGCCGGAATTCGATTCCGGCGCGCTGAATGCCCAGGGCAAGCGGGTTGTCGTGATTGGCGGCGGCGACACGGCAATGGATTGTGTCCGCACGTCTGTCCGTCAGGGGGCTGTGTCGGTCAAGTGTCTGTACCGGCGGGATCGCGCCAACATGCCCGGATCACAACGCGAAGTGCAGAACGCCGAAGAAGAAGGTGTTGTGTTTGAATGGCTTAGCGCGCCCAAAGGTTTTGCAGGCGATCCCGTGACAGGTGTTATGGTGCAAAAGATGCGTCTTGGCGCACCGGACGCAACAGGGCGTCAGGCCCCCGAAGTGATCGAAGACGCCGATTATGTCGAAGACGCCGATCTTGTGATCAAGGCGCTGGGTTTTGAACCGGAAGACCTGCCCACACTCTGGAACCAGCCAGAACTTGAAGTTACACGCTGGGGCACCATCAAGGCAGATTTCACGACAGGCGCCACGGCTTTGCCGGGGGTTTATGCCGTGGGCGATATTGTGCGCGGGGCATCCCTTGTGGTGTGGGCAATCAAGGACGGGCGCGATGCAGCGGCGGCCATACTTGACCAGTTCAACGCGGCGGCGGCTGTGGCGGCCGAATAACAGCCATGAAACAGGACGGGTTCATAACAGGACAGTGCATGTGCGGTGCCGTCACTCTGCGCGCCCAGCGCGGTGCGCCGGTTATCCGGGCCTGCCACTGCGACATGTGCCGCCGCTGGACAAGCAGCATGTTCATGTCGATCCCCTGTGATCAGGATACGATCACCGTCGACGGGCCAGCCAGAGTTTTCCGGTCTTCCGAATGGGCCGAACGGGCGTTTTGTGACACCTGCGGGTCCGCGCTTTGGTACATGACGGTCCATGACCGACACCGCAATCTGGCGGCGGGCCTGTTTCAGAATGCGGCCGGCAACACGCTGAACCTTGAATTCAACAGCGACCAGAAACCGGACGGTTATGCGCTGGCTGGCGATCATCAACGATTGAGCGAAGCGGAAACAATTGCGCTGTTTACATCCGGCACTGGTGGGCCATCATGACCAACACGACCGGCAGATGCCTGTGCGGCGAAGTCCGCGTGACCGTCACAGCCCCACTGGACGCGATTTCGGCGTGTCATTGCGATATGTGCCGCCGCTGGAGCGGATCGGTGCAAATGGGCATTGCGGTCGATAGTGATCATGTACAGGTCAGCGGCCCCGTCAAACGCCACCAGTCGTCTTCTTTTGCCGAACGCGCCTGGTGTGACCACTGCGGATCCGCACTTTGGCTGCGCGACACCTCCGGAGCGAATGCACGATTTATCGAACTTGTGCCGGGCCTGTTTGACAACGCGGGCGATGCAAGCCTTGTCCGAGAAGTTTACGCAGACAAATGCCCCACCGGTTACGCATTTCGCGGCGATCACAATCGGATCACCAAAGCGGATTATGAAAAGAACAACCCCTTCGTTCGAGAGGAAGATACACCATGACAAAATTTGATGATGCGTGGGTGCGGGCCGAAGAAGAAAAGCGCAAATGGATGGCTGAAAACAGTCTCTATTCCGAAGAAGATGAGCATTCTTCCTGTGGCGTCGGTCTTGTTGTGTCCCTTGACGGGTCGCCATCGCGCACAGTCGTGGAAAAGGGGATTCAGGCGCTCAAGGCGATCTGGCATCGCGGCGCGGTGGATGCTGATGGCAAGACCGGAGACGGGGCCGGCATTCACGTACAGATTCCGGTGCCGTTCTTCTACAACCAGATCGAAAGAACCGGGCACACGCCACGTATGGATCAGCTTATTGCGGTGGGTCAGGTGTTTCTGCCCCGCACCAATTTTGCCGCACAGGAAACCTGCCGCACGATCATGGAAACCGAAGTGCTGCGCATGGGCTATTACATCTACGGATGGCGGCACGTTCCGGTCGATATCACCTGTCTGGGCGAAAAGGCGAACGCGACGCGGCCTGAAATTGAACAGATCATCATCAGCAATTCCAAAGGCGTTGATGAGGAAACCTTTGAGCGCGAGCTTTACGTGATCCGGCGCCGCGTCGAAAAAGCTGCGGCTGCGGCCCATGTACAGGGTCTGTATATCGCGTCTTTGTCATGCCGTTCGATCATCTACAAAGGCATGATGCTGGCCGAACAGGTTGCCGTTTTCTATCCCGACCTGATGGATGAACGGTTTGAAAGCGCCTTTGCCATCTATCACCAGCGCTATTCCACCAACACGTTCCCGCAATGGTGGCTGGCCCAGCCATTTCGGATGCTGGCCCATAACGGCGAAATCAACACGCTCAAGGGCAACGTCAACTGGATGAAAAGCCACGAGATTCGCATGGCGTCGAGCACGTTCGGGGACATGGCGGAAGATATCAAACCGATCATTCCCCAGGGATCATCGGATTCGGGCGCCCTGGACGCCGTGTTCGAGGTTCTGGTGCGTGCGGGGCGCAATGCGCCCATGGCAAAAACCATGCTTGTCCCTGAAAGCTGGAGCAAACAGGCCATCGAACTGCCGCAGGCGTGGCGTGATATGTATTCCTATTGCAATTCGGTCATGGAACCATGGGACGGCCCTGCCGCACTGGCCATGACGGACGGGCGCTGGGTGTGCGCCGGTCTTGACCGGAACGGGCTGCGCCCGATGCGCTATGTGGTGACAGGCAGCGGCTTGCTGATTGCTGGATCCGAGGCCGGAATGGTGCCGATCAACGAAGCTGGCGTTGTTGAAAAAGGCGCGCTTGGCCCGGGTCAGTTGATTGCGGTCGATATGGCCGAGGGTCGGCTGTATCACGACACCGAAATCAAGAATAAGCTGTCGGATGCGCAGCCGTTTGGCGAATGGGTCGGCAAGATCAAGGAACTGGATCAGCACCTGTCTGCCGTCACTGAAAAAGCTGTGTTTGACGGACCCGAGTTGCGTAAGCGCCAGATCGCAGCGGGTTACACCATTGAAGAAATTGAACAAATCCTTGCGCCTATGGCCGAAGATGGCAAGGAAACCCTCGCGTCCATGGGCGATGATACGCCTTCGGCCGTGTTGTCAAAACAGTACCGGCCGCTTAGCCATTTTTTCCGCCAGAATTTTTCGCAGGTCACAAACCCGCCCATCGACAGTTTGCGCGAATACCGCGTGATGAGCCTTAAGACGCGGTTCGGAAACCTGAAGAACGTGCTGGACGAAGACAGCAACCAGACCGAAATTCTGGTGATGGAAAGCCCGTTTATCGGGAACACCCAGTTTGAAGAGTTGCGCGAACATTTCAACGCCGATCTGGTCGAGATCGACTGTAGTTTCGCGCCCGGAACCGGGGCATTGAATGCCGCCTTGGCCCGCGTCAGGGCCGAAGCCGAAGATGCCGTGCGATCCGGCGCCGGGCATATCGTTCTGTCGGATCATCTGTCGAACAACGACAAGGTTGCGATGCCGATGATTCTGGCAACCAGCGCCGTGCACAGCCACTTGATCCGCAAGGGATTGCGCACATTCTGTTCTGTCACGGTGCGGTCGGCGGAATGCATTGATCCGCATTATTTCGCCGTTCTGATCGGGTGCGGTGCAACTATCGTGAACCCCTATCTGGCCGAGGATACTCTGGCCGACCGCATCAGTCGCGGATTGCTGGATGGTCCGCTGACAGAAGCAGTTGCGCGTTATCGCGAAGCCATTGATCAGGGTCTGCTCAAGATCATGGCAAAAATGGGCATTTCGGTCATTTCCAGCTATCGCGGCGGTCTGAATTTCGAGGCCGTCGGGTTAAGCCGGGCCATGTGTGCCGAATATTTCCCCGGTATGACAAGCCGGATTTCCGGCATTGGCGTGGTCGGCATCCAGCGCAAGGCCGAAGAGGTGCACACACGCGGCTGGCAGGGTGACGGAACCGTCATGCCGATCGGAGGCTTTTACAAGGCGCGCACAAGCGGTGAAACCCACGCATGGGAAGCCACGTCGATGCACATGTTGCAGATGGCCTGCAACAAGGCATCTTATGAAATGTGGAAGCAATACAGCGCCAAGATGAAAAGCAATCCGCCCATTCATCTGCGCGACCTTCTTGAGATCAAGCCATTGGGCGCGCCCGTACCGATCGAGGAAGTGGAAAGCATCACCAGCATCCGCAAGCGGTTTGTCACCCCTGGCATGTCGCTTGGCGCCCTTAGCCCCGAGGCGCACAAGACGCTGAACGTGGCAATGAACCGGATCGGTGCCAAATCGGATTCCGGCGAAGGCGGCGAAGACCCCGCCCATTTTGTACCCGAACCCAACGGCGATAATCCGTCTGCCAAGATCAAACAGGTGGCATCCGGCCGCTTCGGGGTAACGGCCGAATATCTGAACCAATGCGAAGAACTGGAAATCAAGGTGGCCCAGGGGGCCAAACCCGGCGAAGGCGGCCAGTTGCCCGGCATGAAAGTGACCGAACTGATCGCACGTTTGCGCCATTCCACCCCCGGTGTGACACTGATTTCACCGCCGCCGCATCACGACATCTATTCGATCGAGGATCTGGCCCAGCTGATCTATGATCTCAAACAGATCAACCCGCGCTGCAAGGTGACTGTAAAGCTCGTCGCCAGCTCGGGTGTCGGGACAATTGCAGCCGGTGTGGCCAAGGCAAAAGCCGACATTATCCTTATTTCGGGTCACAATGGCGGCACCGGAGCGTCGCCTGCGACATCCATCAAATACGCGGGCCTGCCATGGGAAATGGGTCTGACCGAAGCACATCAGGTTCTCAGCATGAACAAGCTGCGCGACCGGATCACGTTGCGCACCGATGGCGGTTTGCGCACCGGCCGCGATATTGTCATGGCCGCGATGATGGGTGCCGAAGAATACGGTATCGGCACCGCTGCGCTGATCGCGATGGGCTGCATCATGGTGCGCCAGTGCCAAAGCAACACCTGCCCTGTGGGCGTATGCACGCAGGATGATGCATTGCGGGCAAAGTTCACCGGTAACGCAGACAAGGTTGTGAACCTGATCACGTTCTATGCCACCGAAGTGCGTGAATTGCTGGCTGCAATCGGTGCCCGATCCCTGGACGAGGTGATTGGCCGTGCCGATCTTCTGACACAGGTATCGCGCGGGTCTGCGCATCTGGACGATCTGGATCTTAACCCGTTGCTGATCACCGTAGATGGCGCATCTGAAATCGTTTACGATCGCAACCGGCCACGAAATGCCGTGCCGGATACGCTGGATGCAGAAATCGTCCGCGATGCGGCGCGATTCCTGGAAGATGGCGAAAAAATGCAGCTGTCCTATGCGGTGCAGAACACTCACCGCACGGTAGGTGCCCGCACGTCCAGCCACATCGTGAAACGGTTTGGCATGCGCAACACGCTGCAACCCAACCATCTGACGGTCAAGTTGACAGGCTCTGCCGGCCAATCCCTTGGCGCATTTGCGGCACCGGGGCTGAAACTTGAGGTCAGTGGCGATGCGAACGATTATGTGGGCAAGGGTCTTTCCGGCGGAACGATCGTTGTGCGCCCGCCAATGGCCAGCCCGCTGGATGCGTCCAAGAACACGATCATCGGCAACACGGTGCTCTATGGCGCGACCGACGGCTATCTGTTTGCGGCAGGTCGCGCCGGCGAACGGTTTGCCGTGCGCAATTCGGGCGCCAAGGCCGTGATCGAAGGCTGTGGCAGCAACGGGTGTGAATATATGACAGGCGGTGTTGCGGTCATTCTGGGTGAAATCGGTGCGAATTTCGCGGCCGGCATGACGGGGGGTATGGCCTACTTGTACGACCCGACCGGCCATTCGAAAACGCTGATGAACATGGAAACTGTTGTAACTTGCCCTGTAACAGTGCCGCATTGGCTGAAGGAACTGGAAGAACTGGTGCAGCGCCATGCTGCTGAAACCGGCAGTCGCAAAGCAATCGACCTGCTACAGCACTGGGATCTTGAGATTGGCAATTTCATGCAGATCTGCCCGAAAGAAATGCTGGTCCACCTCGCCGCTCCGCTGGGGTTGTCGGATACCGCAATGCCCGCGGAATAGCAGTTCTTCACACGTCTTTCTGGGGCGCGGTCCGGATACCGGTTCCGCGCCCTGATTTGTATCGCCGATCCGTCAGGTCGTTTTTCAAAGCGGCCGGGCTGCCGGTTGCGCGATCTTGCGCTTTTCTCGGGGCGCGCTGCCGCCTATAGCTAGGCACATGTCACAGGCATCGAAATCAAAAACGACCCGGTCCAAAACCAAATCCAAGGCCAAGGCGGGCAAGACACCCCAAACCGGCCCGATAAGACGCGTATTGCGCTGGGCCGCGCGCGGCGCATTGGCGATCTTCGCCTTTTTCGTATTGGCTGTTTTGCTGTTGAACTGGGTAAATCCCCCCACAAATCTTTACATGATGTCAGAATCCCGCCGATTGGGCGGCGTGAAACAGGAATGGGTCGCGCTGACGCAGATCAATCCGGCGATGGCACGATCTGTCGTTGCTGCGGAAGACGCGAATTTCTGCAACCACTGGGGGTTTGATCTACCCGCGATCAAGGCCGCAATCGAAGCGGGCAGCAATCGCGGCGCATCGACGATCACCCAGCAAACAGTCAAGAATGTCTTACTTTGGCATGGGCGCACATGGATCAGAAAAGCGCTGGAGGCGGGCCTGACGCCGCTGGTCGAAGCGATCTGGTCCAAACGCAGGATCATCGAAGTCTACCTGAACGTCGCCGAATTCGACGAAGGCGTGTTTGGGGTGAAAGCGGCGGCAGATCACTATTTTGGTGTAACGCCTGACAGGTTGTCAGATGCTCAGGCAGCACGACTGGCCGCCATCCTTCCCGCACCAAAAACACGATCCGCCTCTGATCCGTCCGCGACAACGCGCAAACGTGCCGCTTCCATTCAGGACGGGGCGGCCACGATCCGCGCGGATGGCCGGTCAGCGTGTTTCGAGAGTTGAAATATCACGCGCCAGCGGGCATTGAAGAAGAACCTTTGTTCGATCTGGATTAGAATGCATGGCCCGCCTATTTCATGTTCCCCTGTCACCGTTCTGCCGGAAAGTAAGGCTGAGCCTTGCCGAAAAGAAAATCGAGGTTGAACTGGTTGAAGAGAGGTACTGGGAGGCGGATCCGGATTTTCTGCGTCGCAACCCCGCCGCCAAGGTGCCGGTGCTGAAACTTGACGGGCTGATGATGGCCGAAAGCGGCCCGATCTGCGAATACATCGAAGAAACCCGACCCGAACCGCCTTTGTTGCCCAAGGATTCAGTGGGCCGCCTGGAAGTGCGCCGCCTGGTGAACTGGTTTGATGACAAATTCCATCACGAAGTGACATCAAAGCTTTTGTACGAACGGGTGAACAAAAAGGTCATGGGGCATGGGTTTCCCGACAGCCGGAACGTCAAGGACGGCGCCAAGGCCATCAAGTACCATCTTGATTACATGACATGGCTTTTGGATCACCGCCGCTGGCTGGCCGGCGATCACATGTCACTGGCTGATTTTGCCGCGGCTGCACATCTGAGTTCACTGGATTACATTTCCGACGTCGACTGGAACCGCTCTGACGTGGTCAAGGACTGGTATGCCAAGATCAAATCACGGCCTGCATTCCGGTCCATACTGGCCGATCAGGTCCCCGGCTTTCCGCCGCCACGCCATTACAATGACCTTGATTTCTGATCTTTCCGCCGCGATCAATTGCCTTTGCAGGAAGGGTGCCACCCCCGGCCCTCAACTTTCGACATGAGCGACGATCTGAAGAAAAGGCTGATCGAGGAAGCCCGAAACCTTGGATTTGTTGCCTGCAAACTGTGCCGCCCGTGGGACGTGCCAGAGGTGCGCGCGCGGCTGAATGCCTTTGTAGAGTCTGGATACCACGGACAGATGTCGTGGATGGCAGACCGGATGAACTGGCGCGGTGATCCGTCCGCACTCTGGCCCGAAGCGCAATCCGTTATCATGCTTGCCGACAGCTATGCGCCTGAACACGACCCGCTTGACGTGCTGAACCACTCCGAAAGTGGCGCCATTTCGGTTTACGCGCAAAACCGGGATTATCACGATGTGGTCAAAAAACGCCTGAAAAGGCTGGCCCGCTGGCTGATCGAACAGCGACCCTGCGAAGTGAAGGTCTTTGTTGATACCGCACCGGTTCCGGAAAAGGCGCTGGGGCAGGCAGCAGGGCTGGGATGGCAGGGGAAACACACAAACCTGGTCAGTCGGGAATGGGGCAATTGGGCCTTTTTAGGGTCTATTTTCACGACTCTGACACTGCCGACCGATCCCGCGGAAACCGACAATTGCGGATCCTGCCGTGCCTGTCTGGATGTGTGCCCGACAAACGCGTTTCCTGCACCCTACCAGTTGGACGCGCGGCGTTGCATTTCGTATCTGACGATCGAACATTCCGGCCCGGTTGACACAGATCTGCGGCCGTTGCTGGGCAATCACATCTACGGATGCGACGATTGTCTGGCTGTTTGCCCATGGAACAAGTTTGCACTCAAAGCATCCGACATGAGATATGCCGCACGCGATGACCTGATAGCACCAAAACTGGCTGATCTGGCGAAACTGGATGATGCAGGGTTTCGCAGCCTGTTTTCCGGTTCGCCCGTAAAACGGATCGGTCGCAACCGCTTTGTGCGAAATGTTCTTTACGCCGTGGGAAATTCGGCCGATGCGGGCCTGACAGAAACCGCCCGCTCGCTGGTTGAGGATCCGGATCCGGCGGTTTCCGATGCGGCACGCTGGGCGATTGACCGGCTGGGCCGGGCCGGATCGGCAAAATAGGCCATCCAATGCCGTTTAAAGACTGGCAACGTCCCGTCTTTTGATTAAACCGCTATCAAACAGGAAGGAGACAGACGTGTCAGTATTGTTGGGCGTAGATACGGGCGGCACCTATACAGATGCGGTTCTGATCCGGGATGATGAAACCGTAATTGCCAGCGCCAAATCGCTGACCACGCGGCACGATCTGGCGGTGGGCGTCGGCGGCGCGGTGGCTGCGGTTCTGGACCGGTCAGGCATTGATGTTGCGGACATCGCGATGGCGTCGCTGTCGACGACACTGGCCACCAACGCGCTTGTCGAAGGTCAGGGGGGCCGTGTTGCCTTGATCTATATCGGTTTCAAGGAACGCGATCTGGCAACACATGGCCTGTTGGAAGCCTTGAAAGGCGATCCCTATCTGGTGCTGGGCGGGGGCCACAATCACGCAGGCGGACAGGCGGCACCATTGGACGAGACGGCGCTGGTTGCCTTTCTGGAAGACCATAAAAACGATGTTTCGGGATTTGCCGTTGCGGCGCAATTCGCAACCCGCAACCCGGCACACGAATTGCGCGCCGCCGAACTTGTCCATTCGGTGACAGGCCGGCCTGTTTCGTCGTCTCATCAACTGTCGGCGAAACTGAATGGCCCAAAGCGCGCGATGACAGCGGTTCTGAATGCGCGTCTGATCGGCATGATCGATCGGTTGATCGGGCGGGCCGAAGACAAACTGCGCGATCTGGGCATATCCGCACCCTTGATGGTCGTTCGGGGTGATGGTGCGTTGATATCGTCAAAGATGGCACGGGAGCGGCCGATTGAAACGATCCTGAGCGGGCCTGCGGCGTCTATTGTCGGGGCGCGGTGGTTAACCAAGGCGGATCACGCGCTGGTTTCGGATATCGGGGGCACCACCACGGATGTGGCCGTTCTGAAAGACGGGCGGCCCGCCATTGATCCGGGTGGCGCACGTGTCGGGCCTTACCGGACAATGGTCGAAGCCGTCGCGATGCGCACGACCGGTCTGGGGGGTGACAGCGAAGTTCATTTCATTTCGGAAGGACTGAAAGGCAGCGTAACCCTGGGGCCGCGCCGTCTGTTGCCGATATCGCTTTTGGCGATGGATGCACCTGACATTGTCCTGGCGATACTGGAAGCGCAATTGCGCGCTGCCGTGCCCGGCGATCATGACGGGCGATTTGTGCGCGCTGTACAAGGCCAGACCATAGAAGGTCTGGGACCGCGGGAAGCGGCCGTTCTTGAGCGGATCGGCGATGCTGTTCATCCGGTGGGGCACATATTGCGAAACCGGGTCGAAATCGGATCCCTCAAGCGACTGGTCGAACGCGGCCTTGTCCAGATTGCAGGCCTGACACCGTCTGATGCCAGCCACGCGCTTGGCCTGTCATTGGTCTGGAATGTCGATGCTGCCCGGATGGCGCTGATCCTGTTTGGACGTCGGCGCACCGGCGCTGGTGAAACCCTTGCGCAAAACCCTGACGATATGGCCCGGATGATCATCGATCAACTGACGGAACAAACGTCGTTAGCTATATTAGAGACTGTTTTTTCAGAAGAAGACAGCGATTTTGGCCTGACGCCCGAACAGTTGGCACGCCATGTCCTGACCCGAAAGGGGTTCGATCGCCACGCGGGTCTGATCCGGTTCGAAGCATCGGTCAACGTGCCGGTGATCGGTCTGGGCGCCTCCGCCCCGACCTATTATCCCGCGGTTGGCAAAAGACTGCACTGTGAAATGATCCTGCCCGAACACGCAGGTGTGGCCAACGCCATCGGTGCCGTTGTCGGGCGGGTCACAATGCGCAAAAGCGGCACGATCACATCGCCGTCCGAAGGGCGATATCGCGTGCACCTTGATACGGGCCCCGAAGATTTCGGAGATTCCGAACAGGCCCTCG
Source organism: Sulfitobacter sp. JL08 (assembly GCF_003352045.1). NCBI lineage: Bacteria > Pseudomonadati > Pseudomonadota > Alphaproteobacteria > Rhodobacterales > Roseobacteraceae > Sulfitobacter > Sulfitobacter sp. JL08. Next base: position 4,043,048 of record NZ_CP025815.1, read on the forward strand.
TACGGCTTGAGACTGTCTTGCGCACTGCCGCAGACGGGGATGCCCGCGCCGCCGGGGCGGGCGATATCCAGATATCGGTAACACGGGATGTAAAAAAGGCCGCTGCGGAAGCCCGCGAGGTGTTCATCGAAGCAACTGTGGTTGTCGAAGCGTCGGGGCGCCCGCGCATTGCAGTCGGGTAAGGCGGGATTGCCCCGCCTTACGCCTGCTAGGATGCTTTCGCTGTTCTTTTGGGCAAGACCCAATCCGCGCGCGGGAAATGACAGGTGTAGCCATTTGGAATCCGCTCAAGATAGTCCTGATGTTCCGGTTCTGCCTCCCAGAAATCTCCGACAGGTTCCACTTCGGTCACCACGGGTCCGGGCCAAATGCCGGATGCGTTGACATCGGCAATCGTATCAAGCGCAGTTTCCCGCTGCGCCTCATCCACATAGTAGATCGCTGATCGATAGCTTAGCCCGCGATCATTTCCTTGGCGGTTCAGGGTTGTCGGATCGTGGATCTGGAAAAAAAGCTCCAGCAAATCGCGAAAACTGATTGTGTTAGGGTCGAAAATCACTTCGATCCCTTCGGCGTGGGTGCCGTGATTGCGATAGGTTGCATTTGGAACGTCCCCGCCTGTGTAACCCACACGGGTCGACAACACCCCGGCGCGCTTGCGGATCAGATCCTGCATGCCCCAAAAGCAACCACCAGCCAAAACTGCGCGTTCCTGTGCCATTACGATATATCCTCTATCTGGTTCAAATAGGCCCCGTACCCTTCGGCCTCCATATCATCGCGGTGAATAAACCGCAGCGACGCCGAATTGATGCAATAGCGCAGCCCGCCCCGATCAGCCGGCCCATCGGGAAACACGTGGCCCAGATGGCTGTCGCCATGGGTGCTGCGCACTTCGGTACGGATCATGCCCAGCGATGCATCGCGCAATTCCTGCACATGGGCAGGTTCGATCGGTTTCGTGAAACTGGGCCAGCCGCACCCGCTTTCGTATTTGTCAGCCGATGCAAACAGCGGTTCGCCAGATACGATATCCACGTATATTCCCGGCTCCTTGTTGTTCAGCAAAGCGCCGGTGCCGGGGCGTTCGGTTCCGCTTTCCTGCGTCACATGATATTCTTCCGGTGACAGGCTGGCGATCACGTCCGGATTTTTTGTGTAAGTGGTCATATAGCCTCCGATCAATTGGTCAGGATGATTAGATGGCGCGCCGCGCCAGGAATAAAAGTGTTATTTCAAGCCACTCGCGCTGTCGTGTTGTGATCTGGCAACCGGTTTTGTCCGTACATATATCACATAATAGGGAGAGCAATCATGATCCGTTGGGTTTTTGCAGCACTGTTTGCAGTCATCAGCAGCATGGCCCTGGCACGTGGCCCTGTCGGTGTGTTTCCTTCGATTGATGGCGGAACCTTGGATATGTCCGAATGGTCCGGCCAACCGGTTCTGGTTGTGAACACTGCGTCGCAATGTGCCTTTACCGGCCAATATGCCGAATTGCAGGCGTTATACGATACCTACAGATCGCGGGGTCTGGTTGTGCTGGCTGTTCCGTCCGATGATTTCAATCAGGAACTGGATACCGCCGCCGAGGTCAAAGAGTTTTGCGCGCTGAACTACGATATGGATCTGCCGATGACGGACATAACATCTGTTAAAGGCACGACAGCGCATCCGTTTTTCAAAGCCGTCAAGGCACAAACCGGATTTGTTCCGAAATGGAATTTCAACAAGGTGCTGATCGGGCCCGACGGTGCCGTCGTCGCGACCTGGGGGTCGGCAACAAAACCAACCTCGCGCAAGATCACGGCGCAGATAGAGCCATTGTTGAACTAGTCCGATCCGGGCCACAAGAGACCGGTACCAACAGCGTCATGGCTGGGATTGGTGCCAAATTCGCGCCGGTAACTTTTTGAAAAATGCGACGGAGAGCGAAACCCGCACGCCACTGATATTTCGGTGATCGACATTTGGGTCTGACGCAGCAATTCGCGCGCCCGTTCAAGACGCAGCCGCAAATAGTACCGTTTGGGCGATTGCCCCAGATGTTTCGCAAACAGCCGTTCCAACTGGCGGGACGACAACCCTGTCACGACAGCGATATCGTCAGAGCTTAGCGGATCTTCAACATTGTTTTGCATGATCTGCAACGCCAGAGACAGCTTGGAGTGCCGATATTCACCCCCGACCCGCAAAGACATACGTTGCGCGTGGGAATGCCCGCGCGGTGCCGTATAGATCATCTGGTCCGCAACCCACCGCGCCAGATCCACACCGTAATCTTCGCTGACCCTGTGCAACATCAGATCCATCGAAGCGGCACCACCGGCTGTTGTGAACACTTTCCCGTCGACCGAATAAATACTGTCTTCCATGATCACGTCTGGCAACAGCTCGCTTAGTGCCGTTTTATATTCCCAATGCGTTGTCACCCGTTTCCCGTTGATCAGACCGGCCAATGCCAGCGTATATGTACCGCTAGACAACGCGCCAAAATCCATACCCTTGCGGGTTTCGCGCCGAAGCCAGTTCAGGATAGGTTTGGTGCTTGCGCGGCCCACGTGTTCTCCTGCGCAAACGATCAGGGTTTCGCTTCTGTCCAGCGGCCCCAAGGCATCATCAACCTCTACCGTTACGCCGTTCCAGGCCCGCACCGGTTGACCGGTTTCACCTAGTAAACGCCAGGCATAATAGGTGCCATGGTCCAGATGCCGGTTGGCAAGCGACAAGGTTTCAAGGGCACAGGTGAAACCCAATTGCGAAAAACCCGGCAACAGCAAAAAAACATATCGTTTTGGCGCCTGTGCCGGTTGGGTTTGGATATCTGTCATCAGGTTTTTTGTGCAATCGAAGGGCTTTGAACCCCAGTTGCGATTGCTGCCCCGCTCAAGTCAACCCGCTATGGATCAGACCAGGAGCGCGATTTCAATTTGCCGGATTGGCGCGACACCTGAACTGCCAGAATACCTGCGGCAATAATTGACACGCCGATGACGTCCCGCGGGCCCAGCGCTTCGGCCAGAAAAAGCGATGCGATCGCCACACCGAAAAACGGATTGAGAAAATGGAACGTCGCAGCGCGCGTTGCACCGATCCGGTTGACCAGAAAGAACCAGACCAAGGTCGCGATCAACCCGGGAACAAGCGTTGTATACGCAAACGCGATGGCGAGTGTCGGTGTCGGGTTAAGCCGCGGCGTTTCAAACAACAAGGCCACAATGGCAAGTGCCACGCACCCCACCAACATCTGCAACCCAACAATCATCAGAAAACTTCCACCTGATGTCGCCCGCCGCACCGCCATTGTTGCAAATGTCAGCGCAAGAACGCCAACGCAACACAAGGCAAGGCCATAGAGATCAACGCCACCCTGAAAACGGGCGCCCATGATCAGCACGACCCCGATCATGCCAAGCACCAGCCCCAGAATACCCAGCGGCTTCAACCGTTCGCCCAGAAAGGCCCAGCTGGCCACGGCAACCAGCAACGGCATGGTTGATGCGATGATCGCGGCGAGGGACGCTTCGATCGTTTGCATGGCGACAAAAAACAAACCCAGATAAAGCGCGTTCTGACACACGCCAAACAGGATCGTTGCACGCCACTGGTCCGATGTCAGATGCCAGCTTTGCCCCATTGCGCGGGCAATCGCTATGCCCAGAAGGCCAGAGATCAGATAGCGTACTGACAGCGCTAACAGCGGCGAGGCATCCACAACGATAAAGCGGGCGGACGTAAAGGCAGAGGACCACATAAGGGCAAAAGCCAGCCCCATGCCAATTGCGCGCGTGTCCATTCAGTCTGCCCCAATTAGAAAGGGTCGCCCCATCGGGACGACCCTTTCCGCAATTCGAAACAAGGTCAAGATCAGCCGTTAACGCTGTCTTTCAACGCTTTGGCAATCGTCATCTTGACGACTTTGTCCGCGTCTTTCTTGAACTGTTCACCTGTGGCCGGGTTGCGCACCATGCGCTCGGGCCGTTCGCGGCAATAGATTTTGCCAACGCCGGGCAATGTTACGGCGCCGCCGCCGGAAACTTCGCGTGTGATCAGCGCACACACTGAATCCAGCGCACCTGCTGCTGCTTTTTTGTCTGTTCCCATTTCATCGGCCAGTGCGGCGACGAGTTGGGTTTTGGTCATTGGTTTCGCCATTTTAGGTCTCCTTCGGCTGCCCGAAACTTAGGGCCTCATTCGCGTAATGTAACGGAATATAGTGTAGGAACACAACGAATAGTGGTTAAGCGCAAGAGGAAAACAGCGCTTTTTTGCCCTTTTTTGCGGGTTTTTCACCCAAAAGGCCGTTTCAAAGGAACGCAGTCTCGTCAAAAGACCGTAATTTCCGGCTGTGAAGCCGATCCAGAGGCATGCCACGCAACGCTTCCATTGCCCGGATTCCGATCATCAAATGCCGCGCAACCTGGGTCTTGTAAAAGTCTGATGCCATCCCCGGCAGCTTCAATTCGCCATGCAGTGGCTTATCGGAAACGCAAAGCAGCGTGCCATAGGGAACCCGAAAACGATACCCGTTCGCTGCGATCGTGGCGCTTTCCATGTCCAGAGCAATTGCGCGGGATTGCGACAGACGCTGCACCGGCCCCGACTGATCGCGCAGTTCCCAGTTGCGATTGTCGATCGTGGCAACCGTTCCGGTGCGCATGATCCGCTTCAGCTCGAACCCTTCCAGTTTGGTCACGGCAGCAACCGCTTGTTCCAGAGCAATCTGGATTTCGGCCAACGCCGGGATCGGGGTCCAGACCGGCAGATCATCGTCCAGAACATGATCTTCGCGCAAATAGGCATGGGCCAGAACGAAATCGCCCAGCGCCTGCGAATTCCGCAAACCGGCGCAGTGTCCCACCATCAGCCAGGCATGTGGCCGTAAAACGGCGATGTGATCCGTTGCGGTTTTGGCGTTTGAAGGGCCGACACCGATATTGACCAGAGTTATACCGGACCCGTCCTCGCGCTTCAGGTGGTACGTGGGCATTTGCGGCAACTTCAACAGGTGATCCAATGGCGCGTCAGCAGACGTGATCACCATGTTTCCCGTGCTGACAAAGCTTGTATATCCGCTGTTCGGATCGGCAAGCTGGGAACGCGCGAACGCTTCGAATTCGGCGACGTAGAACTGATAGTTGGTGAACAGAACATGGTTCTGAAAATGATGCGGGTCGGTTGCGGTGTAATGCGCAAGGCGCGCCAGTGAATAATCCACGCGCTGGGCCGTAAACGGGGCCAGAACACCGACATTGTCCGGGGTCGCGTAGGTTCCGTTTACGATATCGTCGTTTGTGGTGCTCAGATCAGGGACATCAAAGTAATCGCGCAGGATAAAATCGGATGCGCCTTCCTGTGGAACATCAAGCGTTTCGTCACCGACAACGGCAAAATGCACGGGAATCGGTGTATCGGACAGCCCGATCTGTACGGGCATGCCGTGGTTTTCGATCAGCAGCCCAATCTGCTGGATCAGATAGTTCCGAAACAGATCCGGGCGCGTGATACTGGAGGCATAGGTGCCCGGTGCCGCGACATGACCGAAACTGAGCCGCGTATCCACATGCGCATAGCTTGTGGTGGTGAACCGGATTTCTGGATAAAAGGCCCGATACCGCGCGGTCGGGTATCCTTCTTCCATCGCGCGCCTGAAATTTTTCCGCAAGAATCCGGTGGCTGTTTCGTACATCAGTTCAAGCCGCGCCACGGCGGCCTTGGCATCCCGAAAGGTTTCGGCTTCGGGCACATCCGGCGTCTTGATGGTGCTTATCTCGGTCATCTGTCTGTCCTGATCAGATTGATCTTTTCAAATCGCGTCACATCGACCAGCCCCAGATCGGATATCCGTAACTCGGGGATGACAACCAGCGCCAAAAGGGAATGTTGCATATAGGCATTGTTCAATGTGCAGCCGCAGGTCTGCATCGCTTTCATCATCGCTTGCGCCTTTGCGGCAACCTCTTGTGCCGGACTGTCCGACATCAATCCGGCAATCGGCAATTCAACCAGCGCCAGTTCCACGTCATCCTTGAACACCGTTATACCGCCACCCACGTCGGCAAGACGATTTGCCGCCAACGCCATCTGCGCGCGGTCCGTGCCAACGACAATCATATGGTGGCTGTCATGCGCCACAGTCGAAGCCATGGCCATGCGGCCGGTGTACCCAAATCCGGATACAAACCCGTTCACCACGCCGCCGGTGGCGCGGTGCCGTTCTACCAATGCAATCTGAAACGTATCGCCCTGTCCTTCGATCAGCCCGTTATCGACCGGCAGATCACGCACCAGCGCCTGTGTCGGCGCCTGATTTTCAACAACTCCGATCACGTTGACGCGGGCGCTGTTTGCGCCTTTGGGGGCTGCAATTTCAAAATCTGTTTCGGTCAGGCTGTGGCCAAGGTGCACGGTGCCGCGCGCGGTATCCGGCCAGGGGTAATGCGGGCATTCGACCAGGCATTTTCCCTTTTCAGAGACTGTTTTTCCACGTGCGATGACATGTTCGATCGGCAGCGTTTCCAAATCAGACGTCAGAACGATATCCGCGCGCCGGCCCGGAGTGATGGACCCGATTTCGCGTTCCAGCCCAAAATGCGTGGCAGTGTTGATCGTCGCCATCTGCAAGGCAACGACGGGATCACAACCACAGGCAATTGCGTGGCGCACAACACGGTTCATATGTCCTTCGTTCACCAATGTACCGGAATGGCAATCATCGGTGCACAGGATGAAACTGCGCGAATCCAGCCCCTTTTCGGTCACGGCTGTGATCTGGGTTTCAACATCATACCACGCAGACCCCAGCCGCATCATCAAACCCATACCCTGACGGACGCGCGCAATTGCATCCGCTTCGCATGTGCCTTCGTGATCATCGGCTGGGCCGCCGGCCACATATGCCGCGAAATTCGACCCTAAATCAGGCGATGCATAATGTCCGCCAACGGTTTTCCCTGCCATCTGCGTAGCCGCAATTTCGGCCAGCATCTTCGGGTCACCATTGATCACACCGGGAAAGTTCATCATTTCACCGAGGCCGATGATGCCGGGCCATGACATCGCTTCGGCCACATCTTCGGGGGATATTTCAAACCCTGTGGTTTCCAGCCCCGGCGCAGACGGCGCGCAGGACGGCATCTGCGTAAAGATGTTGATCGGTTGCATCAACGCCTCGTCATGCATCATGCGGACCCCGGAAAGGCCCAGAACATTGGCAATTTCATGCGGGTCGGTGAACATCGACGTGGTGCCATGCGGGATCACAGCCCGCGCAAATTCCGCCGGCGTCAGCATGCCGCTTTCGATGTGCATATGCGCATCGCAAAGCCCCGGGATCAAATAGCGCTCGTCTGCGTCAATGATTTCGGTATCGGGGCCGATACAATGCGATGCATCTGTTCCGACATAGGCAATGCGCCCTTCGGCGATCGCGATATCATGGCCGGGTAAACATTCACGCGTGTGCACATTCACCCAGATCCCGTTGCGGATCACGGTATCGGCTGTGCTGCGTCCGGCGGCGACAGCGACAAGACGTGGCGCTGTCTGCGCCCATGAAAGTGGTGTTGTGTTGTTCATGCGGTACGTTGACATGCGTCAAGGGCATGATCAAGCTGAACCATAAGGAGAGAGTGTCCATGGATTTCGAAACCGTTTCAGCCGAGGCTTTCGGCGCATCGCTGCGGGGCATCGGCCTGAACCTGCTGGTCAGGGATGTTCTGGCCGAATGCGCCTTTTTAGAGACTGTTTTTGGCATGAGTTACCATCAAGCAAGCGCGGATTTCGCGATTGTGACCTATCAATCCCAGGTGTTTCAGCTTCACTCTGACGGGACATATCACAGTAATCCGTTGCTGGGGTTGCTGCCCGAAAACCCGCCGCGCGGCGCTGGTATTGAAATCCGGCTTTACGATAGCGATCCGGATATCACCGCCGAAAAGGCGCACACAGCCGGTGCAGTGGTTTTACAGGAACCGACGAACAAACCACATGGTTTGCGGGAAACCTATATTCTGTGCGAAAACGGCTATGCGTGGGTGGCCAGCCGCCCAACAGACGATGCCGCACCCGACTGATCCGCAAAATACGGCAAGCTTGCAGATCGAACGAAATACGCCGGAAAACCAAAAGAAAGATATCCCATGACAGTTGCTCAGATACGAACCAATATGGACCACTGGCAGGAACGCGTCGATCTGGCGGCGGCGTTCCGATGGACCGCAAGGTTGAACCTGCACGAGGCCGTAGCCAATCATTTCAGCCTGTCCATCAACGACGACGGCACCCGTTTCCTGATGAACCCGAACCAGCGCCATTTTTCCCGGATCAAGGCCGGCGATCTGATCGTGGTAGACGCCAATGACCCCGAAACCCTGATAGGGCCGAACGCGCCCGATCCGACCGCCTGGGGCCTGCATGGCGGTCTGCACCGGCATTGCCCGCATGCGCGCTGCGCGATGCACGTCCATTCCATACATGCCACTGTCCTGGCCTCGCTGGCGGACAGCCGCCTGCCACCGATTGATCAGAACTGCGCCACGTTTTTCAACCGGTACGTGATCGATGACGGGTATGGCGGTCTTGCCTTTGAAGAGGAAGGCGAACGTTGTGCCGCCTTGCTGACCAATCCAAAGCATAAGGTTATGATAATGGGCAATCACGGCATCATGATTATCGGTGATTCCGTCGCGGACACGTTCAACAGGCTCTATTACTTCGAACGCGCAGCCGAAACCTATATCCGCGCTTTGCAAACAGGCCAGCCGTTGCGGGTACTGCCCGATGATGTTGCCGAAAAGACGGCACAGGAACTGGACGATTATCCCGGACAGGCAGACCGCCATCTGGAAGAGCTAAAAGCGATCCTGGACCAGGAGGGATCGGATTACGCAAGCTGATCCGGTTTCATCGGGTCTGCGCCCGACTGCAACAAGCGCATCCTCAGACAAGGGCAAGCCGCAGGGCGCGCGGGGTTGTTCCGAATTCCGCTTTGAACGCGCGCGTCATTGCACTCGCATCCTGATAGCCGCAGCGCAATGCAATCTCTGAAACGGGCAAAACAGTCTCTAACACTAGCTTTCTTGCTACAATAAGACGTATCCGCCGATAGACTTTTTGCGGTGCGGCGCCTGTTGCGGTGCGCATTCGTGCCTCAAGCGTTTTTTGGGTGCATCCGACCCGAAACGCGATGGCCGCAATGGTCAGCGGGTCTTCTACATGCTCTTGCATCAATGCAATGGCCCGATTGGTCACGCTTCGGCTGCGCCCGCGCCCGACCGGCATAGCGACCTGCGGATGGCCCGACATGAAAAGCTGCGCAACTTCCAGCGCAAGGGCTTGCCCATGATCACGGCCAATCAGAAACATCACCATATCAAAGGCTGCCATGGCACCGCTGCACGTGACCCTGTCGCCATCTATGACAAACCGTTCCCGAACGCCGTCGATGTCGGGAAATTCTTCGGCAAACGCCGCCAGTTCTTCCCAATGAATTGTAGCGCGGTGCCCCGACAGCAATCCGGCATGCGCCAACAGCCAGCTTCCGGTATCCATACCAGCCAGAACCTTGAACTGCTTTGCAGCCGAACCCAAGGCTGCACGGTTTTGCCATGTGGCATGTGTGCGAAACCCGTAAGACGGCATGACCAAAAGCATATCACCCTCGGCATCCTTCAAGGGTGTATGCGGGCGTACCTCCAACCCGCTGGAAGATGTTGCGGGCAACCCGTTCACCGTCAAGAAGACCCATTGATACAACTGCCGCCCCGACAACATGTTCGCGGCGCGCAAAGGTTCTACCGTGTTTGCCAGACAGTGATTGGAAAACCCGTCATAAAGAACCAGGCCGTAACGCTGACAGAGCGAAGAAGTTTTTGACCAGCTTTGCATGATAACTGACTATTTCAGCACGATGGACAAAAGCAATCCCCGTAACCTGTTCCTCGGCTGATCAAAGGGATTTACGCAATGCAATACGGGCTGACAGACGAACAGGAAATGATTGCATCAACGGTGCGATCCTTTGTCGAAAAAGAAATCTACCCGCATGAAGAACTTGTTGAACGTACAGGCGACGTCCCTCAGGAGATCGCGGACGAGATCAAACGCAAAACCATCGAGCTTGGGTTTTATGCCTGCAATTTTCCGGAAAGCGTAGGCTGTGCCGGCCTGAACCATATGGAATTCGCACTGGTCGAACGGGAACTGGGCCGCGGCTCCATGGCACTGAACCATTTTTTCGGCCGTCCACAAAACATTCTGATGGCGTGCGAGGGCGAACAGATCGAACGATACCTGACACCCGCAATACGCGGCGAACGGATGGATGCACTGGCCATGACCGAACCTGGCGCCGGATCTGATGTACGCGGCATGAAATGTGCGGCAATACGCGATGGCGGCGATTGGGTGGTGAATGGCACAAAGCACTTCATCTCGGGCGCGGACCATGCCGATTTCATCATCGTGTTCATCGCAACCGGCGAAGATCAGACACCAAAAGGCCCAAAAAAGCGCATCACGGCCTTTCTGGTTGATCGCGGCACGCCGGGCTTCACCATTCGTGACGGATACAAATCGGTCAGCCACCGCGGCTACAAGAACATGATACTGGAATTTGATGACTGCCGTTTGCCGGATGCGCAGGTTCTGGGCGATGTTGACGGCGGCTTTGAGGTGATGAACACTTGGCTTTACGCAACACGGATTACGGTTGCCACCATGTCGGTCGGGCGGGCACGCCGCGTTTTCGACTATGCGCTGGACTATGCGGCCACCCGCGAACAGTTCGGTCAGAAAATCGGCAAATTCCAAGGCGTTTCGTTCCAGATTGCCGACATGATCACCGAAATCGATGCCGCCGATCTTTTGACGCTTGCCGCCGCTGACCGCCTGGATAAATCGCTGCCCGCCAACCGCGAGATTGCGTCAGCCAAACTATATGCCTCTGAAATGCTGGCACGCGTCACAGATGCGGCGATCCAAATACACGGTGGCATGGGTCTGATGGATGATTATCCGCTGGAACGGTTCTGGCGCGACGCACGTGTGGAACGTATCTGGGACGGTACGTCCGAAATTCAGCGCCATATCATCAGTCGCGAACTGCTTCGGGCGCTGGGCGCTTAACCATGCCTCCGGCAGGGATATTTGAAAACAGAAGAACAAGGTCCAGCCCCCTGCCTGCGGTTCGCGCGGCAGGGGGCCTTCTCCTGTTACGGTCATCGGCGTCCCCGCCTGTACCGCCTGACCCGAATGAACTGCCAAAGTTAATAAAGCATTGCTTCTTCTGTTTAAAAATATCCAGAAACGCCGGCTTGTCCGACCCAGAACGGGATTTCGGTGATGTCTGACCTGTCAAGATTGTTCCGGCCGAAATCGATTGCGGTGATCGGAGGCGGAGCGTGGTGCGCGCAGGTGATCGCCCAGTCACAGAAAATGGGATTCAGCGGGTCCATTTGGCCCGTTCACCCCAACGGCGGTGCCTTTGGCGGGATTGAAGCGTATACAACACTTACGGATCTACCCGAACCGCCGGATGCCACCTTTGTCGGCATCAACCGCCAGGCCACAATCGCAACCGTCACCGGATTGCGGGGCATGGGCGCAGGCGGTGCGGTATGTTTTGCGTCCGGGTTTGCCGAAGCCGCTGCCGAAGATGCAACAGGCACCGGTTTGCAGGCGGAACTGGTTGCTGCCGCCGGTGCGATGCCAATTCTGGGCCCGAACTGTTACGGGTTCATTAATGCGCTGGACGGGGCGTTGCTGTGGCCGGATCAACATGGATGCGCGCGGGTTGACCGGGGCGTTGCCATCCTGACGCAATCGTCAAATATCGCGATCAATCTGACGATGCAGAAACGCGGATTGCCTATCGCGTACACCGTTACGTGCGGAAATATGGCCCAGACGTCTCAGGCCGATATTGCGTGCGGTTTGCTGGACGACCCGCGCGTCACCGCAATCGGGGTTCACATCGAAGGGTTCGGATCGCTTTCCGCCTGGGAACGCTTTGCGCTGGCCGCGTACGAACGCGGTGTTCCTGTGATTGCCCTGAAAGTCGGGCGGTCAGAACACGCTCAGAAAGCCGCAGTTTCGCACACGGCATCACTGGCGGGAAGTGATGCAGGCGCACAGGCCGTTCTGGACCGGCTGGGTATCTCGCGGGTGCATGATCTGCCGACCTTTCTGGAAACCCTCAAGCTGCTTCACTTCAACGGGCGGCTGGCATCGAACCGGTTGTCATCAATCAGTTGCTCCGGCGGGGAGGCGAGCCTGGCCGCTGATACCGCACATGGCCGCAATGTTGAATTTCCACCGCTTGATTCAGAGCAAAAGCAGGCTCTGAAAAAGGCTTTGGGGCCAAAAGTCGCCTTAGCAAACCCGTTGGATTACCACACCTATATCTGGCGCAATGATGGTGCGATGGCCGATGCCTGGACCCCTATGGCGGCACCCGATATTGCGCTGACACTCAGCATTGTCGACTATCCTCATACCGATGCGTCTGATTGGGTTTGCGCAACCAATGCCGCACTTGAGGTTCGAAAGCGGACAGGGCGGCCGGTTGCCGTGGTCGCCACACTGCCCGAACTTATGCCGCAGGACGTTGCCGCCCAACTTGCCGCTGGTGGTGTGACCCCGATGCTTGGCCTGAGCGAGGCGATTGCCGCTGCCGAAGCCGCCGCACCGAAAAACGCCCCCATTCGCGAACCGATGCTGCCCCCCGGCCGGGACCGGGACGGCACCGTTCTGACCGAAGTGCAAGCCAAGGTGGCGCTGGCGCAGCATGGTCTGTCGGTTCCGCTTCTGGATATTGCGGAAAGTCCGGAAGCCGCAGAAAAAATGGCCACCGTCATGCCGGAACCGCTTGTTCTCAAGGGGATCGGAATTGCGCATAAATCCGACGTCGGTGCGGTCAGGGTTGGCCTGAAGGCGGCCGAGGTTCACGCAGTTGCAAGAGAAATGCCAACCGAGACGTTTCTGATCGAAGAAATGATCACGGGCGGTGTTGCAGAGTTGCTTGTCGGGATCACCCGCGATCCGGCACACGGTTTTGTTCTGACACTGGCCGCCGGCGGGACGTTGACGGAAATACTTTCAGATGCGGTGTCGTTGATGGTACCGGCTTCTGACACAGCGGTAAAACAGGCTCTGACAAGGCTGAAAACCTATCCTTTGCTGATCGGTTTCCGGGGCCAGCCCGCAGCCGATATGAACGCGATCTGTGCGGCAGTTCAGGCCATACAGGCCTATGTTGTTGAAAACGCCGATACGGTTTGCGAGGTTGAGGTTAATCCGCTGATATGCACACCGACGCGCGCTGTTGCCGCAGATGCCCTGATTAGAAAGGCCACATGAATGTCACCGCTTAAAACAAGAACCGAAGGTCCGATCCTTGAAGTCACGCTGGATCGCCCAAAGGCCAACGCCATTGATCTGCTGACCTCACGCGAAATGGGTGATGTATTTGCGCGGTTTCGTGACGATCCGGAATTGCGCGTTGCGATTATCACTGGTGGAGGAGAGAAATTTTTCTGCCCCGGTTGGGATCTGAAAGCAGCGGCAGACGGTGATGCGGTTGATGGCGATTACGGTGTCGGTGGCTTTGGCGGATTGCAGGAATTGCGGGGCATGAACAAACCCGTGATTGCAGCCGTAAACGGCATCGCGTGTGGTGGCGGGCTTGAACTGGCCTTGAGCGCGGACATTATTCTGGCTGCGGATCATGCCACTTTTGCATTGCCGGAAATCAGGTCCGGAACGGTGGCTGATGCGGCTTCGGTAAAACTGCCCAAACGCATTCCCTATCACATCGCGATGGAATTGCTGCTGACCGGTCGCTGGTTCGACGCACCCGAGGCGCATCATTGGGGCCTTGTGAACGAAGTGATTCCGGCGGATCAGCTGATGGATCGCGCGTGGGAGCTTGCCCGGCTTCTCGCCTCGGGGCCGCCACTGGTTTACGCGGCGATCAAGGAAATCGTGCGCGACGCGGAAGATTCGAAATTTCAGGACGCGATGAACCGGATCACAAGGCGGCAAATTCCTTCGGTCGACACGCTTTATGCATCCGAAGACCAGTTGGAAGGCGCGCGCGCTTTCGCGGAAAAACGGGATCCGGTCTGGAAGGGGCGTTAGGCCTTTCGAAACTGTGCGGCAAAGGCCTGATCGTCTTTGTGTTCGCCCTTTGTCGTGGCTTCGTAAATCCGCACATTTGTCAGAGACAAATCATAAATACTGCCATTCAGAGTCTCGAATTTGGCGGCAAACCCGGCTGACCCAAAATGCTTGGCGTTAATGGAAAGCGCAATCAACCCACCGGGTTTTGCAACGCGCGCAAGTTCATCAATCGCCTGTGGGCCAACATGGCCCGCCGTAAACGTACCCGAACTGACGATCCCGCCATAGCTGTTGTCGGCAACCGGCAACCCCTGCAAAAGGTCCGCTGTGAACAGGCTGCGATAAACATCCTTTGCGGCGGCCACCTTCAGCATGTCGGCAGAAATGTCCGTTGCTTCGATCTCGGAAATGCCCAGTTCGCGCAGGGCGGCGCCACACACGCCGGTACCTGCCCCGACATCCAGAACAGGGCCCTGCCCGCCAGATGCGACGAAATGCTGGGCAACCTGCAAATGCAGGATGTACCCCTGTTCCCCGACAAAGTCCTTATCGTAGCTTTCTGCCCAGTCTGCATACAGCCGTTTTGAATCCTCGGGCGAGGAAAGAGAATACGCTCTGGACAGGTTTGGCGGTTTCGAAGTCATGACCCCATTAGACCCGACACTGCCTTTGTCGATCAAGTGCCTTGTAGCGCTTGCATATTTGGCCGGCATTGCGCATCTGATGTTCCATGACAAAAACGCTGCTTTCTTTCGGTCACGGGTATTCAGCGCAGGCGCTGGCACGCCTGCTTTTACCGCTGGGGTGGCGTGTGATCGGAACAACACGATCAGATCAGAAGGCAAAGCAGCTTGAACAGAACGGAATTACGCCGGTTATCTGGCCGGGTGCGGATATGCGGGACCATATCGCGCAGGCCAGTCATATTCTGGTTTCGGCCGGCCCGGATGGATCAGGTGATCCTGTACTGGCCCAGTGCCGTGATGCCATCGCAAACAGGGCAAAGGATCTGACCTGGGTCGGATATTTGTCGACAACCGGTGTTTACGGCGACCATCAGGGCGGGTGGGTTGACGAAAAAACACCGCTGACCCCCAGCACAAAACGCGGCACTGCACGGATGAAAGCCGAAGCAGAATGGCAATCGGTTGCCGGCTTGCCATTGCACATATTCCGGTTGGCCGGGATTTACGGGCCGGGCCGCGGACCGTTCGAAAAGGTCCGGAATGGGACCGCGCGCAGGATCGTGAAAGACGGGCAGGTGTTTTCGCGCATTCACGTGGAAGACATTGCCAAAGTCCTGATGGCCTCAATCACCTGCCCCAATCCCGGCGCTGTCTACAACCTTTGCGATGATGATCCGGCCCCGCCGCAGGATGTGATCGGCTATGCCGCGCAATTACTGAACCTGCCCGTTCCGCCGGAAATTGCCTTTGAAGATGCCGATCTTACCCCGATGGCGCGCAGCTTTTATGCAGAAAGCAAACGTGTGCGAAATGACCGGATCAAGGACGAATTGAACGTGCGCCTCAGCTTTCCCACCTACCGCGAAGGATTGCAGGCCATGCTGGCGGACAGTACCAAAAAATAGACCCTATCAGGCCCTTTTTTCACCAATAGCCGCAATGCCCAGAACGTTCAGAACCTTGGCTTCGATATGTTCGGCGTTCATTGCAGCGCTGGCATACATGTCCGCCGGGCTTGCCTGATCGATGAACGTATCAGGCAGAACCATGGACCGGTATCGCAGACCCGTATCAAAAATGCCTTCTTCCGCGATCAACTGTGCAACATGGCTGCCAAATCCACCCACGGCACCTTCTTCGACCGTGATCAGGGCCTCGTGGTTGCGCGCCAGCGACAGGATCAGATCCCTGTCCAGCGGTTTGGCAAAGCGCGCATCGGCAATCGTGGGGTTAATCCCCTTCGCGCCCAGCGATTCTGCCGCTTTCCTAACTTCGGACAGACGGGTCCCAAAGGACAAGATGGCCACCCGTGCACCATTCTGAACGATCCTGCCTTTGCCAACTTCCAAAATCTCGCCCCGCTCAGGCAAATCGACACCCACACCTTCTCCGCGCGGGAAACGAACGGAAATCGGGCCACTGTCATGCGCAGCAGCGGTGGCCACCATATGCATCAATTCCGCCTCGTCCGCGGCCGCCATGACGGTAAAACCGGGCAAATTTGCGAGATACGCAATGTCGTAGCTGCCTGCATGGGTCGCGCCGTCAGCGCCGACCAGCCCCGCGCGGTCAATCGCGAAACGGACCGGCAGCCGCTGAATGGCCACATCATGCACCACCTGATCGTAACCGCGCTGCAAAAACGTGGAATACATCGTGCAAAACGGCTTCATCCCGCCTGCGGCCAAAGCGGCCGAAAATGTAACCCCGTGCTGCTCGGCAATACCGACGTCAAAGCATCGACTGGGATACCGGTCTGCAAACATATTCAACCCGGTTCCGTCCGGCATCGCGGCGGTGACGGCACAAATCTTGTCATCTGCCGCCGCTTCGGCCAGCAATGCCTTGGCGAAAACGCTGGTATAACTGGGTGCGTTCGAAGGCGTCTTGGCCTGTTTGCCGGTTACAACATCAAACTTGGCTGTGGCATGGCCTTTGTCCCGCGCGGCTTCGGCAGGGGCGTAGCCTTTGCCCTTTTTTGTAATCACGTGAATCAGGATCGGGCCTGTGGCGCGCTGCTTTACGGTGCGCAGCACCGGCAAAAGCTGCGACATGTCGTGCCCGTCGATCGGCCCGACATAAGAAAACCCAAGCGCTTCGAACAGCGTTCCGCCAACGGCCATGCCTTTGAGAACATCCCTGGCGCGTTTGGCCCCCTCGCGAAACGGTTCGGGCAGCAGGGACACCGCGCCCTTGGCTGCAGCCTTTAATTCCTGAAACGGCTCTTCTGCGTAAAGGCGGCTCAGATAAGACGACATGGCACCGACAGGCGGTGCAATGCTCATTTCATTGTCGTTCAGGATGACAATCAGCCGCTTTTTCAAATGGCCTGCATTGTTCATGGCCTCATAGGCCATTCCGGCACTCATGGCACCATCACCGATCACGGCGATGGCATCGCCCAATCCTTCGGGCGTGTTGCCGCCCAGATCGCACGCAACGGCAAACCCCAATGCAGCACTGATCGACGTCGAAGAATGGGCTGCTCCGAAAGGATCATAGGGCGATTCAGATCGTTTGGTGAAGCCGCTTAACCCGTCCTTCATCCGCAATGTTCTGATCCGGTCGCGCCGTTCCGTCAGGATTTTATGCGGATAACACTGGTGCCCCACGTCCCAAACCAGCTTATCGCGTGGCGTGTCAAAAACGGCATGCAGTGCAACTGTCAGTTCGACCACACCCAGCCCGGCCCCCAGATGGCCCCCCGTGACCGAAACCGCCGAAATCGTTTCCGCACGCAGTTCCCCGGCCAGTTGGGTCAACTGGCGGTCGGTCAACTGTTTCAGGTCTGCCGGACGATCAATCGTGTCCAGCAATGGCGTTTTGGGCCGGTCGTTCATATGCGCCTCCTGTGGCACAAGGCCTAACTGTGCCTAGCTGTCGCGCGAGATAACGAACCGCGCCGCCTCCCGCAAGGTTTGCGCCTCTGATCCATAGCCATCCAGCGCATCACAGGCGGCTTGGACAAGTTCTCTGGCGCGTTTCTTTGCCCCGTCCAGACCCAGATGTGACACAAACGTCGCCTTGCCTGCGGCATCGTCTTTGCCGACCCGCTTGCCAGCCTTGGATGC
This sequence comes from Sulfitobacter sp. JL08, assembly GCF_003352045.1. Taxonomy (NCBI): domain Bacteria; kingdom Pseudomonadati; phylum Pseudomonadota; class Alphaproteobacteria; order Rhodobacterales; family Roseobacteraceae; genus Sulfitobacter; species Sulfitobacter sp. JL08. The sequence continues at coordinate 4,060,926 of NZ_CP025815.1, forward strand.
ATCGCCTTCCACATCCAAGATGTCGTCGGCAATCTGGAAAGCAAGCCCCAATGCTTGCGCGAATTGGCGCAGCGCACGATTGTCTGCCATGGCCATGATCGCACCCGCCTCGCAAGACCACTGGATCAGGGCGCCGGTCTTGTTCACCTGAAGCGCAGTAATTTCGTCCAGCGACAATGGCAATTCCGCTGTTTCGGCGGCGATATCAAGCGCTTGTCCCAAAACCATACCCTGCACGCCGCTGGCAATGGCAAGACTTCTGGCCAGTTCGACCCGGATTTCTGCAGATCCGCATTCGGGGTGGGTCACACATTCAAACGCAAGACTTTGCAATGCATCGCCGACCAGAACCGCCGTCGCCTCGTTCCATCTGACATGAAGTGTCGGCAGACCGCGCCGCAAATCATCATCGTCCATACATGGCAAATCGTCGTGAACTAGGCTGTAGGCGTGCATGGCTTCAATCGCGGCGGCCGGCCAGATCGCCTGCTGCGGGTCGACAGAATGCAACCGCGCCGATTCCAGCACCAGAAAGGCTCGCAAGCGTTTCCCGCCCCCAACCGCATAAGACATACCTTTGATCACAGGAAGGGCGGGCCGCGTCGGCAGTATCTTGTCAAAATGAGCCTGAACAGCCGTTGCGGCTGCCTTCAGGCGAACATCAAACACGTCAGAGACCTTCGACAGGTTTCGTTCCGGTTGCCGCACCATCCGCATCCAGTGTGATCATAGCCACTTTTTCTTCGGCTTCCTTCAGCTTGGCCTCACAGCGTTTTTTCAGGGCAGCGCCCCGTTCATAAAGGCTGATGGACGCATCCAGCGCGACATCGCCGCGCTCAAGCTGGGTCACGACCTGTTCAAGCTCGGCCATGGCCTGTTCAAATGTCATTTCGTTTACCGGGGTGTCGGTCGGGGTATCGGTCATATCGCGGCTTTCATCAATTCTTGTACATGGGCGTGCGCTGCGGCGGCCAGCGCAGTCAGATCATACCCGCCTTCCAGTGTCGAGACCACGCGCCCGTTGCAGCATTTTGCTGCGATGGCGCAAATCTGTTCCGTGATCCACGCAAAATCTTCTGTGGTCCAGTCAAGCTGTGCCAGCGGATCATCGCGATGCGCGTCAAAGCCCGCACTGATGATGATCAGATCGGGATCAAAGGCCAGCAATCGGGGAAAAGCAGTCTCTGAATAGGCCTTTTTCATATCTTCGCCATCCGAACCGGGCGGCAGCGGAATATTCAGGATGTTATCATACGCACCGGCTTCATCGGCGCGTCCGGTGCCCGGCCACAGCGGCATTTGCTGTGACGTAACCAGCAAAGAGCGCTTTTCGTCCCATAAGATATCCTGCGTTCCGTTGCCGTGGTGGACATCGAAATCAACGACCGCAACACGGTTCAACCCGTGGTGATCCAACGCGTATTTCGCCGCCAATGCAGCGTTGCCGATGAAACAGAACCCCATTGCAGTGTCTGTTTCCGCATGATGCCCGGGTGGGCGCGTGGCACAAAACGCATTGCCGGTCTCACCTGCCAGAACCATATCAACGGCACGCACAACGGCGCCCGCCGCACGAAAAGCGGCCGTTAACGTGCCCGGTGACATCCATGTATCCGCGTCAATCTGTGCGGCGCCCGATTTGGGTGCCGTGCGGCGCAGATCTGCCAGATAGGATGCCGGATGAACCCGCAAAACATCATCTTCGGCGGCCAAAGGCGCTGTGATCTGTGGCAGGTTCAGCGGCGCCAGCGCGTGCAGCACATGTTCCAGCCGCGCCAAACGTTCCGGGTGTCCTTCGGGCGTGACATGGTCCAGACAATCGGCGTGGGTAATCAGGGCAGTCTGCATCTTCCGTCTTCACCTTTTTAAAAATACTTGAATCCCGACCGGCGGTCTAATCGGGGGCCAGCATGTATCCGGCCCCGCGCACGGTTTGCAGATACCGGGGCTGTTTCGAATTTTCTTCGATCTTGCGGCGCAAACGGGTGATCTGGACATCGACGGCCCGTTCCTGCGCCTGCCCCAGATCGCGCCCCAGATCTTCGACCAGTTTGGCCCGGCTGACCGGTTCACCGGGACAGGACGAAAAGATTTTCATCAACTGGCTTTCCGTGGCCGTCAGCCGGACAGGTTCTACGCCCTGCCACATCTGGCCGCGTTCAATATCGTACCGGATCGGGCCAAGATGCAGGATTTTCGGCGCGGTGCTTTCGGCAGGTGTTTCGGGCATGCGCCGCAAAATCGCGTTGATCCGCAAAAGCAGTTCTTTGGGCTCGAACGGCTTTGCCAGATAGTCATCCGCACCGGCCTCCAGCCCTTCGATGCGGTTTTCGGTTTCGCCCTTTGCCGTCAGCAGCAAAATGGGCGTTTGCGAGTTTTCCCGCAGGGATCTGGTTAAAGACACGCCGTCTTCGCCCGGCATCATGACATCCATGACGATCATATCAAAATCCAGACCCGACAGAATGCGCCGTGCATGGGCTGCATCGCGGGCCGATGTGACCAGAAATCCGTTACGCACCAGAAACTTTTGCAGCAGGCTGCGGATGCGTTCATCATCGTCCACAATCAGCAGGTGGGCGTCCATCTCGCTCATTGGCCTGCCTCCTTCAGCCTGACGTATTTGCGCCGCAGGTCGGCGTCCATCATTGCCTCCAGAACCTGGCGAAACCCGCTGACCGCCTCGGGGCCAGCTTCGCGATAGGCGGCACGCATGCGTTCGCGTTGTGCATCCGAAAGGGTGCGTTCCAGCTCGGCGCCTTTTTCCGTCAGGTGCAGGTGGCGCTCGCGTTTGTCGGTTTTGCCAACACGGCTTTCTACAAGACCATCCTGTATCAGGGTGCGCAAAACGCGGTTCAGCGATTGTTTGGTTACGCCCAGAATGTTCAGCAGGTTGTTCACCGTGGTCCCCGGCGCGCGGCTGATGAAATGAACCGCGCGGTGATGTGCCCGACCATAGGCCATGTCGGAAAGAATCCGGTCGGGATCAGCGGTAAAGCCGCGATAGGCAAAGAACATTGCCTCGATCCCTTGTCGCAACTGTTCGTCCGTGAGGAACAGCAGGCTTTCACCCCCGTACCCTTGTGCCGCACGCCCTTCGGCCATGATACCCTCGTTTACTGAACTGATTTGCGGCAGCTTACGTCAGTGTTGTTGACATTCCAAGGGCGAAGCGATATCGAATCGCAGTTTTCGCGCAATTATATGTCCGAAGTGGCCATAATTTGCGCAATATATGCAAAGACAATCGCAACGCATAGGAGGATTCTATCATGGCGGGACGATATGATGATCGGGATGGCTACATCTGGATGGACGGCAAAATGATCGACTGGCGCGACGCCAACGTCCACATTCTGACCCATGCCATGCACTATGCGTCCTCTGTCTTTGAAGGGGAACGCGCGTATAATGGCAAAATCTTCAAATCGCGCGAACATTCCGAACGCCTGAAGCGTTCGGCGCAGATGATCGATTTCGAAATTCCATACACCATCGACGAGATCGAGGCCGCCAAAGTCGAGGTTCTGGCGGCAAGCGGATTGCAGGACGCCTATGTGCGCGCAGTCGCCTGGCGCGGCGCGGGCGAAGACATGGGTGTCGCATCGGCCCGCAACCCGGTGCGCATGGCGATCGCGGCATGGGAATGGGGTGCCTATTACGGCGACGCCAAGATGAAAGGCGCCAAGCTGGACATTTCAAAATGGAAGCGCCCAAGCCCCGAAACCATTCCAAGCCACGCTAAAGCGGCTGGCCTTTACATGATCTGCACCATGTCCAAACACGCGGCAGAGGCCAAAGGTTGTTCGGATGCGATGATGTTCGATTATCGCGGCTATGTCGCCGAAGCCACCGGCGCAAACATCTTTTTCGTCAAGAACGGCGAGGTTCACACCCCCGACCCGGATTGCTTTCTGAACGGCCTGACGCGGCAAACCGTGATCGGAATGCTGAAAGACCGCCAGATCAAGGTGCATGAACGCCATATCATGCCCGAAGAACTGGAAGGGTTTGAACAATGCTGGCTGACCGGCACCGCCGCCGAAGTGACTCCGGTTGGCCAGATCGGGGATTACAATTTCGAAGTCGGCGCACTGACCCGCGAGATTGCGCAAGGCTATGAAAAACTGGTGCGCGCCTGATCCGGCAGTCTGCAGGTAAGCAAAAGGTGGCCTGACATGTCAGGCCACCCGAATGCTATCCTAGAAATCCACGCCGCGCTGCGCCTTGATCCCGGCGGCATAGGGGTGTTTGATTTCGGTCATTTCAGTCACTAAATCGGCGTATTCCATTAATTCCGGCTTGGCATCGCGCCCTGTCAGGATCACGCCGGTTTTGTCAGATCGCGCCTTCAGCCCGTCAAGAACGGCAGCCACATCCAGATAATCGTACCGCAGCGCGATATTGATTTCGTCCAGAACGATCAGGTCGAATTCACCGCTTTCCATCATTTCGCAGGCTTTCTGATAGGCCGCCGTCGCAGCCGCGATATCGCGATCCTTGTCCTGTGTATCCCAGGTGAAACCTTCGCCCATCGTGTGCCAGACCACCTGCCCCAACCTGCCAAAGAACTGCCGTTCGCCGGTGATCCACGTGCCCTTGATAAACTGCACGACACCAACCTTCTGTTTCCAGCCCAGCGCCCGCACAATAACCCCGAATGCGGAACTGGATTTGCCCTTTCCGTTGCCAGTATGGACAAGCACCAGACCGCGCCCGGGGTCTTTTGCCTCGGCGATTTTCTCGCGGTGTTTGGCCTGCACGGCTTTCATTTCAGCTTTGTGGGTGTTTGCGTCGGTCATGTTTGCTCCTGTTGGGACGGTACGGATCACGCTCCGTTTTGATGAATAGCATTGCTAGGCTTTCGGGTCGGTCACGGAACGGGCCTTGCGCCTTTCAAGCCCGAGGTGGTGTTCGCGCCAGATCACCAGGACACCGGCGCTGATCACCAGCGTCGCACCAAAGAGCATGACCAGCGTTGGCAGCTCGCCAAACCAGACATAGCCGATCACAATCGCAAACAGCATCGAGGCATAATCATAAGGGGCCAGCATAGACACTGTTCCAAAGCGATATGCCGAAGTGATCAGAATTTGTGCGACGCCCCCCATCAGCCCGGCCAGAACCAAAAGTGCGATTGTCGTAAGGTCAGGCACCACCCATCCGAACGGCAATGTCATCAGTGACAACAGGGATGCAGTTGCCGAAAAGTAAAACACTATGGCAGCCGTGTGTTCTGTCTGAACCATCTGACGTATCTGGATCTGCACCAGCGACCGCATAAAGGTGGCAACCAGTATCATCAGCGCCCCGATGGTGGCCTGATCGGTCAGACCGGAAGAACCGGACAAGCGCGGCGACAATATGATCAGAACCCCAAGCAAGCCGAGCGAGACAGCCCCGACACGGATCAACCTGATCCGCTCTCCCAGCAGTATCGCCGCCAGAATGACTGTGAATATCGGCGTGGCAAACCCGATTGCCGTCACTTCGGGAAGCGGCAGAAGACCGAGGCCAAAGAACGTAAGCCCCATCGCCGTTGTTCCAAAAATTCCCCGGCGCACGTGGCCCCACGGGTTTTTTGCGATCAGTCCGCTGCGCAGTTGGCCACGCTGGATCAGCCAGATCACAATCACCGGAATCGCGAAAAAGGATCGAAAGAACACCGCCTCGCCTGCAGGAACCAGATCCGAAGTGGCCTTGATCAGCGCCGCCATTGTGGTGAACAGGAAAACCGCCGTCAGCTTTAACGCAATGCCAAGTGCAGGTCGCGATGATGCGTCTTCAACTTTCATCTTGCGCATGTGCCATTCAGGGGCGTTTGATTTTGCGCACCAAAAGCCAAATTATTCCCCGATCACACCCTGGTTTTCACCGACCTGTCCGCGATGCAGCAATAGATGGTCCAGCAGCACACACGCCATCATCGCCTCTCCGACCGGAACGGCGCGGATCCCGACACAGGGATCGTGGCGGCCCTTGGTGATGATATCGGTGTTTTCACCTGATTTAGTCACTGTTTTGCGCGTGGTCAGTATCGAAGATGTGGGCTTGACCGCAAAACGAACGACAATGTCCTGACCGGTGCTGATACCGCCCAGAATTCCCCCCGCATGGTTGGACGAATACACCGGTCCGTCCGGGCCCATTCTGATTTCATCGGCATTCAGTTCACCAGTAAGCATGGCGGCAGACATGCCTTCCCCAATCTCGACCCCCTTGACCGCGTTGATCGACATCATCGCCGCAGCCAGATCCGTATCCAGTTTTGCATAGACAGGCGCGCCCAAACCCGCGGGCACACCGCGGGCAACAAGTTCAATCACGGCGCCAACCGAACTGCCTGATTTGCGCAATCCGTCCAGATACGCGGCCCAATCGGTTGCGGCCTGCGCATCGGGCACCCAGAACGGGTTTTGTTCGATCTGATCCCAATCGAACCGTTCCCTGTCGATAGGGTGCGCACCCATCTGCACCATGTAGCCGGTGATCTGAATATCCGGCACAAGCGATTTGATGGCTTCGCGCGCCAGACCGCCTGCGGCGACGCGACTGGCGGTCTCCCGGGCAGAAGATCGCCCGCCGCCGCGATAGTCGCGAATTCCGTATTTCTGAAAATACGTGATGTCGGCGTGACCGGGGCGGAACTTGTCCTTTATGTCACCATAATCTTTCGATCGCTGATCCGTATTCTGGATCAAAAGTTGCACCGGCGTGCCTGTTGTCTTGCCCTCGAATACGCCAGACAGAATTTGCACCTCATCTGCCTCGCGCCTTTGGGTCGTGTACTTGTTCTGGCCCGGTTTGCGCTTGTCCAGCCACTGCTGGATCATTGCTTCGTCAACGGGCACACCGGGTGGGCAGCCATCCACCGTTGCGCCAATGGCAGGTCCGTGGCTTTCGCCCCATGTGGTGACGCGGAAAAGGTGGCCAAAACTGTTGATCGACATGAAACACTCCTTTGTGTTGTCTCTAGCCTTGGTGCGGCACTGCCTCAAGGTGTTTCGGCTTGCAGAGATCATCGGCGGGCTTTACGATCAAATCTACCTCGGGGGGCCTTAGCTGGCTGAGATGCAATTCTGCGGACCCGTTGAACCTGAACCAGTTAACACTGGCGGAGGGAAGGTCCGGGCTCAAATGCTCTTCCCCTTTTCCCAACGCCGCAATTAGGAGGATACGATGAAGTATCTCACGTTCGTTGCGGGCATAATTGGCGCGTCGACGGCTTTTGCCGAAACACCGGAACTGACCATTTATACCTATGATAGCTTTGTGTCCGATTGGGGGCCCGGCCCGATGATCGAAGCAGAGTTTGAAAAAACCTGCGGCTGTGATCTGAAATTGGTCGGGGCGGGCGATGGCGCCGCCCTTTTGGCGCGTATCCGTTTGGAAGGCGCACGGTCTGATGCCGACATTGTGCTAGGGTTAGACACTAATCTGACTCAGGCGGCACTGGATACGGGCCTTTTTGTGCCCCATTCGGTTTCTGCGGATTACAACTTGCCGATCCCATGGCAAGACGATCATTTCGTGCCCTATGACTGGGGCTATTTCGCCTTTGTCCACAATGCGGATCTGACCCCGCCGACAAGTTTTTCCGCGCTGGCCGACAGTGATCTGAAGATCGTCATTCAAGATCCCAGATCATCGACTCCGGGCTTGGGTCTGCTAATGTGGGTCAAGACCGCACATGGTGATGCAGCACCCCAAATCTGGGAGGGTTTGTCCGACAATATCCTGACCGTCACGAAAGGCTGGTCCGAAGCCTATGGCCTGTTCCTGGAAGGCGAAGCGGACATGGTGCTGTCTTACACCACCTCTCCGGCATACCACCTGATTGCCGAAGGCGACACGAGCAAATCGGCAGCTGCCTTTGAAGAAGGCCATTACATGCAGATCGAAGTGGCGGCCAAACTGGCAAGCAGCGACCAGCCGGAACTGGCAGACGCTTTTCTGGAATTCATGGTGTCAGATGCATTTCAGTCGGTGATATCAACGACGAACTGGATGTACCCTTCGGTGACGCCGCAAAACGGTTTGCCAGACGGGTTTGAGACTCTGATAAAGCCTGAAAAGGCTTTGATTGTGCCCTCGGCAGATGCTCCGGCACTGCGTGATCAGGCTTTGGCCGAATGGCTTTCAGCGTTGTCGCAGTAAACCGTTGGCCCGGAATCGGCGCTGCAGCTTTGGTGGCAGCGCTGGTTCTGGGCACTTTGCTGGCTGTTGTCCTTCGATCCGAGGCAGGGCAAAGCCTTGGCGCGTCAGATTGGGCGGCCGTGCGGTTTACAATGTCTCAGGCGCTTGTTTCTGCCGGGCTGAGCGTGATGCTGGCAATTCCGGTGGCGCGCGCCCTTGCGCGACGGACATTTCCGGGGCGCAGCGTGTTGATCACGCTGCTTGGGGCACCGTTCATCCTGCCCGTGATCGTTGCCGTCCTGGGTTTGCTGGCCGTTTTCGGACGCAACGGATGGGTAAGCCAGGGGCTTGAAAGCATCGGATTGCCGCCTGTGTCGATCTATGGGTTTCACGGCGTGGTGCTGGCGCATATGTTTTTCAATCTGCCACTGGCGACGCGGCTGATCCTGCAAGGGTGGCAGGATATTCCATCCGAGCGTTTTCGACTGGCCGCACAGTTGGGTTTTGATGCGAAAGGCATTGCACGCCTGCTGGAATGGCCAATGCTAGCACGGGTTTTACCGGGTGCGTTTGCAATCGTGTTTGCCATTTGCCTGACCAGTTTCGCCGTTGCGCTGACACTGGGCGGCGGACCAAAGGCCACAACAATAGAACTGGCCATCTATCAGGCGTTCCGGTTTGATTTTGATTTGGGGCGGGCCGCGTTTTTGTCCTGTTTGCAGATGGCGATTGCCGGAACCGCGGCCGTGCTGGCCCTGACAGTGTCCAGCCAGACCGGGTTCGGTCGCGGATTTGATCGGGTCACACAACGCTGGGATGCCAGATCAGCACTGACAAAACTGCTTGATACGCTTCTTATCCTTTGTGCGGCAATGTTTTTGATCCTGCCATTGACGGCCGTTGTGCTGGCAGGTCTGCCCGCACTTTTTGCGCTGCCAAATAGTGTCTATCACGCGGCTTTTCTGTCTTTGTCCATCGCGCTGACCAGCACCGTGATCTTGTTGCTGCTGGCGTTGCCACTGGCGGCAACCATTGCACAGTCGCGTACCGGATTGACTGAAAGCATCGGGTTTCTAAGCCTTGCAGCCTCACCCCTGGTCATCGGTACGGGCCTGTTCATCGTGCTTTTTCCATTGGCCGACCCGTTCGCACTGGCCGTTCCGGTAACGGCGCTTGTCAATGCGGTGATGGCCTTGCCATTTGCGCTTCGCATCCTTGTACCGGGAATGCGGGATGTTCTGGGGCAATACGGGCCACTGGCACAAACTCTGGGCGTGCAGGGCCTTGGCATTTGGCGCCTACTGATCCTGCCCAGATTACGCCCGCAGATCGGGTTCGCCGCCGGGTTGGGTGCGGCCCTTTCAACGGGTGATCTGGGTGTGATCGCGCTGTTTGCCGATCCGCAACGCGCGACTTTGCCGTTGCAGATGTACCGGTTGATGGGGGCATATCAGATGGAAACGGCCGCCGCCGCGGGTTTGCTGCTTGTGGTGCTGTCGCTTTTTCTGTTCTGGATATGTGACAAAGGGGGGCGCTGGCGTGCTTGAACTGGACAAGGTCGTTTTGCGCAGCGGAACGTTTGAATTGCGCGCCGATCTGGATGTCGATGACCGGGCGATTGTTGCCGTCATCGGGCCGTCCGGTGCCGGAAAATCGACACTGTTAAATGCAATTGCGGGATTTCAACCCATCACCGAAGGGCAATTGAAATGGCAAGGCACGGACATCACACAGGCCGCACCATCCAACCGGCCTGTTGCCATGCTGTTTCAGGACAATAACCTGTTCCCACATCTGTCACTGGCCCAGAATATCGGTCTTGGCCTGCACCCGACACTACGCCTTTCCTCTGAGGATCAAGCCAAGGTGGAACACGCATTGCAGCGCGTCGGCTTGCAAGGGTTGGGCGCACGCAAACCGGCGGATGTTTCGGGCGGTCAGCAAAGCCGCGCCGCTCTTGCGCGGATTCTGTTGCAAAAGAAACCGTTGATCCTGTTGGACGAACCCTTTGCTGCCTTGGGCCCTGCGATGCGCCGTGAAATGCTGGATCTGGTTGCGGAACTGGCGCGTGAATCCGGGGCGACTGTACTGATGGTAAGCCACGCCCCGTCGGATGCCCGCCAGATTGCAGATCAGGTTATTCTGGTCGCTGACAACATCGCACACCCGCCGCTTGCCACTGACGAATTGCTGGACAATCCGCCAGCGGCACTGCGCGATTATCTGGGTTAAGCAGCTTTCGCAGAAACTTGCGCGCGGGTCGCGACGATGCTGCGTGCCGCCTGTGCCGCCTCGCGCCCCTTTTCAACGAAATGCGCCTTGTAGATCGCTTTGTGATGTGCGGTTTCCTGATAATGATGCGGCGTAAGGGATACCGAAAGCACCGGCACGCCGCTGTCCAGACCGGCCCGCATCAGCCCGTCGACCACTGCGCCAGCGACGAAATCGTGACGATAAATACCGCCATCAACAACAAATGCGGCGCAAATGATTGCATGATATTGGCCGGTATTGGCCAGATCACGCGCCATAAGCGGCAGTTCAAATGCCCCGGGAACATCAAAAACATCCACCGAATTTGCTGGAATAGACTCTAAAAATCCGTCCAAAGCCCGGTCCACGATGTCAGCGTGCCATTGGGCCTTAACGAATGCATAACGGGTGTGTGACATATCTGATCTCTCCTTTTTGGTCTCACAACACCCAAGGCGATCACGAATGAATGTGCCGCAACGAGCGACACATTCAACCGTTCTCTCTCATCCGGACTATGACCGTCGGCTCTGGCATCGCACCAGATCTGCTGACCTTTGAACCGCAAGGGGTCAAAGCGCTCGCGGGCTCGTGGTGTTCACCACATACCGCCGGTGGGGAATTTCGCCCCGCCCTGAGAACCCGGCCAACTTGCCAATTCCGATAGCGGGGTTCAATAAGAAAAACGAAACACAAAGAGGCGAAACCGACATGCACCCGAATCCGGTTTTTCACACGGGCGATCGCGACCGGAACCTTGGCTATGCGCGGGAACGCGGATTCGGCGTGCTGGCGGTTTGCATCGGATCTGCGCCGGTGATGTCCCATGTGCCTTTTCTGATATGCGAAGACAATGAAACGGTGCTGTTGCATCTGGTCCGGTCCAACCCGATCGCGCGCGCCCTGAAAACACCGCTAGAGGCGCGAATCGCGGTGTCCGGTCCGGACAGCTACATTTCGCCGGACTGGTACGATGTTCCGGATCAGGTTCCGACCTGGAACTATGTGGCAATTCACCTGACCGGCAGTCTGGAACTGCGCCCTGTTGAAGAATTGCGCGCCACTCTGGACGCGCAATCGGCGCTTTACGAAGACCGCCTGTTGCCCAAAACCCCGTGGACAACCGAAAAAATGACGCCCGCAGCCCTCAACAAGATGATGCGCATGATCGTGCCATGCAAAATGCAGATCAGCGATGTCGACGCGACCTGGAAGCTGAACCAGAATAAACCCGACGATGTAAGGCTGCGCGCGGCCGATCACGTTGATGGATACGGGCTTGGCCACGAAGTGCAATTGCTATCCGCGATGATGCGCGGAGCGGGCATGGACAGTTGACGTGATGCTGCCTAGGCTTCGCTCTGAATTCTGGGAAAAGGCATGAAAATGAAGCTGTATCATAGTCCGACATCACCATACGTGCGCAAAGTCATGGTGCTGCTGCACGAAACCGGTCAACTGGATGATGTCACTCTTGAACCAACGTCCGGAACGCCGGTAGATCCGGCACAGGGACTGGGGGCCAAGAACCCGCTGTCCAAGGTGCCCGCACTTGAACGGCCCGATGGTCCTGCCTTATACGACAGCCGTGTTATCTGTGCCTATCTGGATGATCGGGCGTCCTCTGGCCTTTATCCGGCAGGTGCGCGCCGCTGGGATACCCTGACGCTTGAGGCGACGGCAGATGGCATTCTGGATGCCGCGCTGGCCATGACATACGAGGCCCGCCTGCGACCGGAAGAAATCAGATGGCAGCCATGGGTCGAAGGCCAATGGGACAAGATTTCAAGGGCCTGTACCGCGTTGAACACCCGCTGGATGAGCCATCTGGCCGGCCCGCTGGACATGGGGCAAATCGCCGTTGCCTGCGCTTTGGGCTATGTGGATCTGCGCCATGATGCGCGCGGATGGCGCAGCGGAAACGACGCGCTTGCCACTTGGTACGCCGCGTTCTCTCAGCGGCCCAGCATGGTGCAAACCGTACCACCGCAATGAACTGACCCGATCCGGCGCAACACCGCGATCCGATTTGGGCGGTTGCGTCCTGATGTTGTCGAAAGAACATAATGGCGCTTTGCGGTGGTGCCTGCGACCACATGCACACCTTTCAGTGCTTTACGGGGCGCAGTTGCACCGCTAAATAGCCCCAAAGGACTGGCTGCGCTGTGGCGTGGCCGAAACGCGTATTGGCCCGGATTGCCGGGTGCAGGAATGGAGTAAGCCCCTTGTCCCATGCAGAAGACCACGAAGGCACACGGAGGGATTTCCTCTATTATGCGACCGCAGGTGCAGGTGCCGTAACCGCAGGTGCCGCCGTCTGGCCGCTGGTCAACCAGATGAACCCGTCTGCGGACGTCAAGGCGCTGTCCTCGATCCGTGTAGATGTTGCGGATCTTGAGGTTGGCACGCAGCTGACCGTCAAATGGCTGGGCAAACCCGTGTTTATCCGCCGCCGCACAGAAGAAGAGATTGCGGATGCCCGCGCCGTGGATCTGGCGGATCTGCCTGATGGCGATGCGCGCAACAACAATATCGGCGCAGCCCCGGCAACGGACGAAAACCGCGCAATGGATGAAAACGGCGAATGGCTGGTCATGCTGGGTGTTTGCACGCATCTGGGCTGTGTGCCTTTGGGCGACGGTGCCGGCGACTTCCACGGCTGGTTTTGCCCGTGCCACGGATCGCACTACGATTCATCAGGTCGCATCCGCAAAGGTCCGGCACCGGAAAACCTTCCGGTTCCTGTTGCTGAATTCGTGGACGAAACCACGATCAAACTGGGTTAAGGGAGAAAACAGAAATGGCTGGTATTCCTCACGACCATTACGAACCGAAATCCGGTGGTGAAAAGTGGCTGCATTCGCGCCTCCCGATCGTCGGATTGATGTATGACACCATTATGATCCCCACACCCAAGAACCTGAACTGGATGTGGATCTGGGGTATCGTTCTGACGTTCTGCCTTGTCTTGCAAATTGCAACGGGCATTGTTCTTGCGATGCATTACACACCGCATGTCGACAACGCCTTTGCGTCGGTTGAACACATCATGCGCAACGTGAACGGCGGCTATATGCTGCGCTACATGCACCAGAACGGCGCGTCGCTGTTTTTTGTTGCCGTCTATCTGCACATTTTCCGTGGTCTCTATTACGGATCGTACAAGGCCCCCCGCGAAATCACGTGGATCATCGGTATGCTGATCTATCTGATGATGATGGGCACGGCCTTTATGGGTTATGTTCTCCCCTGGGGTCAGATGTCATTCTGGGGCGCGACCGTGATCACCGGCCTGTTCGGAGCGATCCCGTTCATCGGTGACACCCTGCAAACCTGGCTTTTGGGCGGACCGGCGGTGGACAATGCCACACTGAACCGTTTCTTCAGCCTGCACTATCTGCTGCCCTTCGTGATTGCCGCGCTGGTGGCTGTCCATATCTGGGCCTTCCACACAACAGGCAACAACAACCCCACCGGGGTTGAGGTGCGCCGCGGGTCCAAGGAAGAGGCCGAAAAAGACACGCTGCCGTTCTGGCCCTATTTTGTGATCAAGGATTTGTTCGCACTGGCGGTTATTCTGGCTGTGTTCTTTGCCGTGGTTGGCTTTATGCCGAACTATCTGGGCCACCCCGACAACTACATCGAAGCGAACCCGCTGGTGACGCCCGCACACATCGTGCCGGAATGGTACTTCCTGCCGTTCTACGCCATCCTGCGTGCCTTCACCTCCGAAGTTTGGGTGGTGCAGATCGCATCTTTTGTGACAGGCGGCATCATTGACGCCAAGTTCTTTGGTGTTCTGGCGATGTTCGGTGCGATCGCGGTTATGGCGTTGGCGCCTTGGCTGGATACGTCCAGCGTGCGGTCGGGCCGCTATCGCCCGATGTTCAAATGGTGGTTCGCGCTGCTCTGCATCGACTTCATGGTGCTGATGTGGCTGGGGGCAATGCCCGCCGAAGAGCCTTATGCAACGTGGGCCCTTATCGCGTCAGGGTACTGGTTTGCCTACTTCCTTGTCATCCTGCCGCTTTTGGGCGTGATCGAAAAACCGGTCGCACCACCCGCGACAATCGAGGAAGACTTTGACTCGCATTACCCCAAGGCGTCTGACGCCACACCGGCAGAATAAGAAAGGAAACGGGACAATGTTCAAGACACTTGCACTTTCCGCAGTGACCGCCCTGACCCTTTCAACCGGAGGCGTCATGGCCGCTGGCGGCGGGGATCAGCATATCGAGGATTTCGATTTCTCGTTCGAAGGCCCGTTCGGCGTTTACGACCCGAACCAGTTGCAACGCGGCCTGCAGGTCTACACCGAAGTCTGCGCAGCCTGCCATGGTCTGAAATACGTGCCCTTGCGCACCCTTTCGGACGATGGCGGACCGGCCATGCCCGAGGATCAGATCCGCGCCTATGCCGAACAGAATTTCGAGGTATTCGATGCCGAGCTGGATGATTTTCGCGCGGCAACGCCGGTTGATCATTTTCCGGGGTCTAACCTTGAAACCGCGCCTGATCTGTCATTGATGGCGAAAAAGCGGGCCGGCTTTCACGGACCCTATGGATTGGGCATAAACCAGTTCTTCAAGGGCATGGGTGGACCGGAATACATTGCATCCCTTCTGGTTGGATATACTGGCGAGGAAAAAGAACAGGCTGGTGTAACTTTCTACGAAAACACCGCGTTTCCGGGCGGATGGATTGCAATGGCACCGCCCCTGTCGGACGAGCTGGTTGAATACGAAGACGGCCACAAAAACGATCTGCACCATCTGTCTGCGGATGTATCCGCCTTCCTGATGTGGACAGCCGAGCCGAAAATGATGGCGCGCAAGCAAGCTGGTTTTGTTGGCGTACTATTCCTGACAGTCTTGTCCGTTCTTTTGTATCTCACAAACAAACGCATCTGGGCGCCGGTCAAAGGCAAAAAGACAAGCTGACGCTTTTTCCAGAATGTTAAAATCAAAAACGCCCTGTGCAGTGAATTGCACAGGGCGTTTTCTTTAGGCAGCGGCTACTTTATTTACCGTTTACTTGGGAGACTTCCTCTGCCCTTTGTAAACACCGTTTTTACTGGTTATAGGTTCTGTTGATCTGGCGTTGAGCAGCGCGGCATTGTTCACTTGTGAATGAAATCCAGCCAAAAATATCGCGGGCCAGAGCAACCGGGGACGGATAAAAAATGCGGCGTACGTTGTGTGTGCTGGGACGGGACATTTTCGAACACCTTTCTTTCTATTGGTTCTGATCGGTTGTTAGGGAGGACCAACCTTGGTTTGAATAAGATGACTATGCCAGTTGTACGGCGTCCGGTCTGTGAACTTGATCACACAAACACACAAAAATTCTGGATTTGTTTAAGTCAGGTCAGCAAGCGCCCGCAGTGCAGCCCGATCCAGCACTTTCATCCCGCCCCGCAGCGATGAAATAACACCTGCTTTGCGCCATGCGGCCATTGTCTTGGAAACGGCTTCGCGGGTGGCACCGACATGGTCTGCCAGTACGGACTGGGACAGGGTAAGCGTATCATGCTCTGTATCTGTCAAATGAAGGATGCGGCGCGCAAGGCGCATTGGCATCGGCAGGAAAACCTGTTCGCTTAACTGATCACCCATCCACCGCATCCGCTGGCCTGCAAGGCGGATCAGATCTTCGGCAAGATCAGGATCAGACCGGATTTCGCGCAGCAGATCGGCGTTTTTGATCTTGTGCAGCACGCAAGGCTCGATTGCGGTTACCGTAGCTGTACGCGGCCCCGGATCAAACAGCGCGATTTCGCCAAACAACGCACCCTGTCGAAATATATCGAGGGCAAGCTTACGTCCGTCGCGCGACAGAACACTGACTTCCAACGCGCCTGAAACAATCGCATACAAAGCATCGCCAGCGTCCCCCTGTTCGAACAGAACGGCATTCGGTTCAAGCGACACTTTGGATGCAACCGATCCCATAAGCCGCGTCAGGCCCGGGGACGCACCGGCCATAAAGCCAAAGCTATGAAGGGGTTCAGGGGCCATAAGCTGCTTTCTTACCAGACATTCAGCTTAGCAAAGCTGGAACATAAAGCAAAAGCAGATCGCGCTGCCACCACTCAGGCAGCGTACAACTGTCCGTCCCGTTGCGACAGGATCCTGGCTAACACGATCTGACCCTCCGGTTGCGGTGTGTCGAACCGCACTTCTGTAAACTGCTCGGTCCGCCCCATATGCGGGCTTTCCATCAGAATGCGGTGGGTCTTGCCGATTTGCGCGTTCAGATGGCGTTTGACCTGCTGATCGCCTGCATTGCGCAACCGCGCCGCGCGCGATTTGATATCTGCCCCGTTCACCGCAGGCATGCGCGCCGCAGGCGTACCCTGCCGTGCGGAATAGGGAAACACATGCAGCCAGGTCAGATCACAGTCCTCTACCAGCTTTAGCGAGTTTTCGAACATCGCCTCGGTTTCAGTTGGAAACCCGGCGATAATATCGGCGCCAAAGGTCATATCCGGACGCAGGGCGCGGGCAGCCTGGACGAACCGGATGGCATCATCGCGCAAATGGCGCCGTTTCATCCGTTTCAGGATCATGTCATCGCCATGCTGCAACGACAAATGCAGGTGTGGCATCAAACGTGGCTCGGTCGCGATGGCCTGCATCAGGTTTTCATCAACTTCAATGGAATCGATCGAACTGATGCGCAAACGGGCCAGATCCGGCACCAGTTTCAGAATTCGCATCACCAGATCGCCCAGTCGCGGCTCAGACGGCAGGTCTGCCCCCCAACTGGTCAGATCGACCCCGGTCAGCACCACCTCGTTATAGCCGCGCCCCACAAGCCGTTTGATCTGTTCCACCACCACCCCGGCCGGAACCGACCGGGAATTGCCACGCCCATAGGGAATGATGCAGAAGGTGCACCGGTGATCACAGCCGTTCTGGACCTGAACATAGGCTCTGCTTCGGGTGCCAAACCCGTCTATCAGGTGGCCAGCCGTTTCGGTCACGGACATGATGTCATCCACCTGAACGGGTTCGGTGCCAAAATCGCCCGCCAGACCGGCCCATGTGCCAGGCTGCATTTTCTCTGTGTTTCCGATCACCGCATCGACTTCTTCCATATCGGAAAACGTCTTTGGTTCGGTTTGCGCGGCGCATCCTGTCACGATCAGACGGGCACCGGGGTTTTCGCGCCGCAGCTTGCGAATTTCCTGCCGCGCCTTGCGCACCGCTTCTGCTGTGACGGCGCATGTGTTGACGATAACGGCGTTTTCCAGTCCCGCCCCGGCAGTAAGCTCTTTCATCGCTTCGGTTTCATAAGCGTTCAACCGGCAGCCAAGCGTGGCAAATACAGGGGCACTCACTTGATCGACTCCAGAAAAGAACGGGTAAAGGAGCCGGAAAATACATGACTTGTGGGCCCTGTCATCCAGACCCCGTCATCACGCCAGTCGATATGAAGCGTTCCACCGTCCAGATCAATACGTACGGCCCGGCTTGTCAGCCCCCGCCGCGCGGCAGCCACCGCCACCGCACAGGACGAAGACCCGGACGCCAGCGTAATGCCCACGCCACGTTCCCAAACCCGCATCCGGATATGATCGCGCCCGACAATCTGGGCAACCTGCACATTTGTACGGTTCGGAAAAAGCGCATGATGCTCGATCAAGGGCCCGAACTTTTCCAGATCGATGCTGTCCACGTTTTCGACGAAAAAGCTGCAATGCGGATTGCCCATGCCTGTCGCGGTCGGGGCGCCATCCAGAGGCAGTTCAATTGTATCCATCGCGCGCGCCAAAGGAATGTCTGCCCAATCCAGTTGCGGGTGTCCCATATTCACCGATGTTTCCCCGTCACTTGCGCGACAGGCAAAAAGATCACCACGGTCTGTCGTCAGGTGCACAGAAGACACATCTGATTCGTCCATCAGATAGCGCGCAATACAGCGCGTGGCGTTTCCACATGCCGCCGAAATCGTTCCGTCCGCGTTAAAAAACGTCAGATGCGCATCTGCCGTTCCACGCGTGATCAGGGCAAGCTGATCAAATCCAACGCCAAAATGGCGATTCCCGATGGCAATGGCCAAAGCAGGTGACACATCAATGCTGCGCGCGCGCGCGTCCAGTACAACAAAGTCGTTGCCCAGCCCGTGCATCTTCATAAAAGGCAATTCTGATGTATCAGCGTTGTTCATTGCGCGCATATAACCCCGCAAAGCAGACTATTCCAGCCTGAGCCGAAGTTTCGTGCATTTCGGGCTTGACCCCTTTCACCCGTCTTTCTAAGTAGACGGCCTAGTGGGCCTGTAGCTCAGTTGGTAGAGCAACTGACTTTTAATCAGTAGGTCTCCGGTTCGAACCCGGACGGGCTCACCATTTAACATGAAAAATTAGGTACTTAGAGGGTGGTATTTTAATACCGATCAAATTGCTTCTACGTGGGGGACACATGGGGGACAGAAGCCTCGAATCCGAGACAACTTGTCTCCCACAAAGCGCTGGAGAAGTCTGCTACACGGCTCAAGCTCATTTTGCCGACTCCGCCGTGTTCTCTGTTTCTCGCAATTCCACGCCACTGCATCGCTTTTAGGCGATCCGATCAAATTGGATAACCGTTTGGTAGAAGACCGAAAATCTGACTTTTGATTTGAGTTTCATTCACCTGCGGAAGCTTGCACTTCACAAGATAGAAAATTCCCATGCGTGTATCATCTCGAGCGAAGGCGCGGGCCGCATTCAGGACCGGTGCATCTTGGTCATTGTACTCTTTATCGTCAGACGCCAGGGCCGCGTCTATCAGAGGTTCTAACTCGTTTACCAAGGCCATTGCGGCTGGCGACAATGCTGAACCCGGTGTGCCTTCCAAGTTGCGCAACCTGCGATCAATACTCATTTCTTCGCCTCCAAAGCCTCAATGCGTTTCTCGAAGTCTGATGCCTCAAGCGTGCGCCGGTACTGCTCCAGCAGCCCCATGACCGTCGCCCCTTCGAGCGGCGTTACGGCTCCTTCGGAAACAGCACGGAGAAGCGCAGACGCCGCCTGCGCAGCATCCCTTGCGGTTTCGACGTTTGGCAGGTTGAACTCCACCGGCGCATCCTTGCGGGCAGGGGCAATCCGCTCGATGCAAAGTCTCAGGGCGACGGTATCGCCCGCCAAGGCCATCTCAATGGCCTTCTGCGTTATCGCCTCACTCTGGTCGTCGATGAGCCTCTGGGTGGCTTGTGTAGCCCTGTTACGGCTGCCCTTTGGCTTGCCGGGGTTGCCAGTCGCGAAGGTGCCGTCAGGGTTTCTGCCTGCCGTATTTGAGCCGCTGTTACGGGTCATATGCCACCTCTCTCAATTAACGGTATGTTATCATATACCAATAAATAGTTCCATACTACAGGTGGCTTTCGGGCGTTGAAAAATGGCGTCTGGACTGTCGAAACCAATGACTGGTCAACGCAAGAAAGCGGTCGTCAGAGAAGAACAGTCGAATGACTGCATCGAGCGGCGGTTTCAACGGGTCGACGCAACACATGCATTGAAACGCTCGGCTGGTGTTTCGTAGTTGAGCGTCTTTCGAGGTCGTTCGTTGAGTTGTCTGGCGACGGCGCTGAGCTTCGCCTGACTATGTATCGACAAATCTGTGCCCTTTGGGAAGTACTGTCGCAGCAGACGGTTGGTATTTTCGTTTGTGCCGCGTTGCCATGGCGAATGTGGCTCGCACAGAAAGACGTCAATATCCGTGGCCAGGGTGAAGGCCTTGTGTCCAGCCATCTCCGTTCCGCGGTCCCAGGTCAGCGAGCGGTACAGCTCTTTTGGCAACTTGCGAGACTGTTTGATCAATGCCTGAATGACACTGTGGCTGTCCTTGTTGCTCACCTTGGCCAGCATCACAAAGCGGGTGTGACGTTTGACCAATGTCGCGATGAAGCTGTTGCCAGACCCTGCAATCAAGTCTCCTTCCCAATGGCCCGGCACTGCTCGATCCTCAACGTCCGCAGGTCTGTCACGGATCGATATTGCGTCGTTGAACTTACCCAGGCCGCTGCGCTTCAAGGTGGCATGGCGGGATCGGCGTATGGATCGTGTCGCCCGCAGATGCGCCAATAATTCTTTCTTAAGTACGCCTCTTGTCTGGATAAAAAGGCTTCGGTAGATCGTCTCATGGGAGACCCGCTTGTTGTCTTCATCGGGATGTTCACGCATCAACCAGCCTGCGATTTGTTGTGGAGACCATTTGCGCGTCAGCTTGGCCGATATTGCGCGGCACAGATAGTCATTGCCCGCCAACTTGCAGAGCTTTGGGCGATGGGCGCGGTCCCAAGCAGCTGCATCAGACACCGCTGCTCGATAAAGTTTGGCGCCGCCATTGCGCCTGACCTCGCGACTGATTGTGGATGCCGGTCGCTTCAATGTTTGAGCAATTGAACGCAGCGAGACCTGCGCTCGCAAGCCTCTGGATATCTCTTCGCGGTCGGAAAGCGTCAGAGCGAGCCGAGACCTCACACGGTCCGGCGGGCGAATGCCGCCAGTGCGCGCAAGCAGCGGATAGATCGACGATGACTCGCGTTCAAACAAACGTCCGATCGAACTCATCGACTCGCCGCGTTGCCATCGATCCCATATCTCTGACTTCTGTTTATCTGTGAAAAATATCCGGCGACGATACTTCATTATGCTCACTCCATCTTTGGTCAAAGATTAAAGTGTTGCGTCGACCCGTTGAAACCGCCGGACAAACCAGCCGCATCTGAACGGGTGTGTTGTGCAGATGCTGCGCAAACTTTTGCAGCGTAAACGGTCCCTATCGGACTTCTGCATCCATGGCGATAAAAGCCGGGTTTGTGGCCAACGGCTCTTTTTCACCAATCAAAAGCTTCACTAACTTCGACTAGGTGTACTTGAGACGCCACTACCAAAAAGGGCGACCGCTCATCAGGATCGCCCTTTATCAAATTTTCACCAATCAAAGTTTATCCGGCTGGCTCGAAATCCGGGAACGTCCATTCGCCAGTTATGATCTCGTCCATCGGCTGATACATACGGATTGCATAGTTCCAGCCATCTACGATTGGCAGGCAGTTAATCCGGCCATCGTCGCAACCACCAAAGTTGATTGTATAACTTTCATCATCATTCGGTTTGGCTGTGACATTGTTGTAGGAATTCACGCCCAAGTCGTTCGGTTCCATGAAACCGTCTTTGTTGTAGACTGTAATGGACCAGAAACCGTGAACGGGAACGTCTTTTACCGTAACGGTGTATGGCATTGTGCCATCATTTTGGTCAACATAATCGATGGCGTACATCGCCCCTTCGGGAGGGTTGCCTCCCCAGCCCGCCGCAGTCCCTAAAAGATGGTACAGCGGGTTGAGCAACGCCTTTTGACCAAAATACGGTGTCGTGTCGGTCCGTGTCAGCGCGAGTACATTGATGGCGTCGCGAACGCGTGCAAGGCCTTCAATATCCCACTCTGGAATTTCAAAGCTGCCGGAATCTTCCTGAATGATCTGGATTTGATCCTGCAGCGCATTTGCCTCTGCAACATCAGCCGGGTCGTCTGGATTAGCAAAAGTGCGGAAAATTGCGACCATGTAACGCGTTCTGACCAGTTCCTGACCTAGGGTAAAGGTTCCGTCATCATGGATAGCAGGCAACATGGAGTGATCTTCGTTGATCAACAGCATGGATTGAAACCGGTCGCTGTTCGGTTTGACGATCGAAACTGGTTCAGTCATGTCGATAACGACCATCGAATACAGCGTGTCCCTGTTCATTCGAATGACATTTTGCTCATCCAGTGGTGTGGGTGTGCGAATATGGAGCAGTTTTCCGACGCCGACCTGATCCACATAAGACTTCATGATCTCGTGCGTTTCGGCCCGAGTAAAATTGTCGACCGTTACAGGCACTTTGTCTGCTAGAACAGGTTGGGCCAACACAGCACAGCTAAGTGCGGTGGCCGCCAGAAATCGATGCTTGAAAATCATGTTGCGAAGTCTCCCTAGATTATTTTGGGCACCATAAACTCGCAATCGAAAACGCGTTAGCCATTTCCGGCCACAAAATTCGGAGTGCTGGCTCGGCGTGCAGCTGAGGGTGTAAGACCGGTCAACTGACGGAAGGCGCGCCCAAAATGGGAAGGGTCCGAGTAGCCGACCAGTTGAGAAATTTCCGAGACATCGAGATGACTTCCCAACAAAAGTTCGGTGGCCCGATCAACACGTGCCTTTTGTGCGAGTTCCCGAAAACTCGTTCCGACCTCATCAAGTCGACGGCGCAGCGACCGTTCTGAATAGTCTAGCTGTCGCGCCACCGTGTCGATGGAATTTGTCCCCGAAATGTTGGCTTGAAGGATCGCCCTGACTGATCCAACCAGATTGGTAGGTGCCGGCCCCATTGCATCTCTTACAACATCGCCCAGTGTTGGTATTTTTTCTGGCTTTTTGCGCAGTGCCTGTTGCCCTGCTTCGTCGTCGAAAAAAACTGCCAACTCGGGTCGGTCAAATGCGACCGGACAGCCAAAAAACTCTTCATATGGCCCTGTGTGTCTTGGTTTCGGAAAGTTGAATGTAATTTTGCGTCGTAACGCTTGCCCGAAAAAAGGATTGGCGATAGTCAACAATACGGAAACGGCCAGCATCGCATAGTGCGGATATACTTCTACATTCCGGAATGCCGAATGGTAGGTGAGCTGCAATATGTCCCGTTCATGTTGCACTGACAATCGGTCGAGTGAGGAATGATAGCTCATCATATCGCTTGTTAAGTGCAGCGCATCGCTGAATGTTGGCGTTGAAGTAACGTAGTCGCCAAAGACACCGTATTGACGAACACTGGCACTTTGACCAAGCACAAATCCCAAGTTTTCGACGCCCGCGTCTCTAGCTGTACGCTCGAAGAAACGGATTTGGGCTAACTGGGGGATGTAAGCGCGTGTTGTCTCGAACGCGAAGCCCGGAAGGTCTTCCGCTGATAGGGCGGACTTAACGGATCGTTCCCCAATACATTGGACCAGACCTTCTTGAAGACCAACCATTGTACGTGTTGAGATAAACGGGGTAGACACGGTCTGCTTATTCCCTGGCTAGTTGGAGTATATGTCCATCCGACTCAATGGCGTTCAGGTAGCATAACATATACACTTGAAAGCCCCACGGTGACCACGTCCTCGCTTCTCCAATGTTCGGATGCTGGATGTCTTTACTGGATGCCAAACCTATATAGTCGGAGATGATGCTCGTGCAGCGAATGACTGAAAAGTCCCGCATGTGAGACATACGTCGCAACCGCAGCGAACGTCCGGTCCTGGTGAAAGCAGTCGTTTAGAACCAAAACTTCGAATTTCCGGTTGTGAACGGCTGCTTAACGCGACGAACCGGTCATCAGAGAAAAACAGTCGAATGACTGCATCGAGCGGCGGTTTCAACGGGTCGACGCAACACTTTAATCTTTGACCAAAGATGGAGTGAGCATAATGAAGTATCGTCGCCGGATATTTTTCACAGATAAACAGAAGTCAGAGATATGGGATCGATGGCAACGCGGCGAGTCGATGAGTTCGATCGGACGTTTGTTTGAACGCGAGTCATCGTCGATCTATCCGCTGCTTGCGCGCACTGGCGGCATTCGCCCGCCGGACCGTGTGAGGTCTCGGCTCGCTCTGACGCTTTCCGACCGCGAAGAGATATCCAGAGGCTTGCGAGCGCAGGTCTCGCTGCGTTCAATTGCTCAAACATTGAAGCGACCGGCATCCACAATCAGTCGCGAGGTCAGGCGCAATGGCGGCGCCAAACTTTATCGAGCAGCGGTGTCTGATGCAGCTGCTTGGGACCGCGCCCATCGCCCAAAGCTCTGCAAGTTGGCGGGCAATGACTATCTGTGCCGCGCAATATCGGCCAAGCTGACGCGCAAATGGTCTCCACAACAAATCGCAGGCTGGTTGATGCGTGAACATCCCGATGAAGACAACAAGCGGGTCTCCCATGAGACGATCTACCGAAGCCTTTTTATCCAGACAAGAGGCGTACTTAAGAAAGAATTATTGGCGCATCTGCGGGCGACACGATCCATACGCCGATCCCGCCATGCCACCTTGAAGCGCAGCGGCCTGGGTAAGTTCAACGACGCAATATCGATCCGTGACAGACCTGCGGACGTTGAGGATCGAGCAGTGCCGGGCCATTGGGAAGGAGACTTGATTGCAGGGTCTGGCAACAGCTTCATCGCGACATTGGTCGAACGTCACACCCGCTTTGTGATGCTGGCCAAGGTGAGCAACAAGGACAGCCACAGTGTCATTCAGGCATTGATCAAACAGTCTCGCAAGTTGCCAAAAGAGCTGTACCGCTCGCTGACCTGGGACCGCGGAACGGAGATGGCTGGACACAAGGCCTTCACCCTGGCCACGGATATTGACGTCTTTCTGTGCGAGCCACATTCGCCATGGCAACGCGGCACAAACGAAAATACCAACCGTCTGCTGCGACAGTACTTCCCAAAGGGCACAGATTTGTCGATACATAGTCAGGCGAAGCTCAGCGCCGTCGCCAGACAACTCAACGAACGACCTCGAAAGACGCTCAACTACGAAACACCAGCCGAGCGTTTCAATGCATGTGTTGCGTCGACCCGTTGAAACCGCCGCCCGGAGCAGTCGTTTGCTCGTTAGGCTCAAGCGCGTTCATGCCGACGCTGTAATCACTTCGGCCTTCGAACGGAGCCACTTGATAAATGTCAGCACTTCGCGACGTTGTCGCCCGGGCGATGTTTCGATGTGGTAGACCCCAAAGAGCGTTTCAGAAGCCAGTACGACTACGCGTCTGGCCGAGATATCCTCGGAAAAAAATGCGCGAGCGGTGTAGGTGATGCCATCGCCGCGTCGGACGGCGGGCATGATAAGATTACCCGGCATATGGTTAATCGCTAAAGGCCGCTTTGGGAAGATGCCATGAAAGGTGAACCATTCTGCCGCCTCGTTCGTCCCCAGCTCTTGCAGCCATGGCAGTTCCGCAAGGGATTTGTAGTCTGAAAGATCGCGCGCCTCGACCAGTGAGGGCGCACCGATGACAACCATGTCTGTCCGGAGTACTGCCTCAACATCCGATTTAGCGCGTCGTAGATCACGATACCTTATTGCGACGTCAATCCCACCGGGGTGGAGTTCAACGATCTGTGACGTCGGATTGAGCATCAGAGTGATTTCCGGATTCGCCCGCTGAAATTCACTGACCCTCGGCATGAACCACTCGACGGCAAAGGCAGGTGGCATCGTCACTTGCACCGGTCGGAGTGCAGCTTCTTCATTCATTCGCTCCACGCCGCGGCTGATAATATCGAAACCTGCATCCAGGTCCCGAGCCAATCGGACCCCTGAATGCGTCAGTTCAATGCTGCGGCCGACCCGGTCGACCAATACAATGCCCAACCGGCTTTCCAGCGCTTTGACCTGCTGGCTCACAGCGGCCTGCGTGACGTTCAGGTTTTCTGCGGCACCTGCATAGCTGCCTGCATCTGCAACGGCTGCGAAGGCGCGCAGGCTGTTCAACGACGGGAGTTTCGACCAGTCCATATAATAGTTTTTCTAAAGTTATGTTAATATTAATGAGTCGCATGAAGTCAAAAAATTAGCAACATTACCGTTATCGCGGCGGTCCGACTTGGAGGGTTGGAAGATGGAAAAGCTAAAAGGTGGATGCTATTGTCGCACCGTAAGATACGAGATTACCGGTCGGCCAGAATGGTCGGCGCATTGTCATTGCCGGTCCTGCCAGTTGGCGCTTGGCGGCGCGTTCGTGACTTGGGCAAAGGTGGCTGCGCGGAACTTCGAAGTCACCAGTGGCACCATCAAAACGATCGAGAAGACCCCCGGTGTGTGCCGAGGCTTTTGTGGTGATTGCGGGACCACGCTGACCTATGCCGCAGAGGGTGAGGTCGACGGTCAGGATTGGAGTTCTGACGCTTGGTTTGCCGCCGCCACCCTTGATGACCCATCGGTGGCTGAACCGAAGTCGCACGTCTTTGTCTCGCACCAGCAGCCGTGGATCAAGCTCGCTGACGGGTTGCCGACCTTCGAAAAGTTTTGATGCAATTAACCAAGAAAGGGAGGTCATGAGCGAAGCCTACACATACGCGTGCCGCGATTGCGAGGGCATGGAAACCTGCCCCGGCGAAGTCACCGCTGGTTCAAAAGATGAAGTCTGGAAGCTGATGGAACTTCACGCCGTCATTGCACATAATGAAGACCCTAGTTCATGGGACGAGGAAACGCGTGCGTATCTGAGCACGTTAATTAGGGCCAAATGATAACGGACCTGGCTGGAGAGGCCTTTGTGGCGGGTGCGCTGGTTTTGCCAAGCCTGCCCGAAGATCACAGTCCCCCAATCAGGACCCCAAACTGTGGCACCAATTGATCTGACCTACGGTCTGTTGGATGAAAATGCGTGCTTTGGCGCGAAAGAAAGGCGGACTCCATGTTAGACCCGGCAGCAGCGCCGACTTAGTCAGCAGAGCGGAACTATGGCGGGATTTGACTGAGTGGTTGCTAGGAGCGGGGAGCGGACAAACTGGCAAAGTTATGATAGGGTTATATTTTAAGAGACTTCTCCGCCTGTAGGCTAGTGAGAAGGATGCAGGCTGAGGAGTCAGGCCGATGCCAGAAATAACACGATACACCGGCGGCACGATTGACCTGAGTGCACTTCACATCAAAGAACTCAGGGATGGGCTGGAGGGCGAAATCTTATTGCCAGACGATCTCGGCTACGACCAGGCCCGCACCGTTTGGAACGCTGCGATTGATAAGCGCCCCGCACTCATTGCACGATGCGCGAATGCGGCAGATGTCGTCGAGATTGTTCGATTTGCTCGCCAACATGAAATTCTGATCTCGGTAAGGTGTGGGGGGCACAATATCGCGGGCAAATCGGTCGCCGAAAACGGTTTAATGATTGATCTGACACCCATTTGCCAAGTTCAGGTAGATCCCTTGAAGAAAACCGCTGCTGTTGGCGGGGGGGCGGCGCTCGGAGATCTCGACCGTGCAACTCAAAAATATGGTCTCGCGACTACGGCAGGTGTTGTGACGCATACAGGGGTTGGCGGCTTGACCCTTGGCGGCGGTGTTGGCCGGCTTGCCAGAAAGTTCGGTCTTGCTTGCGACAATCTGATCTCCGTTGATCTGGTGACGGCCGAAGGTGAGCAGGTAACAGCCAGCCTCGAGAACCACCCTGATCTGTTTTGGGCTTTGCGCGGTGGTGGTGGAAATTTCGGCATCGCGACATCGTTCAGGTTCCGCCTGCATGATATCGGAAATGAGGTTTTGTTCGCGACCGCCACGCATCGCCTCGACAAAGCCAAAGAGGCTCTCAGGTATTTCATGGAGTTTGCGACTTCAGCGCCAAGAGAAGTCACATCGCAGGCGGCTTTCGCGAAGATGGATGACGGAACTGCCGTCGTAATTCTGGGTTCCGTTCACATCGCTCCGCTAGACGCGGCCGAGGCCACCTTGGCGCCACTGATAAACTTCGGGTCACCGATCGCGACACGATTGGAGACCAGACCCTATGTCGACGTCCAGTCGGATGCCGATGTGCGGTTTCCTTATGGTCAGAGATATTATTGGAAAACTCATCTAATCGACAAACTACCGGAGGATGGCATCGATGCTTTAATCGCTAGCTACCAAGCCGTTCCCGATAACAGATCGATGATTATCCTGCAGCAGTTTGGTGGCGCGGTCCGGGATGTCCGGCCGCAGGACACTGCTTTTGCCAACAGGGATGCTGAGTTCGATTTTATTCCCGCGGCAATCTGGCACGAAGGCGAAGAGCCTGGACCATCGGTCGCCTGGGTGCGCGACACCTGGGAAGCCATGACGCCGTACTCCTGCGGCGTTTACATGAATGGGCTGGGTGACGGTGACGATGAGCGCCTCAGTGATGCCGTGGGCGCAAATGAGGCCCGTTTGCGTAGAGTCAAAGCCCGCTATGACCCAACCAATTTCTTCCGTTTGAATACTAACATTGTTCCAGCAGATTAGGATTCAACTCTCAAATCAAGCGGTAGTTGGTAGTGACTTCGAAGTCTTGCAAAGCAGTCTTTGAAATCGACTGCCTCGAACGACCACCGCGAACCCCACACGGACTGCGAAAACCTTGCTAGCGGGCTATGACAAATCCAAGTTTCTGGCGCTAAAAAAGTTCAGGTTGGCTGGAATGCGAATGCCTTTCTCGCCCTCAAAGTCTCGAAACTTAGATATTACGTAGCGGGTTATCTCGTCGATGTCTTGGGCGGTTCCGTTGTACTTTTTTAAAATTCTCGCGGCCGGACCGATGTTCGAAGCCAACGCAGCGACCCGATCAACTGGGCCAGGATGGGTTAAGTGCGCCCGGATCGTTTCGCCGATCACATTTTGAAACCCTGCGTCTTTTAAGATTCCTACGACACGATCTGCGTTCTGAAATCCAAGTGGCCCGGGTGCGTTGGGATCGGATTGATCCAACGACCCAAGTTGTTCGGTAGCCCCGTCTTTGGGCACCTCAAACCAAGGGTTCCCTTTGACCTTCGCCCAAGCAGCTAGAACCAAACGTCCATTTGGCCTCATTTGCTGTCGAATGTTACCGAAAGCTGATACCGGATCGGCAAAGAACATTGAGCCAAATCTTGAAATCACGAGATCGAAGGGCGCTCCCGGGATTTGGTCGGTTTGTGCGTCAGCCAAGTAGTATCGCGTCTCGGCGGTTGCCCCGTCAGACTGGCTCTGTGCATGCCGTAGTAACGGAGGCGAGATATCGACCGCGCAGATTTTTCCTCCCGGAATGACATGCGACGCAAAAGTCCTCGTCGTAGCGCCTGTTCCGCAGCCAATGTCCAGAACACTTTCGCCCGGTTGCGGAGCCGACCATGCAATCAACGCCTCGTCGACGGCGCTAAACGCTAGATCGAGCTCGGTCTCAAATGCGATCCATTTTAATCCGCTCTCGGAGCTCCAATAGTCAGCTTGGGCCTGATTGTCTTGCATCCTGAGGCACCCGCCTCTCAATTTATAGCGTGTATCAGTAAAGTGAAATTTGACGGAAAACGCAACGGCGGCTTCGCCCCGCGTTGCAGTCATTAATGGACGACTTAGCGAACGGCAGTTCAGAGCCCAAACCGGTCAGATTGAAATCGCATCCTTCGCTAGTGCAGCAAACCGACCGCACTGACCGATCTGATCAACGCGCGGCAACGCAGCCAAGACCGGGTGTCAGGAGCTCTAACTGAACCAAAACTTTAGTTACTTCATAGACACGGCTTTCCAAAAAACTTCTGCCGACAGACAATTTAGTCTTAACTTTTTTGGGTTTTATTGGCTTTAAAGTTCAAAAAGTTCAAAACTCCCTTAAAGCTATCGAGCGGGTTGATACGGTTATGCGTTCACAGAACATATTTCTTTGTCCAATTTACATTATTCTAAGCGTTGCTTCGTTCAATTCGTCTTCAATGGCGCAAGAAACCGTGGACACACCGGCAGCAGAAAATAGTGTAAAGGTGGATGCAGGCCTAACGCTTTCGGAAGAATTCACCGACAATGTTTTTCAGACCGCTAACGATAAGAAAAGTGACTTCGTCACGGTCTTTGCTCCCTGGATCGAGCTTTCGCTTCTATCCAGGGACTATGAACTTAGCTTTGGAGCTGACGCAGAAATTGGAAGATACGCCACTTATTCCAGCGAAAACTACGAAGACTATGGGTTATACGCAGATGGCCGTTTCAGGTTGGGCGATAGCCTGTTCGCTTTCGGAGGGCTGGACTATGCCCGGGAGCATGAAGAACGTAGTTCACCGGACAGCGTAAACGGGCTTGAACCTACAAAGTATCATGAAACGAGCGGTTATTTCGGAATCGGCGGGCAATTAAATGGTAACTCTTTCCGTCTGGGGGTGAATGCGCGCGATCTGGATTTTGATGACACGCCCGCTGCTGGCGGTACAACCATCAATAGCAGTGACCGTGATCGGCAAGAGCTGGAATTTGGTGGCAGGCTTGGCGTGGCGCAAATCACAAATGGCGAAGTTTTCGTGCAAGGAATTTTTGACCAGGTTGAGTATGATGACAAGACAGACAGTCAGGGCTATCAACGCAGCTCTAAGGGGGGGCAGGCTGCTCTTGGCTACAAGGGTCAATGGGGCGATCTTGCCGGAGAGCTGTCGTTCGGGGTCCTGACGCAGAACTTTGACGATCCGCGGTTTGACACGGTTACCGTGCCCGATTTTGATGTAGATTTGACCTGGCGACCCAGTCGCACAACCCAAATATCCTTCGTGATCGAACGGTCCCTGGAAGAAACCACTATTACGGGCGCATCGAGCTATGTCTCGACATCAGCCGGCTCCCGTTTGCGGTATCGCGTGGCGCAGAATCTGTCTTTGGCGGGCTATCTCTTTCTGACCGAGAATGACTTTAAGGGTATTGATCGAACCGATATTTATGCAGAAGCTGGCTTGGGTCTGCGCTATTATCTGGATCCCAGATTTTATCTGGATGCAGATTACGCATTCCAGCAACGCTTGTCGGATATTGCTGGCGAGGATTTCGACGAGCACCGCTTCTTTTTGACCTTTGGTTATGATCTAGAGCCGAACTTCGAGACGCGACCTGAAGATCGGGCGAGAATAACCAGCTCTGAATTCTATGCCGGTACTCAATTTGGCTATGGCGTTTTGCAAAGCAAAGTCGACGGTCCAAGGGGTGCTGGCGGCAATCTGACGGCGGATTTCGGCGATCAGGGGCCGGTTGCCGGACTTTTAGGTGGATATCGAACCACGGTGAACGGGTTGGTTCTGGGGGTCGAGGCAGATATCGAATTTGGCGACATGGAGTGGGTTCATGACGCAGATCGTGATTTTTCGGTCAAGACGGGCAATACGTACGGAGTGAGCGGGATCGTCGGGTTGAAGACAGTTGCCAGCAATTTTCTATATGGTCGCTTTGGCGTCTTTGCTTCAGAGTTTGAAAGCAAATATCAGAGAGGCGGTAATTCTACATCAATTGATGATAGGGTAACCGGCTTCTCATTTGGACTTGGAACAGAGGTACCCTTGGGGCGCGGCCTGTCAGGGCGGATCGAATATCAGATCAGGTCTTTCTCTGATTATGACATTGGCGCACCTTTGGGAGCAAATGACGACAACTTCGCGAATTTGCAAAGTGCCGTACGCTTTGGAGTAATCTACACATTCGGCGCGCAAGAAACTCCTGCTCCGTATGTGGCTCCAACAGACTTCTCTGGATTTTACGCCGCTGCTACACTGGGCCACAGTACCTTGCAAAGCGACAATTCGGGACCAAGACCCACAAGCGCTGCCCCTTCTTTCTTTCTAAATGCGACGCGTTCAGGACAAGGGTTTAGCGGGGGCGCTCTGGCGGGTTATGGTTGGCAGTACGGAGCGGTGTACCTAGGCGCAGAAGCTGAATTGGAAGTATCCTCTGCGGGATGGAACGTAGAACGCAGTCCAACCGGGCGCATCTACTCGGCCGAGAAAGTTGGTTCAGTGGCTGGACTGCTGCGTGTTGGCTATATCGTTAATGATTCTGTTCTGATTTATGGTCGCACGGGGTTGGTCCGTGCAAAATTCGAAACCGATTACAGCTATTCAGGTACGACTATAAACCAAAGCGATAAACTGGATGGTGCTCTGATAGGATTGGGTGTTGAGTATTCTGTTGGTCCTCGAACGCATTTGCGGATGGAATACAACTACACTGACTATGACGACTATGAAGTGGACTACGGCACAGGAGTTGACATTTTTGATTCAAAGGAAAGCCGGTTTCAGGTTGCCCTAGCCTATAAGTTCTAACGGTTGACATACGCGAGCTGCCCGAATGATTTGCATGCGTTTTTGCGTCAAGAAAAAATCTCACTCAAATTGACACATATCAAAGCGCGAATGTGTAGATTTTTCTACTCTTCGGAGAGAAGGCAAAGAGAGGGACTTCTTTGCTATTCTTTTTAACGCGTCACTTGACGCTAAGGGAGTAAGAAAATGATCTCGAAAATATTCACTAAGGCCTCTGTGAAAGCTGGTCTCATTGCAGGCTGTGCATCGCTCGCACTTGTCACGTCGCCTCTGGTGTCTGACACCGCGTTCGCTCAGCAAGGCTCCGGCAACCAGATGAAGGGCGGAAATTCAGCCGGTAGCGGGCGTGGTGCTAGCGCTGATCAGCATGGCGGCGGTATCTCTGGAAGGGGCAAAGGTCTGTCCAGCATTTTTAAGGATATGCCAGGCTCAGGCACAAACATCGAGACCCAGATTTTTCGCGGGAAAGGCGAGCGGGTGATCATCATCATCGAAGAAGATGACGATAGCGACCGTCCGGACTGGGCCGGAGGCAGTAAGGAATTAAACCCGCACCGCGGTGAAGGGAATACGAGTCCCGGCACAACAAAGGGTGATCTCTACGGCGACTTGGTTTACCTACTCCGCGATCCAGTAACTGGGCTCCCAATAGAAGTAGATGAGGGCGTTTACGCCGCCTGCCTCGACACGGCCTGCGTAACATATGAGCCAATCATTGATGGCGAGATCCCGGCGGGCGCGATCGAGGTGGACTTTGGTCGCACCAACATCATGCGTGCACCGGATTCAGTTCTTCAGCACTCGCTCGATGAGGTACTGTTGAAACTGGCGGCCGCGACCACTATCGAAACGGATGAAGCCGGGCGTCTCGTGTTGGACGGCGCCACGATTGACTCGCCGCTCGAAAACCTTGCGCTCTACGAAGCTTTGACCAGTGGCGATGTTAGTCTCGATGGCTACGATTCATTGCTTCTTGCGACCAGCGCCTTGGCTGGTGCTGCGGACAAAACCGGAACTATCGATCTGGACTTCCTGTATAACGTGAACGATATTTCAGGTATTAATACCGGTGACTTGGAGTACTATGACTACTCTGGCTTCACCTATGAGCGGGATTATGATGACGCAGCCAATGGTGACGAGCCGTATAGCTATTTCTATCTGGACGAGGACGGGAACCCCGTTAGTGCTTCCCTCTACATCGACGATTACCTTGCCTCGGTAAATGGTGAACTGACCGACAGCACCGGTGCGACGCTCTTCGCAGCGGCCGCAGACGATGCGCTTGAAGTGATCGAACTCATTCATACGCAGATTCATGACGAGAAGCTGCCGGGGACGATCGAGTAATAGGTGACCTTAAGTGCAAGCCAAAGTGTGAGATCCGGGGGCGGTAATAAATGCTGCCCCCGAACCTAGGAAAGAACGGGATGAGTGATATGCCAAGCGAAGCGTTGGATCGCCGATTGGTTTTGGCGGGCATTTTTCCATTATCACTGACATGTATCGCTCGCGCACAGCACAGGGACGAGTCCGACACCAGTCATTTATCCGGAAGCGGGCGTGGGAATAGCAGCGGTCGCTCCAGTGCGCAGCGCGGCCTCTCCGAGGATCCACATAGCGGAGAAGACAAGCATTCGGATGTTAATAAGGTATTGAGCGTCGGCCGAGCAATCGGTTGGCGCGTAACTTTTTGAGGAAAATGATAATGACGGAAAATCTGAAGCGTCGGACGTTTTTGATGGGAGGCACTTGTTCCCTCCTGATGGGGGTGGCATTGTCAAACCCCGCCGCAGCGCAATCACATTCTTCAGGCGGCGGATCCGGTAAACACCGGGGAGGGGGTCGTGGCGGCGGTCGCGGCCGTGGAGGCGGAACAGACAAACATGGTGGATCCGAAGAGGACCATGCCTCCGGCGATGACCATACCTCTGGGGATGACCATACCTCCGGCGATGATCACGGAGACGATGGGGATGAACATGGCGACGAAGGCGATGGAAAAGGGCCAAAGTACCGAGGTGGTCGTGAGACGACTGAATTCAGAGGAAATGGTGGCCACTCCTTGGTTGAACGGGTCTTGAAGGTGCCCCTGCCGGAATAATGCAGCGGGTGCTGTCAGACGGATTCGAACCAGTCTCCGTTTCCCGCAAACAGCGTGAACTTAAGTGCAGACGGAGGATCAAGCCGCTTCGCTCTTGGATGATGGGGAGAACTTTTTTGTTCAGGAACCAACCGTGCCCGACAGCCACCTATGGCTACGTGAAGCACTGGCTCCAGGTTCTGGTTCATTATTCGAATACATGAAATGACTGCTTTGTCCGGCGGTTTCAACGGGTCGACGCAACACTTTAATCTTTGACCAAAGATGGAGTGAGCATAATGAAGTATCGTCGCCGGATATTTTTCACAGATAAACAGAAGTCAGAGATATGGGATCGATGGCAACGCGGCGAGTCGATGAGTTCGATCGGACGTTTGTTTGAACGCGAGTCATCGTCGATCTATCCGCTGCTTGCGCGCACTGGCGGCATTCGCCCGCCGGACCGTGTGAGGTCTCGGCTCGCTCTGACGCTTTCCGACCGCGAAGAGATATCCAGAGGCTTGCGAGCGCAGGTCTCGCTGCGTTCAATTGCTCAAACATTGAAGCGACCGGCATCCACAATCAGTCGCGAGGTCAGGCGCAATGGCGGCGCCAAACTTTATCGAGCAGCGGTGTCTGATGCAGCTGCTTGGGACCGCGCCCATCGCCCAAAGCTCTGCAAGTTGGCGGGCAATGACTATCTGTGCCGCGCAATATCGGCCAAGCTGACGCGCAAATGGTCTCCACAACAAATCGCAGGCTGGTTGATGCGTGAACATCCCGATGAAGACAACAAGCGGGTCTCCCATGAGACGATCTACCGAAGCCTTTTTATCCAGACAAGAGGCGTACTTAAGAAAGAATTATTGGCGCATCTGCGGGCGACACGATCCATACGCCGATCCCGCCATGCCACCTTGAAGCGCAGCGGCCTGGGTAAGTTCAACGACGCAATATCGATCCGTGACAGACCTGCGGACGTTGAGGATCGAGCAGTGCCGGGCCATTGGGAAGGAGACTTGATTGCAGGGTCTGGCAACAGCTTCATCGCGACATTGGTCGAACGTCACACCCGCTTTGTGATGCTGGCCAAGGTGAGCAACAAGGACAGCCACAGTGTCATTCAGGCATTGATCAAACAGTCTCGCAAGTTGCCAAAAGAGCTGTACCGCTCGCTGACCTGGGACCGCGGAACGGAGATGGCTGGACACAAGGCCTTCACCCTGGCCACGGATATTGACGTCTTTCTGTGCGAGCCACATTCGCCATGGCAACGCGGCACAAACGAAAATACCAACCGTCTGCTGCGACAGTACTTCCCAACGGGGCAGCAATGAGAACACCAATCGCCTTCTGCGCCAATACTTCCCACGCGGCGTCGATATCTCGACCTATAGCCAAGCATAACTCAGTGCCGTAACAAGACAGCTCATTGAGCGCCCAAGAAAGATCTTGCAATACGAAACACCAGCAGAGAGGTTTGCTCAGTGTGTTGCGGCGATCCATTGAATCCGCAGCGGCAAAGCAGTCATCTGAGTAAAACAGCCAGATGACCGCATTGAGCCCGGCGTTGACCTTGCAATCTATGTAACTGTTACTGCTAATGACAACGCTAAAACCTTGTCACTTAAAGTGTATGACTGACAGACTTTGAATCGTCGGATCTTAGCGGGCTATGCCTTCGACATGCGCATACTCTGACTGTGGCATCCATCGGTGCAGTTTGCGGCGAATGACAGGCTTAAATCATTTTGAAGTCCGCCCAAATCAGTCAATCCGATCAGCAGGTGCAACGAGTAGCTGAACGTACGCCAGATCCTGTCCAAGAGATAGGGAGTAGTTCAGTTCGATGTATGGCGATCGGGGCGGGTGCGTCAGAATCGCGGCATCATTGCCGGTGAGTTATCAGAGAGATCGTTTTTGATGCAGTACCGGACGTAATCACTGATTTCCGCCGATTCCGGGTCGAAGTTGCCACAATTTCGCATCACATCCCGTACGTTGATGTCCTTGCCGAGGTACTCCAGCACCGATCTGAAACAGACAATCTCATGCGCGTTGTCCGGATTAACCCCAAGGGTAAGCCCGGAGAGGAAGGTGATCGGGTTGAGATCCGACTTGTAGTAGACTGAATGCCAAGCCGACGAACCTGGTTCTTCCTGGCGTTCCGATATGACTAGACGGCCGGCGGCCGGATAGACGATACCTTCGTGCCTAATGACGCGGGGTAAATTGAACTCGCTGTCCGGGTAGCGTTCGATCTGGCGAGACAGGATGAAGTCACCTTCCTGATAGAGGTTTGTTAGACTTCGATAGACCATTCCTGATGTGCGCTCCGGAATGAAATAGAAGTAGTAGTACCCGAGATACTTTTTCCAGTCCTTCAGGCCCGTGTCAGGCGGTTTGCAGAGTCTTTCAACAAAGCCGTGGAGTGGATTCCTCGGTTGATCGATGCGTGGCGACTTCAGTCTAATTATTTCCGAGAACTCGTCGTGATTCAGAAAGAGCTCGTGATCTTCGATTCCGAAGAAGTCGCACAGCCGCCGGACTGTGTGCAGCGACGGCTTGGTCGTGCCGGCGAGATAGCGATTGAACTGCTGACGATTGATCCCGATCCGGCGACAGATATCCGAAACCGAACGACCGTAGCTGCATAGCAATCGAAGGTTGATCGCGAAGTCATCAAGTGCCATTTCTGCCTCTGTGCTCGACCAGGCAAATTACCGGAGCAAGCACCATACAGCAGACTAGCCGCAGACCACAACGAAAAATCGACGCTATTTGACGCCAATAATAGCCAATATAGCGTCGGATTGAGAGCCTGTTTGGCATTGCCCCCGGAAACCAAAGTCCCGACAATTCGACAAAGCAAGAAACCATCCTGATGTTCAATGTGCTTCCATGGTTGGCAACGCTGGCGCAAATGGCTTCTTAGTGTAAATGTTTGTTTAATATAATCAGATGGGAGGGGACCATTGATATCTGTAAAAAGGGCGGTGTCTGGTAGAACGATCTTGATAGCAGTCTCAACAGTGATGGGCATGACGGGTGCGGCTCAAGCCTCAGAATGTCCACTGAAGTGGCAACACGCTTATGAAACTGGCGTAAGGGATGGGGGCGCCGATGGCGCGCGCCAACGGGACTATGACCCAACGCGGCACAATCGCCATTTCCATGCCTTGGTTAAAACTAGGCCATCTCGAGGCGATTGTTATAATGAAGGTTACAACATCGGCTACGAAAACGCGATCGCGGATGTTCAGAACCGGGGACGGCATTCCCATAGTGGCGCGCCCGAAGTTGGGTCAAACGAACGTGCTTACTATGATGACGGATGCCACGAGGGTGCCGGCGACGCCAAGATGGGCATGAGCATGGCCTATGAGCGTCACTCAAACATGTACGACACCCGCTTTGAACCCTATTTCAAGCAGGGCTACGAAGCCTGTTGGCGACACTATCGCTGATAACATTGCCATGCCGGCAGCACTCAAACTCGTCTCTCGATGGCTGAACACTGAAAATGGGGAAATGGCAGGATAAATGGAGGACGCAATGAGAACGAAATCGATTTTTTTTGCGTGTAGCAACCCTTGCAACCGCTTTGGTCTTGTCGGGCTGCGTTGAAACAACCTCGAGCGGCTCGAGCAGCGCTTGTCCATCTGGATTGGGCGGTAACGAGTGTGAGTATTATCAGGATGGCTATCGTCTCGGCGCCAACGACACAGGCGTGGGAATGAGTATGGCCTACGAGCGGCACGGGGGATACGATTCCAGGTTCGAACCGTATTTCGCACGTGTCTATAACGACGGTTGGCTCGCCAACAGATAGCAACCGTGATCTGCTTGGCGTCACAGGAAAAAATAGGACGTCTATGAATAGGAGGATCAGTTGGGCAAAGATCTGATCGGCTTGGGCGGGCGGTTCGTAGGTGGAATCCTCGTTAAGATGACCTTCAATGTGATAATGGTGCTCGTACTTTTTGCTGCTAGCGCCGCCATTGGGCAGGATGCAAGTCAAGCCACCAATGCGTCCAATTCTGTGGAGAATTCTTCTGTGAAGACTTCAGAAACCAAGACTGATGAAACTGCAGAAGCCGAAACTGATCCCTATAAGGCCGCCCTCGACGGAGCGACGCAGTTAGGCGAGGGCCCGGCGCAACTTTGGGAAAAGGACGGCAGAACGCTTATCTTAATACCGCCGATCCTGCTCGACCGCGTCTTCATGTGGTATGCAGAGGCTGTTAGCCTACCTGCAGGGGTCATTAGCTACTCTGGTAACGCGATCGGGGAGACCATTGTCAGGCTTGAACGAAGGGGCAACCAAGTTTTCGTAAGAGACCTCGCTGGCCACAATGTACGTCGCGCGGCGGTAGCTGACAGCGATCACCATCTCGACGCCAAACTGGCACCGATTCAGATCGCTGTCGGAAGCGTAACGCTGGGTCCTGTCCTGTTCGGCCTTCCTATCACGGCCGAAGGGCCTGAGGGTGAGCTACTTCTCGATGTGACGGACGTGTTCTCGACTGACATTGGCGGTCCTCTGACGGCAGGCTCGGCCATCGGTGCCGCAGCCGCCGACCCCGCGCGATCATGGATAGACCGTGCGCGGTCCTTTCCAGAGAATATCTCCATCCGTTCGCATCTGACCTTTCCCACGCCCAAAGGTGCAAAGTCGATGATCGTCGGTCATTGGCTTGTCATCCTTCCCG
The DNA here is from genome assembly GCF_003352045.1 of Sulfitobacter sp. JL08. Lineage (NCBI taxonomy): Bacteria > Pseudomonadati > Pseudomonadota > Alphaproteobacteria > Rhodobacterales > Roseobacteraceae > Sulfitobacter > Sulfitobacter sp. JL08. Next base: position 4,099,915 of record NZ_CP025815.1, read on the forward strand.
AAGAGCTTATGACCCCACGAGAGGCTGACCCGCTAATGGGGCATTTCAATACCTCGTTTGTCGAGTACGGCAACGATGCGCCGGTGCGCGATGTCACCTACATTCTGCGCCACAGGCTCGAGAAAGCCGACCCCGATGCGACCGGGCCGACCGACCCGGTCGAGCCGCTTGTTTACTACATCGGTCAGGGGGTTCCCGATCGATGGCGGCCCTATATCCGCGAGGGTATCGAAATGTGGAACGTCGCTTTCGAGGCGGCGGACTTTTCGAACGCAATCGTTGCACGCGACGCGCCGACGCCTGAAGAAGACCCCGACTGGTCGGCCGAAGATGCGCGCATCAACGTCGTGCGCTGGCTCCCCCAGGAAATGGCAAATGCCATGGGACCGGTTCTCTACGATCCCCGTTCGGGTGAAATCCTGTCAGCCCACATCCTTGTCTGGCCCAAGGTGATCCCATACTTCGAAACCTATTACTATCTTCTGCACAACGCCGTAGACCCAGAGGCGAACACCCTGCCTCTCTCACCCGAGAAACAAGGCGAATTGATGCGTTACGTGGTGGCGCACGAGGTTGGGCACACACTGGGCCTACGCCACAATCACATTGCTTCGACGGTATGGAGCATCGCCCAGCAACGAGACCCCGCCTTCATGGCTGAGAACGGCCCGAATGGGTCCATAATGGCATATGGGCGCTTTAACCAGGCGGCACAACCGGGGGATGGCGTCGAAGACTTCTACCCCCAAATCTCGGCATATGACCGCCTGGCTATCGAATACGGTTATCGCGATTTTGGAGGTGCCGAGGCGACCGAAACCAGCCTCGCGTCATTGATCGAGCGATCGAAGTCGGACAGAACACTTCGATGGGCAGCCGCCGAGATGCCATCGGAGTCTCGGCAAGGCAGTGACCCGCGTCTGCAAAGAGAGAATACGGCGGACGACAGGGTGGAGGCAACGCGGCTCGTCGCAATACGATTGAGGGAGGCACTCTCTAATCTCCCCTCCGCAGCAGGCGGCGACGAAGACATAATTCGCTCGGCTTACGATCAGGCTTTGAGCACTTATCTGTCTTTCGTTCAGAGTGTTCTGACCAATGTTGGCGGCGTCTACGACGAACCCGCGAACGTTGAGCGTTATCGTCCTGTGCCAGCACCCGAACAACGCAGATCCGTCCGCTTCGTACTTGAGGAGGCGCCTGACACTCTTAGTATGTTCGAGATGCCCAGCCTTATCGACCGGTTGGAACCAGCCGGCGCTCGCCTGACTCTAGATGGTGCCGCCTCACAAGCTGTTATTCTCTTGCTCAATGGGAAGCTGCTCGGGGCGCTCGACGAGCAGCAGAGGCGCGACGCGGATGCGTATGGGCCCGTCGACCTTGGTGATGACATGCTTGCAGTGCTATTCAGCGACCTCGGCGAAACTGATCCGCGTCGACGCGCGATGCAGAGCGCCTTCATTCAGTCTGCCTGGGAAATTATTGTCGCTCCCCCAGCCCCGCGCGGAGTTCTGACACTTCTTGCAGGATTATTGAGCTCCGACCCAGACGCCTTGAATGTCACCGCATCGACTGGAGCAGAGACGGCCTTTCCAGCCTGGGCGCGTGCAAGGCTGCCGCAGCTTGCTACGAGACTGCGCGCGGCCTCAGGGGATAGCGACGATCCTGCAGTTTCGGGCCATTATGCGGAACTTGCACGACGGATCGACTCAGCACTGGCTGGAGAAGCCCCACCAAGCTTGGCGAATTCGACTGGAAGTGGCGCAGGGGGCGCAAACCTTACCGCCCTCCCGACGACAGCGGGCCCGATACCAAGAAAATGAAGGTTCAATTACTATCCTCTAAGGTGCAAACTTCTGTGAACAGAATAACGTCGTTTCTCTTGATAGTGCTTGTCATGCTGATCGCTTCCTATCAGGGCGAGACGCATAAAGCATTTGCCTCACAATTGGATTTACAGGTCGATCGGCTGGCAAGGGTCATCTCCCCTCCACGTCTATCCGGTCGAGTAGCCGGTATCCATATTGAAGCCTGCGAACCAACACAGTCGCCGGGTATCAACGCGGTGGAGGGCGAGGACTACTACTGCGGCGTCTTCACCGTGCCGCAGTACTGGGGCGAGCCGGACGGCCCATATCTCGACCTGGCTTTTGTCACGGTCAAGGCGGCTGGCGAAGATCCTGCGTCCAATGCCCTGATCTTTCTGGCCGGCGGTCCCGGCCAGAGTTCACTGACCAAACCCATTGATGGCTATCAGCGTCTGCGGGAAAACCACGACATCATTCGCATGGATCAGCGCGGAACGGGCTTCAGCCAGCGCCTGGGCTATGAAGAGTGCCTGGTCTTGGCGCTGCAGAATGATGCGCCGCCGGCCCAGATCGAAGCCTTGCAAGCAGCGTCCTTCAACCCGTTGGCGGCAGGTTCAACCACGCCGAAGCTGGAAGAGCTAGATATCCCGGTTCTGAACGAGATCTGCTGGGCGCAGTTTACCGCACAGGGGCTCGATCTTAGTCAATTCACGACCGCTGCCGGTGCTCGCGACATCGTGGAACTCCTCAAGGCGTTGGACTACGAGGGTTTCACGGTCCACGGCGTCTCCTATGGCACACGTCTGGCCATGACGATCATGGCTGAACTGCCCACATACGATGACGCGCCCACACTGCGTTCCGTTGTCCTGGATTCAGCCTTTCCGCCTTCGATCTACACGATCGCCGCGTTTCCGCGCAAAGATCATGACTTTATGCTGCAGCTGCTGGCGGAGTGCCGGGCGGATGCCGGGTGTCGCCAAGCGTACCCCAATTTGGACATGCGGCTGTCTGCTTTGCTAAACAGGCTTGAGGACGAACCGCTCATCGCCAGTGGGGAGTCGGTCACCTTGGGTGATGTGGCCAAGCAAATGATGATGGTCGGTGCCTCTCAGGCCGCTTACCTGCCCAGCATGATCGTCGAACTGGAGGCGGGTCTTTTGGACACCTATCTGGCGCTGCGCGATGGGATTGTTGGCAACGATCCCCCCCGAAACTATGCAGGCGACCTCGACCGGAGCGACCCGGTGCAGGCCTTTATCGGCGATGCCTATGATGCCCTCGGCGGCGTTTCAGGCTTGGAATTGATCGTCTATCTCAATTTTTCCCTTGTTGAAGCGGATCCACTGGCAGCCATGCAGACCGTTGTCGCGGAAACCTTCAGCGGCGAAACAGGTGATCGACTCAATGCAAAACTGGCAACGCTGACCGCCGAGGCGATCGCTGAATCGCCTTACGTCGCACAGATCCAGGCGGACTTCGCGGCTGAGATGGGTATTGGCGATCCCGCGGAATTGGCAAAGCTTGAATTGGCCAAACAGCGTCTATCCGTTGCCGGCAGGCTCGCTCAGCCATTGTTCAACACGATCCATTGCATCGAGGACATCCCGTTTGAGCGCTTCGAGGATGCCGTCAACAGCTACAACGATCTGGCATTTCCACAATTGGGCAACCTAGCATTATCGCAAACGATGGCAGACCTTTGTCGTAACTGGCCTGTGGCAGCTGCGCCCATCCAAGTTAAAGACCCGGTGAGCAGCACGGTTCCGACGCTGATCCTGCAAGGCGCATACGACAGGCGGACGCCGGTCTTCATGGGCAAGCGTGCCGCCCGCGAACTGGAGAACAGCACTTACGTCCTTGTTCCGCAGAGTGGGCATGAGGTTTGGAGCTACGCGGGTGACTGTGTGGGCCAGATTGCCGGCGCCTTTATCCAGGATCCAGGCGCTGACCTTGACCTGAGCTGCCTGGACGCGCGACAACCGCAATGGGTATTGCCACGCGAAAAGTGATGGCAACTCCAAATAGTTGATGGTGAAGCTTAATCCGAATAGTGCCGGGAGAGTTCTGTGCCTTTCCAAGAATAATGTTATCCGAACACTGAATTCGCCTCGGTGTGTTTGCCTAAAGTCTGCTGAGATCGCTTCGTCGGAGTACGGAATGGCTGCATCTTACTACGTCAATACTTTTGATTTGCCGCCAGATCAGGCGCGAGCAATTTGGCGTGAGATAACCGACGAAACATACGAACTAGCTTCAGCAGCCTGTGCGGGGAACGACTATAGATTTGCCACGCGTATGTGGCTTGCACCGGATATCTTATTTTTCAGGGTCCGAGCGAAAGCGAACACCATATTCAGACCGAGCAAGCTAGTCGAGGGGCGCCCCACTCGCCTCATAAAGGTTAAACTGTATCAGTATGGCGGAGAAACCATTCAGTTAGATGGTGAGAAATTCCACTTGGATATCTTCGTGGTTATCCCCACGCGAGAGCGCCCGATGGCCTGGCAAAGAGTCCCCCTTTTGCGCCTTGGCCAGAGCGGTGAACCTTGACGATGGTGCCATCGATCATGGCGTATTCGAGGTCGGCGTCTGAGGCTAATACTCTGAACATATGATAGAAAATATCTGCCTTAACCCACCTGCGGAACCGCTTGAACACAGAGTTCCACTTGCCGAATTCGTCCGGCAACTCGCGCCATTGTGCCCCAGTTCGAACGATCCAAAGGACGGCTTCCACAAACAGGCGAGGATCGCGCCCAGTTTGTCCCGGGTCAGTGGGTTTTCCAAGACAATACGGTTCGATGATTGTCCAATGCGCATCGGTCAGGACTCTTCGGGTCAAGGCTGCTCTCCTCTGTTTGCAACCTTGAATCAGAAGTACTTCGCATTCGTCTGAAACGAACATCGCCCCCTCCCCCGTGAGAGAGGGCCTTTCGCTTAGCAGTCTTCGGCAGGCAGCATTCTGACAGTCTGATAGCGGCCATCGCCAACCGTCATTTCGGCGCAAGCGCCTGTCGACCGGTTGAACCAGTACTGCGTCAAGCCCTGGGTCCGGATAAGCTCATACCCAAGGTTCTGGATGCCCAATTCGGCCTGCCCAGCCTTGGCGCCCTGAAACGAACTCAGATCATATTCGCTTCCCACGGCTGGACGGCCGGCCTCAGATGATCCGGTGTCTTCCACACACGCCGTAAGGGAGAGCGTTGCAGCGGCGATCGCCACAGCTTTCAGTTTAAACGTCATTGTATTTCCTTTCATTGGTTTGTTGACGATTCAGGTTGTTTTTCATGTCCATGCGCAAACACGAACAAGAAACAGGGTTTGGGCGTCTCTTCTTGATGCGCCTCAAATCAGGTTGACCGGCGGATCATTCGGACGATCAGAAGAAGAAGCGCGGCACCAATAACCGCAGGAACGAATGTCGCCAGGAAACCGGTTCCGATCGTGATGCCGAGCATTGGGAACAGAAACCCCGCCAGGATCGATCCACCGATCCCCACCACGACATCCCCCCAAAATCCCAGTCCGCTGCCCTTAACGATAAGGCCTGCAAGCCAGCCGACAACTGCACCGACAACGATCATGATCAAAAGACCGATCACCAATCCCAGACCCGTACCAACCGCTTCCGCAGCGCCTTCCTGTGCCAGCGCCGGCCCCGCGGCCAAAGCCACTAAAAATGAAAGCTGTGTTCTTTTCATTGTTCAAGTCTTCCTCTGTTGTAATGCAGGTCTCAGTTACAGTCAGGATAGCGGTAACGGTCGGCTTCGGACACATCTGCCGGACAATCAGTCGGAGCGGAGTGATACCAATGCACGACACGAGTACCAGTCCGATCAAACGAACATTGGAATGTTTGACCGGAGGCGGCACTTCCGTTGACGGCATGTGTACCGTCGACCCTTTGCCCTTCGTAGGAAAGGGAGGCGATTTCGCTTGGCGACACATGCAGGTGATGCGCAGCATAGGTATTGCAGGAGCTCAACATCTGAGATTCATCAACTGCCCCGCCGGAACTGATGCCGCCAGAATGGTACCAGTTTACGACATGCGTTCCGCCCCGATTGAAAGAGCATTGGAATGTCTGGCCAGAGGTCGTGCTGCCATTAACGGCGTGGGTGCCGTCAACCCTCTGACCCTGGTAAGACAAGGATGCGATGTCGCTTGTGGAAATGTGCAGATGATGCGCTGCATAGCTGTTACAATTGCTCATCATCTGCGACTGGTCAGCAGCGGTCGCCGCCTGCCCAGCGCCAAGCGCAACGACAGCGTATGCAAGAATCCTCGCTGTTTTCTGTTTCATGATTACCTTCCTTTTGAATAAAAGTTGACTAGTTTCGGGCTGTTCTGGCTGATCCGGCCAGTATGATGCTTCGAAGATCATCCGCCCCAGATGACCGCGTCAGGAATGACAAAACGTTCCTCGCCGACGAAAACGATGCTGTTGTCGCCATCGCGCGTGACAGTCATGCCGCGTCCCTGGTCTGCCTGCGACTGATCGTAGGATACGGCAGTACCACCTTGGAAGAAAATGGTCCGGCTGCCGCCCTCTGGCCATTCGATCGTTACCGCTCCGGTCCCATTGCCTTGTCTTTTGACTCCAAAATCGCAGCTTTGATCAGGGGCATCTGCGTTGCGCACGCATTGAACCTGTCCTGTGGCGTGATAGTCGATGCCGGGAATCAAGACGTCTTCGTTACCTGCCGGAACGGGGATCAGATCAGGAAGCTGTGTGGCTGCCCCTTCACCGCTTCCTTCAATCAGGAAATCACCCGCGACCCATCCGTCAAAACCGGGATCAGACAGCGTCGCGACGCGGCACCATCTGCGCGCTTCGGCGATGCGGCAGCCAAGGTTCCGCAGCGGTGTGCCATTGACCAAGCGGGTGACAATTCCGGCGCCTTCGGAAGGCTCTTGGCGCATGTTGAGGGTGCCTCCGCCAGTTTCCACGGCCCAATAGTCGGGCCCGCCCTGCAGCCCATCAGCAAAGTCGCCCTGAACGATCTCGCCCGTCTCTCCTGTGATCGAAACTTCAAGCGTGTAATCCGACACCTCCCCGTTTCGCGCGGCGTTTCGGTACAGATAGACCGAGACCGAGTATTCGCCTGAAAGCAGCAGAGCACCCGAAAACCGGTTCAAGTCCGGCATGAGTGGTCCGGTGAGACTGCCTACCGCAAGCGCTCGATAACCAGGGCCGCTGCCGGGTGCGTAAACATTGAAATAGGTCGCGGTGTTGTTTGATGTCAGGCTGATGTTCATCACCTGTCCGGCTTCGGCGCCAAGTTTGTAAACAACGAATTCGCGGCCGGTGATCTGCCCTTTGATCGTTGCACCTGTCGCGCCTGCCGGGAACCGGACCTGCTCTTCGCGCATGTCGTCCTGCGCTGCCACCCGGGTAACAGTCAGAACCAGAAGCAGGATAAGCGCAGAAAAGCCGAGCACCACCCATCGCAAGAAACCAGAAGAAATCCGGCGCGATTGCATGGTCAGGAAAAGATCAGTTGGTTGTGTCATGTGCAAACTCCATAGTTCCAGCGTTCTGCCCCAAAACAAGGACAAGGGTTTTGTCATTCCATTGGAATCCGGTTGTTTCTTGCAGCGCCTTCAGAAATTTGTCTTCCAACGAGTCGGGCTCACAAAGCGCCTTGGTCGACACTTTGGTCACCATCGACAATGCGTCGTCCTTTTGATCGTATTTGCCCAAAACACGGTTGCAATCTGCCTTTACGGCCAGATCACCGCCGTCCTGAAAGAAGATCGCGTAGCGTTGCGGATCCTCGACTGTCGTGGTGTGTCCACTGGCATCCGTCGCCGAAGCCCAGACCCACCGGGTTCCCGTCAAAGACTGGGCAGCATCGGCGCGCTTTTCCAGAGCCCCAGATTCGGCAAGGGCCCCAAACACAAGGCTAGAACCCAGAGCTGCGAGGTTGCGCGCCGAATTCGTCCAGATTACCAGCGATATATCCTGATCACGAAACAGGCCAATGTCGGATTCATAGCCCAAGGTCTGGCCACCATGCCCCCAGAAGCCGCCGGGCTTTTCGCCGATCCCGATGCCATATGTCATGAAACCGCCATCGGTCGGGACACCTTCCAACATTGCCGAAAGCGTCGCCGGATCGTTAAAGAGCCTACCCGCCATCAGGCCGCGTATGAACAGGTCCATGTCCTGAGCCGTCGATATGACACCACCTGCGGCCCAGGCCTGTGACATGTTCCAGTCGGTCGTATCCAAGTCGAAAGGCGGCTGATAGTAAGAGCGGGGCAAGTTGAATTCTGGCTGCGGCACCCCGTTCCAAAGAAAGCTGTTCTGCATCCCCAGCGGTTCGAATATCCGGTCGCGAAACAGATCGCCCAAAGGCTTGCCGGTGATCTTTTCAAGGATCATGCCGATCAGAATGTAGCCGGTATTGCTATATGACCACTGGCCCTGCGCACCCGGTTCGAAATTCGGCGCCCCGTTGTCGATCACAAAGCGGATCAACTCTTCAGGTGTATAGCTTCTGGCCAGAAGATCCTGATCGGACAGCGCACCCTCCATGATACCCGGCACACCGTTCGGGGCGTTGTCGGTATAGCTGAAGATGCCCGAGGTGTGATTGGACAGTTGCCGGATCGTAATCATGTCGCCGAAAGGAAGTGCGGCGGCGACCTCTGGCAAATGCACGGCAAGAAGATCGTCAAGCGAAAGTTCACCTTCCTCGACAAGCTGCATCAGAATGGTCGCTGTTATCATCTTCGAATTGCTGCCGATCTGAAACGGCCGGCCACAGTCCAAAGGTGCATTCGTCGCGATATCTGCCGTGCCGGCGGAACGGTGGTAAGTCCAGTCTGGCGACCGGACGAACAATTCAGAGCCTGGCGCAAATCCCACTACTTCTGCTGATTCCGCGTCGCCGTCGATCACTGTCAGAAGGGTTGAATCGAGCTTGGCGGCAATTGCATCGGGAACTGCCTGATCTGTGACACAGGCGATTGGTGTTACTTGATCTGCTGCAACCGGACCGGGCGAAATAGCCAGAGTAATAAGGCAGAACAAGGCGGCGAAAGCCTTCTGGAGGGGAAAGGACACGTAAAATGGCCCGAAGCCAGGAATGCCTTTGCGGGCCGATAGTCCGCTGAAAAGATCAAGACCTGACGGCATAGGTGGCTTACAACATGGCGTCTTAAGGCGAAGAGTACCCGGATATTTCATGACAATGCCCTGCTCTTTCTGGTTGAAAAGTCACCCGCCGTACCTTCTGAAAACCCGCGCCAATCATCTACTGACCAACGCGGGTTCACGAGAAACGATATTCTACACGACGAGGTTGACGTGTTACTCTTTAAGACCGGTGGCATCACGATCACTTTGTTTTGCCACCGTATACGCCGGCCGGTAAGACAGACGATTGGAACGCTTGTCGTGCCCAGCATCGTAGTCCTGGTCTTAGGCCACGCTCGAAGTCTGCCGTCTCGGCAGTGTCCGAATGTCTATGGTTTTTCCGGTAGTAATTTTCGTTTTGCGTCAACGCTTCGAAGCCTAGAACCGCCTGAACGCCGACCACGGTTTCCTCGTCCTTTTCTGCCTTCGCGAGCAATGGTCCGGTCGCCACCACGAGAGCCGCAACTGCTGAAACGGAAGTCTTTCTCATGATGTTGCAACCCTAATCTCCACGAGTTTCAGGCGGACACATCCTAAAGCAGTTTCCAACAATCGAGTTACCTTCGACAAATTATCGTTTCATATGAGATATGTGTATCGCCACCGGATTCGTCTGGCTATCCGGATTGCGAAGCCGTCATCCATTAACCGAAGCAGCAATCATTAATTTTCGGAAACGTCTTACTGAACGCCGATCTGCTTCGGACTCTGTGGCGTATCAGTGTGACTAGGGCACCAGATCAAGCCGTTTCAAGGCGGAGGAACCACTGCCGACCTGCGTTGGCAATTTAGTCCAGTCAATCGGGAAAGAGAACGCGTCACCCGTATAAGCGGTAATGTCAATTTCACCCTGTGCGGAAATTTCCAGAACCGTGATCGCATGTGCGCTTCGGGTGCTTGTGCCAAGCAATCGGCGCGGCCCACCTCCCAGACAAGCCTGACTGACAAAGACCGTTTCATCCTTCCAACCAGGATAAAACGCATGATGATGACCCGACAAGTGCAGATCAAGATCAATGGACCGGAAGATATCCTGGAGCCCCGTGTCACCAATGATTTCTGTTTCCCGCCCGATGGCGAAGGGCCAAAGCGGCAAATGACTGAAAGCGATCAGCGTCTCATCGCGCGCCGCAAGAGCGCGCAACCGCTTGGATTGCCCGCCTTGCAGTGGCCCGATGACAGTGGCATCCAAAGATACGAATGTGACATTTTTCATCCGGAATGCGTAGAAAAACGGATAGTCGGCGTCATCAATGTAATCGACCGCCGGTTTCCTTGCGCGCCATTGTTCGGCAAAGATCCGGCGTTCCCCTTCAAAGCCACCATAGGCAGAGGCGTCATGGTTACCGGGTGTGACCAACAGGGGGATGCCGGCACTGCGCAGCGGGTCGGTGACCCCGGCATGAAACGCCTGCCACATCGCCTTCACCTGTGTTTCACTTAGAATCGGTCGGCGCTGTCCTGCCACCATGTCGCCCGTGGATATCACCAGATCCGGAGCCAACTTGATGATACGTTCGACCGCGGCGTTGACGCGCGGATTGTAGTCTGTCGATCCGTAAGAGCCATTAAGGTCGGAAATGACCGCAACCCGCAAAGACTGGGCAAAGGCCGACCCGGAAATGAACAGCAGTAAAATCGCGCTTAGAAGCGACTTAACTACCATCACAAGCGATTTCCTTTGCTTCAACACGTCCGGTTTCAAAAAACTCCTTGGGTTCGAGATCGAAGATCAACCGCCCCTGTTCGCAGTTCCCGCGCAAGATTCCGGTGGCCAGTCCGGTATTCGTCACAACCTGAGCGACTTCACGCTCATTCAACCCAAATGACGTTGCCAACCATTGCGCGATTGGACCATAGCCCTGGAAATCCGAGTTCAACGCGATCAGCTTTCGATAGGTCGCCGCATTCAGGTGACGAAGCTTCTCAAGCATCTGTGTGCTCTTGGCAAAATTGGCATATTGCACGCGCCCGCCGGCATCATTGTCATTCAGATTGGTGCGCCTCAGCAGGATGGCATCCGCAGGTACCGATCCGTCGCCGGGTTCGTGGTGCTTTGCCTTCTTGTGCTTGAGCTTGCCACCTTCAAGCCAATAGTAGTAGGGCGTGAAATCGATATTTCCGACGCGGTCCTGCTGGCTGAAGATGAAATCCAAAAGGATGATTTCCGTAAGCTCTGTCATCCAGAAGACCATTTGTTGCGGCGTTACGGACGCACCCATATCCTTGGCGATCTGCCGGTCCTTTCGTCCCTCGCTCAGCCCATGTTCGATCGCTTCCACCAGCGCCTTATCCGAGCGCAGGGCAAGGAACGGCGGTGTTTTCTGGAAATCCTCGTTCTGTCCCTTGCCCCATCCCGAGACGCGCGTCCCGTTGATCTCGGACCCGTAGCGGTGCCCCGGGCTGCTGGTCAGCACGCCGAATATCTGGCTGCGATCCGCTGTAAACAAGTCATCGGTCGGCTGATAGCTGCGGGGGTTTTCCTCGGCGGCAACCAACGCTGCCCACCCGGCATGGTTCATGCGTCCACCGTGTTTTCCCCCGGAAAGGGATAGACCCGAACGCGCGACATCGCCCAGATGTGCTTTGGCGTCAATCGACCGCCAGACCGTGACCGGCACCTTGACCGTCATGTCGAAATAGCGCGAGAAATGGTAATACAGCAGCGGAGAGGGCGAAAACGTGCCGCTGGTCCCCTTGGCATTCATGGTCGGCTTGAACTTGGCCAGCGTATCCTTCGCCAGGCGGTCGGCGGACTTGCCCTCCTTGCAGGCATTGCGCTCGAACTCCACTCGGTTCCCGGCATAGGGTCCTTCGCTGATGTCGTGAACCATCGTTCCCGGACTGGTACTCCAGGTCTTTGGGCACAAGGCGGTATCGGCGGCATAAAGATCAATCGCACAATAGGCCGCTTCCTGTTCGAGATCGTCGTTGTCATACACACCACCCGGAACAGGCGGAATCCGGACACAGCGCTCGGTAATGCCGTTCGGACTGCCAAAGGTTGTCTCGGTACCGCGAACGGCGTCTGACGCAAGAACCGGAGCGGCAATCATGATAAGGGCCAAGGCAAGGCTAGGTTTCATCATCGCGTTCATTTCGGGCACACCGCTGCTTGCTGCGCGGCCGAGATCGTTAGCGCCGGATCAAGTTTGAACTTGTCGAACTTGCTATTGATCCAGGCATCGCAGCCCCCAGAACAGGGCGCACCATTGCGGGCCTCGTTCCAATAGGCCTTTGCCCGCGCCTCGGACCAGCCGCAGAATTGCACCAGCGCCATCGCCGAGAGCGCGCCAGAGGCATGTACGCCCCACATGCAATGCACCAGCACCGGCCCGCCGCCCCCAGTGATCCGGTCATGAACAGACTTCATGACGGCGGATGGGCGGGAAGAGCGCGCCGACTGATAGTCGAGCGTGCCGGATCCGCAGGATGTCGTGCCGTAGTCCGTGTTCTTTCCAAAATCCGCATAGTAAGCCCCGGAAAAGCCCGCCTCGCACAGTTGGGTTCGCTGCGACGAAGACAGGCCGGTTCGGGATTTGTCGCCCCCTTTGAAACCCGCACGGTAAAGGACGCCGGTCAGGACCGGCCGCACAAAGGCCAGACCTTCAGCAGGCGTCGCACCCGACCGCGCGAGCATCTGCTTCTCGGAAGGCCCCCCCGATCTGGTCGTGAAATCCTCGGCCGCCGCCTGCATCCCCACCACGGCCATGAATATTGCAGCCACAAAGCGCGCCGCTATTTGAGTTGATTTCGTCATTGTTCGGTCCTCCATTCGAAGTATGAGAGGCGGCACCCGATGTGCGCGCCGGATTCAGTCTATTCGATAGGTCAGTAGGCGAGAGTCCTTACCGTCATCGGTGACGATAAAGATGGTCTGCCCATCAGAGCTGAGCGCTACGCCTTCGGCATTCGAGACACGACGTGGATGCCCCCGGGCCTCATCCACTAGCACCCAGCCCTGTGCCTGCATCCTGTCGATATCAAAGAAAAATAACGCCTTTCCGGTATCGCTGGTTATCCAAAGTCCCCGCCGCCTTGCGTCCCAGGCGAGGCCCGAGACATCCAGATGATCGTCTTCCGCCTTGTCCGATGCAAAACCGGCAGATCCGGTCAACGCAATGACCTGCCGCACCTGCGCAAGATCCGGCGATAGTGCAATCAAAAGTCTCGGGCGCCGTTCCTTCAAGACGTAGACGATACCGGTCTCGGGATCGACGCTGATCCCCTCCAATCCGTCCTTCGTGTCATTGGCGGAAAAATGGGGCGCGAGACCGGATGCCCCGCTCATCGACAAAAGCGAATGACGGGTCAAATGGCCTGCATTTGAAAAAGCCAGCACTTCGTTCGTGTCTTCACGCACGGCAAGAATACGTCCGCCGCCGACATCAATGGCCACCCCTTCAAGGTCCATGTCAGCATCAAGGGACGATCTCGGCTGAACATACCCCGCCTCATCTAGCTGAAAAAGCATTGCTGTATTGTCGCTTACAGCCCAGAACCCGCCGTCTAGAGCCAGACTGAGGCCCGAAACCTCGGTGAAGCCATGGCCGCGATCCGCAATCTTTTCAGAGCTTTCAAATCTTATCTGGATGCTTTCAGAGGATCCGAACGCAGAAAAACCGAACAAAATCGCGCTGAGAATTGCTGCGACCTTCACCGCAGTCCGCGTTCTGCGCGTCCAAAGCACGGTCACGGCCCCCCCTATATTCATCAATCCACATGCCAATCGGAAATTCCCGTGTCGCCTTGTTTCACCAGTTCCGCCATCTCTCGTTCAAGTGTGGAGCGTCGTTGCCCGCGCGGACCAGACACGACATAGCTTACAATCGGTTTGAACTTGCTCTTGCTCATCGACACGGACTTGAACCCGCGTTCCGCAAGAAGTTCGCGCAGTGCTAGCATTGCATCGGGGCCGACCTGCTCTTCGGAGAACTTAACCTCAAGCTCGAAATTGACCGGGCCGCCAAATGCATAGATCACAATCCACGCGCTGGCCGATGTGATCAGGGCAACGACGGGCAGATCAAGCCCGACACAAAGCCCGATCAGTGTAACGAGAATGAGGCGCATCGTATCGGCCGCGCCGCCGTCGGACTTGAAGCGCAGCAAACCGCCAAGACCAAACAGCACAAAGCCGATCAGATAACCGTGATGCATAATCAGGAAACCTACGACCATACCGATAAGGCCATAGACGAATAGATCGCGCGGAGCATCGAAATCCGCCTTGACCCGGCGCGAGGCGAGATGAACGGGATGATAGGCGATTATGGCGGCCATCGCGGTCGTTTCGATCAGCGCCAATGCGAATTGCCAGAGCTCTTCAGGATTGAAAATCTGATTCCACCCTCGCCCGCGGACATCGATTTCCTGAAGCGCGCCCCCCGCTTCTCCAATGATCTGCGCATGAGCGGCACCTGTCGCGACACAAAGGCACGAAATGACGAGAGCTGCTAGTAATCCTTTGTAAACAGTGGGATGCGTGATCAATCTTTTGTATTCCTTCTTATCATGCCTCACGCTGGTTGGCCCTTCTGGCAGCGATATTCTAGCAAAACGTAGCGCCTCATCGGGTGTTGTGGAACCCCTCTTGCGGCAAGGGACGGCCCACGGCCACATCATCATGATGCTATCTTCATCGTCGTCCAAACCAGAGCCAACAGTATGGGCTGATGCAGCAAGTAGATGGCCAGACTATTCCGGCCGAGCCAAGAAACGGCATAAACGGGAAACCATTGCGGCCACGCGGGTTCCAACCGCCGCAAATGAATGGTCCGGGCAAAAGCAATGCCGAAGAGGAACGAGGCGAACCATGGCACCAGCGGAATGAAATCCAACGAAGCACGCACCTGTGCCCCCAAACCGGTCCACGCCAACCAGGGGGCGGTGAACACATCCCGCCCTACACTTGCATCTGCAATCAGGACCAATACCGCTGCAACAGCGGATACCCAGGCAGGCAAGAAAAGGAACGGAACACCCAAAAGGCTCGCGGCAGCAATCGCGTGTAAAATGCCAAAATAGATGAACCGCGATGGTATAGCGGCGTAAGTCACCAGAGAAATCAAGCACGCGGCACCTGCAATAAGAAGGAACCGCCGAAACCATGCTCTGCTGCGGAAACCATGCTCATTGGCCAGAACAAGGCTAATGCCAGATAAGAACAGAAAGCTCGCGGCGATGCCGCGCGCGTAAAGCGCCCAACCCCCAGTCAGGGTGGTTCCAGACGCGATCAATCCGAAAAGCTCTAAATCTCTTGCAAAGTGGAACACGACCATCTGCGACAGCGCGATTGCGCGGGCAAGGTCAAGAAGACATAACCTTCCGCTGTCGCGTCCATCGGCAAAGCACATCTCAGTACGCGCGGAGGACTGGCCAGAGATCAAGACGCGGACACCTCTTGAAGTTTTCCCACGACGCTTCCGCAATCGACCATAACACTTATGACCTTGTCCAAGTCACGGGGGCTCGAAACACTGGAAGGATCAGCCGCCGAGACCATCAAAAATCCTGTACGGCCTGAACAGTCGAAAAGAACCCCGGCGACATACCATCCTGCATCCACCGCTTTCAGCCGATCGGGCGGAAAGCGGTGGCTTCATTTGCAGTTTACAGAGTTCCTTCATTCGTCAGAGACGAGATGTCTGCCGTCGTTCCATCGCTGTAGCCGATGCAACGCCAAGGCGCCCTGTCGGGGCCAACGCCGACAATCACTTCTGTACCCGCTTGCGAGAAGCTGGAAGACAAAAGAGCCACCTCAGGGTTGTTCGTGACCTGAGTAACATCGCGGAGACAGCCTTGTTCGGCCAGACTTGGCGTGGCTGACTGCGAACCGCTTCCGGAATCTTCGACGCAAGCAACCAGCCCGGTCAGTGCCAGTCCGGCAAGTATCGGCTTTAATGATGTTTTCATGTTCTTTTTCCTCATAAATAGTCCATTTTTCTCTGCCGTTCGAAAAGAAATGCGCGTTTGGCAAAAAGCTAGTGGGGCAGAATATTTACAGGCTAACCCGACTGCATTCAAAATGCCATGCATCGCGGCGTCAATCTATTTCAGGTAGTACAGCAGCTTGGGTTGCTTCGCTATTCATAGAAATAAAGTTGCCAGTATTTTTCCGTCTAAATGCATCGGTATATCATGAAAAACAGGAAATCGGGATGGTCACACGCGCCACGGTTTACGCAGTCAGAACAGCCAGTTACAATTGTCGCGTCCCTGGAAAGACGGAGATCGGCAATCTCACTTTCTTGCACTGTCAGTTTTCCTACCGGCGTGCACGCGTTTCGGAGGGTAATTCCCCGAAACGCTCGCCATAAACGCGCGCGAAGCGGCCAAGATGCCGGAACCCGCAGGCGAGCGCCGCATCCGTCACAGATTTGCCGTCATCGGGCGCCAGCAGCATAGCACGCGCCTCATCAAGCCGGAACGAAGTCAAAACCTGCAACGGTGTCATGGACACTGCATCCTTAAAGGCTTGTTCCAGTGTTCGGTTGCTTAAACCGCAGGCTCTGGCAACTTCGGTAATCATCACGATGTCAGACAAGTTCGCCCGCATGTATTCCATCGCACGCTTAACATGCCGACCTTTGGTTGAAAGTGACGCAATCTGAGGAAGGTGGAATAGGCCTGCGTCGTCCAACAACTCGACCACTTTTTCCGAGACAAACTGGCTCCACTGCGTGTGGACCCCCGGCAAGTCCAGCCGCCGCGAACCCCGAGCAATCTCGGAATACATCGCCATACAACCATGGACTAATTCACCGGACAGTTGATGCTTCTGATGGCTAAGTGCGAAGCTAAAAGAATTCGTGCGATTTGCCTGACGAAGTGGAATGCCCATGCGCTCTGCTGCATTGGCGATTTCCGAGAAGGGGACGACTACCGGTACACCTAAGAACTCATCTCCATTCGGTGAAAAAACTTCAGTTTTGCGGCGATTAGGCGAAAACAATAGAGCACTTACGTTGGCAAGGGCTTCGTGCTCCTTACGATTTGCAGAAGACCTGAGATACCCCTGAAGCGGCACCACAATGGAAACACCGAAACTCTCTCTTACCTCAACCTCGTGACCGGTAGATCGCACTTGACCGACAACCATATTACCGATTGAGTATTTTGATATCGTCGCTTTGCCTTGAGCCTTGTCGGACAGGCGAAACACGTCCGGACTAGAAAACAGACTTGCCCTAGAATTACGGCCCGGCCGATTGTCGTAGCATGAAATACGTTTGAATTTCGACAACGTCTTTACAATCCCACTGCTTCTCAAGAAAAAGTCAAACCAACACTCGTCTTTTTCACTTTCGCTAGCTTCTCAACTTAGCTTCAAAAATCTGGAATTCCAGATCATTTACTCGTTTCAGTTGTACCACTTCACAGGAAAGCGTTGCCGCTAGGTAAAGCGCTTTGAGTCGCTATTGCGTGTTAGGTGTTGCCCATTGTTGAGCCAATTGGCGCCCATCCTGAGCTGGCGTTCTCCGTGTGATGTCAAATGCCTGTCAGCAATCGTTTCCAAATCCCCCTGGATCAATAGTTTGATGTGCCCCTAGTTTTGTAGTCTAAACTGCAGGCCGCTCTCCGTCCCCACCACGGTTTACGCAGGTGGTCTCCGAAGTTACGGTGTATAGGTTTGAAGGACAAAGAAATTGCCATGAAACCGAAATTGTTTTCGAGACTTCTTTTGCTTGCATTTTCGGGCTTCCTGACAGCGTGTACAGAACTACGACCCGTAGATTTGCCATCGCAATCTACGAGTTCACCATCGACAACCGGCGTCTGGCCGGAACTTGACAGTATTTATGCGGGTGACTGGCAGCTGCCTTTGAATGAAGGGCGAGTAGCGCTTGAGTGGCGTCTTCGCGCGATTGATTCCGCAACGCAATCTATCGATTTGCAAAGTTTCATATGGACGTTGGACAAGTCAGGAAGCCTAATCCATGATCGACTAATTCGGGCTGCAGACCGCGGAGTGGACGTCAAAATCCTGATTGACGACTCCTTCCTTGCAGGAGCGGACCGACAAACACTCGCGCTTCACGAACATGAAAACATCCAATACCGAGTGTACAATCCGTACAAGCGTCGATCCACCAATGCAATCACCAGACAAATCCTTAACCTGTCAGAGTTTCATCGCTTGGATCACAGGATGCACAACAAAACCATGGTTGTCGACAATCAGGTCGCAATTATTGGCGGTCGCAACCTTGCCGACGAATACTTTGGTATAGATCAGGATTATAATTTCCGGGATATGGAGTTGCTAATCGGCGGTCCGGTCGTTCCAGAAATATCAATGTCTTTTGACAACTACTGGAATGATCAATGGTCCTTTCCAATTGATGCCGTTAGTCACCTGAGGACACGAAACACTGCGCGAAGCGCGATCAGCCAAAGAGCACAGACCTTGTCCTCTTTCTTCCCAGTTTTGGATGATGCGCAACGGGATCAAATTTGGCGTCAGACCGTTCGGCAATCATTCCGAGGGACTACGATGCTCTACGTGGACAAACCGCCCGGTGTGGCTCCAGACGCGGCAGAGGACAGACCTGTTCAGGTCGCTGGCGAACTTGCGCAACTGATAAACAGTGCGCGTCAGGAAGTTGTGATCGTATCAGCATACTTGATTCCGACTCCGACCATCACCGCTGTCTTACGAAACGCCGCGCAACGGGGTGTAAGTGTGCGGATTCTGACAAACTCCATCAACTCAAACAATCACGTATCGGCATACGCGGCCTATCGAACTCACGTCGCAGAGCTAATGACTTTTGGTACCCAGATTCATGAATTGCGCGCAGATGGGAAGGGTAGATCACGATACATTCTGCCACCGATAAGTGAAAAGAAACTGGGCCTGCATGCCAAATACATGATTGTGGACGGCAGTCGCGTTTTTGTAGGCAGCTCTAACTTGGACCCAAGATCCTTACGGATTAACACGGAGATTGGTTTGGTCGTCGAAAGCCGTGCACTGAGCGAGAGGCTGCTGAAGCTGACCGAACCCGATTTCGCGGCGACTAGTTCGTGGCAACTAACGCTGACCTCTGAAGGTAAAATAAACTGGATCGGGGACGGCGGTATTTTGGTTTCCGAGCCGGCGAGTCACGGATTCCAAAAGATGGAGGAATGGTTTTTTGCACATCTTCCGATAGAAACGGAACTTTAGCAGCCTCATACCGAAGTGCTTTCTATTCGGTCGCGCAAGCCGAGATCGGCCGAACGCTTGCAAAGTCCAGCTAAGGTTGAAGGCTTAATCAAATGAACACATCCGGAAACTCGTTATCAGTTTAACCAGCCCGTGAACAAGTGTCGGGGCATTAACGTCAGACACGGGCGTTTTTCGTGGCTGCATGTCCGGCATGCGGTTAGACTTACTAGATAGGATTGTCGAAACTGAGTGGTTTCGACTGCAAGTTTCGTGATGGGACGTGGGTATTTGAAGCGGGTGTAGATATGCGACAAGGCGATCCGTCACCGTCAGACAACATGGATGTTGCAGTGCGCGAAATGTCCTTGATTGACGGCTTCGTTTTTGGGTTCAGGCAGCCTGCGATCTCGGCTGCGATAGTGATGTCCGACACCGTCAATGTGCAGTCCCTTCGCAGGCGGTTCAGAACCTTGCTGAGCACGCGGATCTTGTTGAGCGAGAGCGAACCGGAGAATACCGGCCTTTCACCGGAACGACTTTTTGTGGGCGATCTGGCGAATGCGGTGCACGCAGTTCTGCAAACGGCAGGCCACCCCGTGGACAGGCGCTTTGTTTGCCGCCGCTCGCAGGCTCAAGACACGCGTAAATGGCAACTTGTCTTGCCCGCCTTTTCGCAAATTGCCGCACAGCAAACGCTCAGATGGGTATGCAGGATGGCCGCTGCCTTGTCGTCTTCGGGCACCCGCGACGCGTTTACGGATGATGAGGCTGCTGCATTCGATTTGCTGCTGGATAACTTGGTGCGCCGCGCGCCGTCAGGTTCGAACGCGCGTAACCTGCTGGAGGCGGCTTATGCTGCCAGCCTGCCGGTCATCCCTCTGCCCGGCGGGACGTTTCAAATCGGATGGGGCCAGGCTTCACGCCGCTTTTCCAGCAGCACAAGTGACGAAACCGGAACCCTTGCAATGAACCTGTCCCGGCGGAAAGACTGGACAAACCGGCTGTTGCACATGGCCGGTTTGCCGGTTCCGCGCCAGTTCCCCGTACGCAACAGGGACGAAGCGGTCGCGGCAGCAAACAGAACGGGCTACCCGACTGTGGTAAAAGCGCTTGATCTTGATCAGGGTGTGGGCATCGAAGCTGGTTTGCAGGATGAAACAGCACTGTGCGCTGCCTATGATCGCGTGGCAAAAGCATCAAAATCCATCGCGGTTGAATCGTTTCTTCCCGGATGCGATTACCGGCTTAATGTTTTGCGCGGCAAGGTCATCGGCGCGGTGCACAGGGTGCCGGCGGGTGTGACGGGTGATGGAACCAGCACTGTTCAGGAACTGGTCGCTCGCGCCAATGAAGACCCGCGCAGAAGCACCAGACGCTCTTCCGTGATGAAACCGATCCTGCTGGACGACGAGGCGGATGAGTTATTGAAACTGGCAGGGCTGTCTCGTACGTCCGTGCCCGACACCGGCACATTCGTCCAGCTCAAGCGCATTGCCAACGTCAGCACTGGCGGTCACACGGTACCGGTGCTGGACGTCCTACACCCGGATAACAGGCACATCTGTGAAGCCGCGGCAACTGCTGTCGGCCTTGATATCGCCGGGGTGGATCTGATTGTGCCGGATATCGCGCGGTCATGGCGCGAAAAGGGGGGCGGAATATGCGAAGTGAACGGGCGACCGCAAATAGGGTTGACCTATCCACACGTCTTTCGCCAGATCCTGAACGAATATGTTCCGTCCAAAGGCCGCATACCGGCATTCCTTGTTCTTGCAGAGCCTGATGACCCTTTTGCACAGGAGGTCTCGGAAAAAATCTTGGCCGCGCAACCCGCGTTCGGGGTGACCACATCCAGCATGCAATGGAAAGGCGGCCAAAAAGGCGGCATCGCTCGGGAAACGCCGCTGCACGGAGCACGCGCCATTTTGATGTCAAAGTCGGCGGAAGGTGTGTTGGCACAATGCACAATTGCGGAATTGCGCCGTGATGGATGCCCTTTTGAAACAATCGACGGGCTGATTGTTTTGTCAGCCACGGCAAAGGCAGCGCAATGTGTCGAAGGTCTTCGGACCATCGCAAAGCAGGTGCGTGGCCCGGCCATCGCATTGAAGGGAACATCAGAGCAGGAAATGCTTGCCTCGGTGTTTTCTGGAGGGACGATTATCGCGGTCAGTGATCCTGCCGCGATGGTGCGCGTTTTATGCAAGCATGTCGAAAACACGTCTGGGCAAAGCTAAAGTCTGCGCCGGATACGAGCAGACCAATTCGAACCGGTCTGCTCGTGGACAGCGACACTGCCATCGCCGCTTCTGCAACGGTCGAAGTTTTATTGGATCAAAACGCCGCGATCCGCTCAATCACCCAGAAAGCGGCCAGACTGCCGATGCCATAACTTGCGGTTTTTGTCAGCGGAGCGGCCATAGTCCGGAACTTCGGATAGAGACGCTGCGCCAAGTAGCCAACAGCCAGAACCAGCACGATGAAGAGAATCTGGCCCAACTCGACCCCGATGTTGAACGCAAACAGAGCCAGAGGAACATCACCTTCCGGCAGGCCGATCTCGCGCAGCGCGCCAGCAAAGCCCAAACCGTGAATCAGACCGAATGCGAAGGACAAGACCCAGGGTATGCGTTCGGCCAGCGGGTCGCGGGCTTCTGGCGGCAAGGACAGTTCATGGGCGAGAAACAGGATAGACAGCGCGATCACCGCCTCGACGGGCGGCGGTGGAATGCTTAGCCAGCCCAGCGTGGCGGCGGCCAGAGTAATGCTGTGCGCAAGTGTGAAGGCCGTGATCGCCCACAGAAGCCGCTGCCATCCGCGGATCAGCAACAGCAGCGCAAAGACGAAAAGCAGATGATCGACGCCCTCAAGTATGTGGGTGACGCCAAGCGCGACATAGCTCGAAAGGATGTCCAGAACGCCGGGATCGTCGGGCACGGTGAAGGCTGTCTCTGCTGACGTCAATCGGTGAACCTGTGTTCGTCCCGGAGTCAACTCGTAACGCACGAGGGTTTCGGTTCGGGTGTTCTCCAGCCCGTCGATCCGGATCACACCGCCGACAAGGCCGCCGGTGCAGACGGCGACCCAGCCGGTTGTCCATGCGCGCCCATCGAAAACCGGCGGCGGCGGGTCATTTGTGCAGACATCGGGCAGCCGTGGTTCAATCGGCATGGGTCGCCCGTTCACATCGGGCATTCGCCAAGTCACGCGCCACCGCTCCTGCCCCATTGCCTCGAGGTTGAGATAGCCGGGATCAAGGGCATGTGCGCGCAGGACAGCCGGGAAACAGGTGACCAAAACCGTCACCAGAATCAGCGCGAGCCGTGTCACTGGTTCAGTACCTCACCAGCATCCGGCAATGTGACCGAGTATCGGGCGAGCACGGCCTGAGTGTAGCTTTCACGCAGTGTCTTCGTCCGGTCAGCACGCCATTCGGCCTCGACCCGATTTCGGATCTCGGACAACGGCGGAAGGGTTGGGTCCGACCGGTCGGTCACGCGCACCAGATGCTGGCCATAACCGCTTGGAACCGGCCCCTGCCACGAGTTCAGCGGCAACGCGGCCAGGGTCGCGTCAAATCCCGCCCCGAAGGTCCGGTCAATGACCGGTGCGGGCGTCATCGGGAAGCTTGATGGCAGCAAGCTGGCAACCCCGAGCGTCGCGGGATCGGCACCGTTTTCCAGCAATACCCGGATCTCGGACGCAGCCCCTTCCTCGGGCAAAAGCACCTGCTCGAATGCGATGTCTGGTGGTTGCATGAACCGTTCCGGATTCGCATCGAGATAGGCTTGCAACTCTGCGTCTTCCGGCTCCAGCACGGCGGCGCCCGACTCCGACAGGAACTGCATCTTCAAGTTCAACCGTTGCCGGATCACCGCGTCCCCGCGATCCAGCCCAAGCTCCAGCGCCTCCCGGACATTGGCTTCCTCAACGGCCCAGGACTGCATCAATGCCTCCAACTCCTGCGCCGTCGGCGGACGGCGCCACGTAGCCGTAAACTGATCCACCAACCTGGCGGCCTCTGGCGCGGTCAGTACAATAGCATCGGGCGGCGGCGACGAGGGCGTGTCGTCAAGCATCGCGAAAACGACAAAGATCAGACCGCCCAGAGCGATGAAATGCACGAACGAAGATTTCAGTAAACCGTGAAACGTCACGTCTGTCATTGCGCGGTCTTTCGATATCAGAATGTCATCGTCATATTGAACCAAAGCGTATCGCTTTCAAAGCGTCTTTTGGCGTCAAATTCATGGGTATACTTCAGTTTGAAATTCGTGGATTTGCCGAACACCTTTCCCCCGCTGAAGGTTACAATCGGCCCCAGCCCGCTGACCCGCGCCTTGAGACTTTGCGCCCCCAGCGCTGCGCGGGTTGCTGCCGCGCCGCTGCCGCTGTCGTCTTCGAGTTGCTGATAGGTATAGCCCGTCAACCCGACCGCCCAACCGGACTTGAAATGCTGGAGTGCTGCAGCCTCTAACATGAACGCCGGGGCAGTCTGATAGTCGGTCGCCTTGTTGCGGGTGCTGAACAGGACGCTGGCCGCACCGGACACTTCGAACCCGGTGCCAGGATCGAAATACGTGCTTGAAATGACCGGCTGGAACGACCAGACGTTCTTGCCGTTGCTTAATGCATCAATGGTTCCGGACGAGATGTCGACTGTTGCAAGGTCGTAGTTCCCGGTCGGTACGAAGACCGACATGCCGACACTGTAATGAAACTTCTGCCGGTGCCATCCGACCATCGGCGTGACGGTGATGTCACCTATCCCCGAGGTCGTGTCCTTGATCGATGATCCCGCCAGAGGCGGGGTGATCGCGACATAGGACAGGCTGGCGTCAAGGAACGGAATGTTGAGGTTGACGGCCGGGGTTCCGCCCCAGAGCACAGAGTCGAAAACATGCGTGTAGCTGAGCTTGAGCAAATTGAGGTTCAGCTCTGTATCCGCCCGGATCGGCAGGCCACCAACCGACAGGCCTTGCACGTTGCCTTGCAGATTGATGATATCGATCCCGAAATACTGCCCAGGCCCCGGCACGATGCCGGCAAAGCTGTCGCGCGAGCCGAGTAGATAGGCGCCGACCCCGCCCTCGACCGCGGCCGCGCGGTCCGCGCAAGTAGCGCTTAACATTATCGCGGTGGCGCCAAGGCAGGTCTTGATCCCTTTGGACATGGTGTTCCTTCCGATGTTTCCCGAATGCACTCGTGGCACATTTCGCGTGTCAGGACTTGGGCAGCAGCAGCTTCACGGTGAAACTCACCGTGTCGGATTCCGCCGCGCCCTTGTCGTAGAAATTATGTTCGTAGCTGGCGGTGAACTGAACTGGAGTGGTGCCGAAACGCGTGAGCTTGGACAGTTTGACGCCCAGCGGCCGGGATGTAAATTCTCCGGCATCCCAGTCATAGGTGAACACCATTTCGGACAGGCCGGTCGACCAGCCGTTGCCCAGCCCGATATTAAGGATTGGCTGGAAGGTGGACAGATTCACATCCGGCCTCGTGTCGTCGCCCGCAACGGTCAGGAGGTTCCGGTTGAAAGCCCCCCACAGAACCTTGCCGGCCTGAGCCGAAAATCCTGCTGCCGGCCCGATCGCCCACTTTTCGGCCGACAACCCCGAGGTGCCTGTCGGAAACAAGGCCACCGCGCCGACCCCCCATCGCCCCCAGGGCGCATCGAAGGTCGTGAGGTTGAAGACGGTTATGTCAGACAGGCCATCAACACCTCCCGGACTGTCAGTGATGTAGGGCACCGTGACTCTTGCGATGTTTCTGGTGCCTGCCAGCGTGAACGGAATCGCAGCACGGAACTGCACCCGGTTCGCCGACTCGCCCGGCAGGTTGTGAAACCGGTAGCTGTAGAAATCCTGAAGCTGGAAAGACATCAGCGATGCGGTCGGATCGCTCGCCGCCTGATCAAGCGATTGCCCACTTTCCTGTGCGATCGCCGTTGAGGCAAGGAGCACAAGGTTTGCGGCGATTGCGTAGCGGATCATCGTCGTGTCCTATCTTGCGGGCGAGTACCAGATCGGCGAGCCCCAGGCGCGTTCCTGGATAGTGGCTGGCACGTCTTCCAAAAGGGGAAGATCGTTGCGCACGGCATCATATGTCGACCAGCGCGGTGTCGGGATTTCGAGGACGCGGGCATAATAGAAGGCCGTTGCCTGCGGGTCATAGTCGACATCCGTCCAGCGCCCCATCAGCACCGGCGCGCCTATCTCATTGGTGAACATCGCCATTTTCAGGTCCACCGTGTTGCCAACCGCCGGAAGCTTGCCGGTGGCCGGGTCGATCTCGCGGTCGCCTGACCAGACAACATCGATGATCTTCTCGTTGGCGTCGCCATATTCGTCAATCCAGCCCTTGATGATCTGGATGCGGTCAAGATTGGCGCCCATCGGGTCCTTCTCGGCATGAACGGTGAAGCTGGGTGCATCGCCCAGCGGCGGCAGGTTGCCCCCCATATGGGTACCAAGCAGATAGCCTTCGTTGGCCATTGCCACCGGATCGGTCGGCTCGGACAGGCCGACGCCGCCGAACATCCGTATCTTGATGCGGGGCCCCGAGGTTGCGAAGGTCTCGCGCCGCTTCATCGCGTCCCAGATTGCGGCGCGGGTGTTCTCGATCGCCCAGACCCCGGCAAGCGAACCGATGGACAGATCCTTGCCGTCGATCCAGCCGGCCACGCTGCCTGTGCGGCGACGCTCGACACTTCCATCCTCGGGTCCATGCGCGCCGATGAAACTGTCTTCGGCCACGGCCGACATCATCCCGTTATGATTGTCGGTCCCACCGATGAAGCCATATTTGAACGGGTTCACGCCCAGTGCGAATTCATAACCCAGCCCGTCGATCAGCCCCCCGCGCACGAAATCGCGCTGGCGGAAGATACGGCCTGAGTTCTTCTGGATCGAATCCGCGTTCTCGAACCCGGCAAACTCGTCCGCGGCCCAGAACTTGCGATGTACCTCGGAATTGCCTTTCACCTGCATCATCTCGATCAGCGGTTCGAAATGCTGGCGCGTGCGGGCATAATCTAGGTCCATTGTATCGCCAAAACTGTCGATGTCGGGGAACATCCGCCCCTTGGACGCATTGGAATTGTGGGGGATGGCAAGAAGGCGGCGACCTTCAGCTTCCTGCCCCTTCATCCACTTCCAGAGGTTTTCCTCTTCGTTGATGTCGATATAGCTCGGCACGCTGTTGGGCACGTTGTTGTCGCGGAACAGCACATTACGGTGCAGGTTTGCCCCGTTGGGCGCCGCGGACCACTCAAAGCCGATCAGCGCGGTGAAGGTGCCGGGATCATTGGCCTCTTCGGCGGCATCGACGATCACCTGCCAGGCAGATTTGGCCGTCGCCGGGCCGGCGAAAAAGGGCGGATGCTGTGGCGTGGCGGAACGGTTCGAGGAAACAACATACTTGATGAACCATTCCTGCCTATCCTCGAGGCTTTCCAACCCGCGCAGCGCGACGAGATCGGCGTTGTCATGGCCAGGGGCGTCCTCGTACATGGTCGAATACATCTCGCCCAGGTATTCCGCGTGATCTGTCACGGCGGCGAAGTCGAGCGGTCGTTTGTGCTGGGCGGTGGTGCCGTCCGGCAGGGTTACAGACTCGCCGCGGGCATAGGCCAAGCTGTCGGCCGGCATCAGCCGCGTGCCACCGATATAGGCGTCCAGCGAGAAGGCCGTGTGCAGGTGGGTTTCGCCGAAATAGGCATTACGCAACGGGTTAGGCTCGGCCTGAGTGATGATCGGGGCAAGGGCCAGAGCCACAAGCGCAGTTGCACCTTTGAATGCAGATTTGAGTTTCATAGTCCAAGATCCTTCGGCGGAAACAATTTGAAAGTGGCGCCATGTGCCTTGAGTTCGGCGCCAAGCGAGGCGGTCCAGGCGTTCATGCGATGGCCGACCGGGTACTCTTCCTTCGGATCGACATAAAGATTGAACAGCCAGGGCGCGAGACCCGTAGGTACGACGGCCGCCATGTCGATATAAAGGAACTTCTCCTGTGGCAGGGACACAAGAAGATGCGCCTTGTATTCCAGCATCCGTATCGCGGCGAGTTGCGCGCCAAGCCAGTTATAGACATGTTCGCGGCGGCTTTCGCCGTTTTCGACGATCAGGAACGAGCTTTGGTCGATGCCGTCATAATACTTGTCATCCGGCAGGCTGTCGGTAGACACGCCCCCCAGCGCCAGCGATGTGTCGAACAGGTCCATCAGGTCGAACAACCCGTCCGACACCCGGCCCGGCTCGATCATCCCGTTCCAGTAGGCAATGCCCGGCACCCGGACGCCGCCCTCCCATGTGGTGCCCTTGGCGCCACGGAACGGGGTGTATCCGCTGTCGGGCCAGCTATCCATTTGCGGGCCATTGTCGGAGGTGACAAAGATAATGGTATTCTCCAGCTCTCCCACCTGATCCAGCTTGGCCACGATGTCGCCGATATAGGCGTCCACCTCGACCATGTTGTCGCGATAGGGGTATTTAGACGCGCTTGCGCCTTTGAATGCCTCGGAAGGAAAATTGTCGGCATGCACCTTCATGAAGCTGTGGCTGATGAAGAACGGCTTGTCGCCCATGGCCAGTTCTTCGATCCGTTTGAGGGTATAGTCACGCAGTTTGCGGTCGCCTTCGGCCATCTTTTCCATGCTGTCGATGGTCTCGACGGTTTCGGTGGTGCCGTCCTTAAGCCCGTAGATCAGATCGTTGTTCGACCCGATCGCGCGATAGCGGGCCAGCTTGTCGGGATCGAGGACGAGATCGGGGAACCGCCCTTGATAGACGTCCTGGGTGTATTCCTTCTGCGCCTTGTAGAAGCCATAGAATTCGTCAAAGCCCACGTCATGCGGGCGCATTCCCTCGCCTTCGCCGATATGCCACTTGCCTACCAGCATCGTGTGATATCCGGCATCCGATAGCAGGCCCGCAACCGAAAGCTCGCCCTCCCACGGGTTCTGCTTGATGTCGTCGCCGGCCAGGATCGGGCGGATCAGTCCGGTGCGCACCGGCAGTCGCCCGGTGTAGACGGCAGCACGGGTCGGCGTGCAGGTGTATTGCGAATAGGTCGAGGTCAGCTTGAGCCCCTCGGCTGCAAGCGCGTCCATGTTCGGCGTCGCCGCTCCGATCATTTCGCCGCCGCCAAAGGCGCCCGGATCGCCATAGCCCATGTCGTCGACGATGAAGATCACGATATTGGGTTTCTGCCCGGTGCGGGCCTCGAAATCGGCCAGTTTTTTCGCCGCCGCGGCCTCCTGCTCGGGGCGTGGAATCGCGGGCTGGCGGTTGACTGACGTTGCCACCGCTCGGCTAAGCGTCGAGGCCGGTTGCGGAACGGCGGGTTTTTCCTGCGCCAGCGTGGCGCTGGCCAGCAAAAGTGCGCAACAGGTAGAAATCAGTCTGTTCATCTTTGCATCCTTAGTTCGGTGTATACCAGATGGGCGACGTATAGGCGCGTTCCTGGGTGATCATGACCACTTCGGGGTCCAGCTTGAACGGATTGACCCCCTCGTTGGCCTGAAATTGCAGGCCGTATTTCAGGATCGAACGGGCGTATTCGAAGGGCAGCATCTCGGGCGTCTTGGCCTCGGACACGTCCAGATTGGCCCAGTCCCACTGCTCGTAATCTGCAAACTCGTCGGTGGGAGAGAGCAGCGGGTGTGTTTCGCTGTCTCCCTTGGTCTGGCCGATCTCCAGCAGTTTTTCCCAGCGGGCGCGGGTTTCGAGGTATTCCCGGTCGAAGGGCGCGCCGCGCATGATGTCTGTGATTACTCCCATGCCGTCGGTGTGTTCTGTCAGCATGTAGAAATCAAACGGGCGGGGCAGCTTGACCGGTTGTCCGGTGTTCGATGTCACCTGCTCACCTCTTGCAAAGCGATACATGTCGCGTGGCATCAGCGTGGTGCCGCCGCCACCGGCATCCGCCGAAAGCGCCGAATGGACATGCGTGTCGCCAAACAGCACTTGCGTTGGAAAGCCGCGGTTTGCGTTCGGCGAATAAGGCTGCCCTTTCAACACGTCCACGGCACCGTCAGGCGGGGGGTCCTGCGCCATGACGGGCATGGCAAAAAAAGCGGCGGCCGCTGCTGCAAAGACGGTTTTCATCAAGGTGTTCCTTTAGCAGGTTCCAGGCAAACTGCCGGCTCGAATCGGTTTCCAATCGCAAGTATCGCCAAGCTAGGGTAGCTTCGCGTCAATGATTGCGCTTTCGTCCACAATCTTGGGAAATGGAGTCTACATGTCCGCCATCGGAATTCTCTCAAAGGGTTGGGTGGGGGATCTTCCCGTCCAATTAGGGCGCCGGTTCTGCGCTCTTGGTCAGCAGGTTTCCTTTGGGCCCGGCGAGATTGTGTATTCCGCCGGTGAGGAAGCGAACAGTTTATACGGGTGTCTCGGCGGCACCTTGCGTTTGAGTTTTGCGGGTGAAAACGGAGCGCTGCGCTTTGTACATCTGATGGGTCCCGGTATGTGGACCGGCGATTTTGCTTTCCTGTCCAACCAGCCGCGCGCGTTCGAACTCAGGACCTCGGAAGCGGCACGACTGCTGCGGATTGATCGCGGGGCGGTCCTGCGCCTTGCCCACGATCATCCCGAAACCTGGAAGTGGCTGGCGTTCTGCACCGCATGCAACCTGGGTCTGGCCATGACCGTGGCCGACCACCTTATGATCCGGGATGCAGGTAAGCGGCTGGCAGCGACGCTGTTGCGGCTGTCGGCGCGCCTCGGATCGCATCCATCCGTGGCCCCGATAGATCGGTTGCTGCTGACCCAGTCGGATCTGGCTGATGCCGCCAACCTGTCCCTATCCGCGACCGGGCGTCTATTGCGCAGTCTGCATTCGCAAGGGCTGATCGATGTCAGTTATGGAGAGATCGGCATCGTCAATGCGCCCCGACTTCAGAGTCTGGTTGAGAAATGCTGAATGGAGCGGTCTGCCGTCATGATATAATTCGGCACTCTGACTGTTGGCCAGCAGATCTCCGGTTCGAACCCGGACGGGCTCACCATTTCACGCGATGCAAAATGCCGCGCACGAGCCCTGTTTCGGGTACCGGAGCAAGATTATGGCAAACGCTCAGGTGTGCTGGGGCGGGCAAGCAGGAAGGTTGCAAGACATCCGGCGAAAAATCCGCCCAGATGTGTTTCCCAGGCGAGCTGGCCGCCCGTGCTCCAGTACATGACAACATTCAGCAGAATAAGCAGCGTGATCGGCCACAATATGGCAAAGGCCAAAGTCTTGAGGCCCGACCGTTCGGCCAGAGTTGCAGACACATCAATCACGATCCAGGCCCCCGCAAGCCCGAACAACCCGCCGGACGCCCCAACCATCGGCTGGATGGTCGTTCCGAACAGACCGAAGCCAAGCGCGCCTCCCAAAACGGCGGCAACATAGACAAGCAGGAACCGCCAGGAACCCAGCGAGGCAGAAATCGACCCGCCCAGGGTAAACAAGGTGATCATGTTGACCACCAGATGACCAAAACCGGCATGCAGAAACGCGTAGGTCACAAACATGGAGTAGGGCTGTACCGCATAGTTCGGACGCCAGCCTTGCAAAAGCCCCGACCAGAACGCGCCGTTCTGATAGGTCAGCGAGCGAAGCCGGGTACTTGCCCAAAGTCCCCAGTCCGCGCCCTGCAAGACCAGTTCGGGAAGGACGCACAGGACGATCAGAAGGAACACCATCCACGGGCGGCCTTCAGAGAGGGGGGATTGATCCGTCATGAAGTGATTGAAGCAGGGCCACCGCGCTTTTGCACGTCAGCGCAACAGATCAAATTCACGCCGCAACGTTACAAAGATGGATTGCGAATCCGCTTCACCAACGTTCTGTTCATCCCGGATACGGTAACTCACGCCGGAACTGAGCGTCCAATCCTGCGTCAACGCATGATTATAACTGATCGAAAGGTCCGTCCGGTTCACATCATTCGCGTTATCAAATTCCGATGCGCCATAACTTGCATCAAACCCGATGCTCGACACCGAATTGATATCGTACAAGTACCCAAGAGCCAGCGTTGTGAACAGTCGTTCATCATCTTCGCTGTTGCTTGAGATCTGCCGGTTCAGTCGTGCAAACACGCGGCCCGTTGGCAGGTTACGCTGCCAGTTCAAGCTGCCTATGACGTTGGCATCAAAGGTATCACTGTCCGTAACACCAATGCTGTAAGACAATGAGCCAAGCGGGATTGGCATCATCCGCGCAAACAACAAGGTCGCGCGGCGGCCGTTTTCATTCTGTGTCACGTCGAAAGAGGTTTCGACCGATCCGGAAGACAAATCCCGAGACCAGGTCAGGCTGCCGATGACACCTTCGTCCACTTCCGTAACACCGAATTCCTCGGTGTCTGTTTCAGAATAACCGATAGATCCCACAATGCGGGTCGTTGCCGAAATCGCATGATCGGCGCCAACGCTAACAGATGTGGTGCGTCGGTCCGTCTGTTGTGTATCGTCCGAGGTAAAGCGGCTGTATTCAGCGTCGATAAACGCCGTTGTAACCGGCGAAAACCGGAACAGGACGCTACCGCCGGCACCCAAGCGTTCAAAATCGTCAAGGGTGGAACCAGCAGACAAATTCCGATACATCGTTTGGGCTGCATCAGCAAACAGGACGAACCCGATCGGGTCCTGTAATCCGGTTTCGATCCGCGCGTTGGCACGGGCCACTTCGCGCGTTCCCGTACCGTTCAGACTCTCGAAATCTTCCGGCAATACGATGACGCCGTTCTCGTCCTCGAAGTCGGACAATGATCTGTCAAAAGAAACGTCGCTTTCGGCATAGCTCGCGCCGAATGAAAGAAGCGCGTTGGCACCCGTTGTTGAATAGTTGAAACCGATGTTCGGGTCGACCAAACCGGTATCGACACCTTGCTCTACATCACCATATCGCAGCGCCGCACCCAGATTGAAACGCAGGCTTTGCGTTCTTGTCTGGCTGAGCACGTTCAGATCAAACGCCGTTGTGGAAAACGCGGACGACCCGGATTCCGGGATATCCAGAGACAGGTTATCCCCCGCCTCGAACCGTTGTTCGACACCAAACGTTGCCTGCAGCCCTTCAAGCTCCTGCGCGAACGCAGGCATCAACGTTACAACCAGCCCGCACAAGGCCGTCGTTCCCAAATACAGCTTTCTACTCACGATTGCGCCCCGCTCGTGATTTTTTTGTTATTCGAACAGCCTTCTTTGCGGCACAATAATCACGTCGCCAGATGCCAACGTGGTTGTACCGATGCTGCTTTGTCCTGCAAGTATGTCTTGGTAGTTGATATTGTACACCTTCTCAGTGCCCGACTTGTCTTTGCGTCGCAGTTGAATCCGCTTGGTGGCGGCAAAATCAGAAAAGCCACCGATTTCGGCAAGAAGCTGCAAAATGTTTGTCCCGCTGGAAACCGAAACCTTGCCCGCGTTTGCAACTTCTCCCAAGACGTAAACATCAATTGTCGACGTTCCGGAATAGGTTGCAGGGTCCGGTGCGGCGACGCTGTTCACCGACACAAAAACCGTCGGCGGTGCTGCGAAGTTCGGCGCCAGTTTTCCCGCGATTTCAGCCTGAACCTGATCCACGCTGCGTCCGGACGCCAAAACCGTACCTGCCAGCGGCAAGGAAATGCGCCCATCCGGCGTGACAAGAACCTGCCTGTTGATGCTGGGATCTTCCAGCACTTCCACTTGCAGGACATCACCTGACTTAACACGGTAACTGTCCTGAGCGGACGCCGAAGCCACAAAAAACGGCAAAACAAACAAT
The DNA here is from genome assembly GCF_003352045.1 of Sulfitobacter sp. JL08. Lineage (NCBI taxonomy): Bacteria > Pseudomonadati > Pseudomonadota > Alphaproteobacteria > Rhodobacterales > Roseobacteraceae > Sulfitobacter > Sulfitobacter sp. JL08. The sequence continues at coordinate 4,132,781 of NZ_CP025815.1, forward strand.
ACCGTAGCGAGCGTGAAAATATGTTTCATGCTAATCTTTCTCTCGTTCCGGGCAACAGGCCCTTTCGCATGAGCATAAGCACAACACGGCTTTGCAGAAAGCAAAAACGCGGAAATATTGCAAATAGCGCATACAAATACCGCCAAGCCGTGCCGATGATGCAACAGCGTTTCCGATGACAGACGCCTTTTATTGATGAAATATCAACAGAGCCGGCAATCGCTCGCCGACAGGCGCCTTAATCCTCATTTCATTCCGCGCAGTCATAATTGTGCCTTAGTAAGACCACATTTGCGCGCCAACGTCAGTCCATCTGCCAAGATGAGTACTGCTTTGTTGGACCGTGTCGCAAATCAAAGAAAGAAAATAGAATGCTAGGTTTCGTTTTTCTGGGGGTTGTTGCAAGTTTCGGTGCCACCGCGACGGCGCTTTTCTACGGATTGCCGATCTGGCTTGCCATTCTGATCTATGTTGCCACCGGCACCACGACCCTGCTTGCGATTGTGGGGTGGGTCGCAATCCGCGAGAAACTTGTGACGTCATCCGGCAATAACGAAGAGTTCGAATTCGGCATGCAGGGCAGCCAGAGCTGATTCGCACAACTGGCCGCATTTACGGCTGTTTTCACAATTCTCCCGTCACGACCATCAGGTTTGATCAAGTCGTTGCGCGATACCGCTGACGCCTTCTATCGCACAAACACTCAATATCCGTACTGTTCGCCATACCCTTCGTGGCTAACCAGATACCGGCACTTGTTCAGCATGACACCCAGAACGTTTGTGCGCGCGGCAAGCTCTTGTTCGCACTTGTCGATCTCTTCAATCGTAGTTTTCTCTGCCTCGCCGATAAGCAGGGCACAATCCACCTGATCCAGAAACGCCATCGTGTCATCGCTGGCAAACAAGGGTGGCGTATCGAACATCATGATTTCCGGAAGATACCGTTCCTCGAGTTCGTCTATGACCTTGCCGGTTGTTACACCCTGCAACAGCTCAGAAGGGTTACGCGCCGTTGTCTGGTTGACAGCAAATGCCAGGTTGCGGCCATATCGCAGGATGTGATCTTCCGGTGCGTCTTGCCCGCTCAGCGCTTTGGAAAACTGCTGGTTTCCCTCGATACCAAGCAGCGCAGCCATCGAAGGCCGTCGCAAATCCAGCTCGATCAGCATTGTCCGCTGATCCGGAGCGCGCGCAAGGCTGAACGCCAGGTTGACGCATGTCATTGTCTTGCCAGCGCCTGCTGTCGGAGAGGTAACGGCAACCCTGCGCCAGTTGTTCGCGCGCATCTGATGCAACAACCGGGTCCGCAAAACATCGTAAGGAACGGCCTCGGGACCGGTTTGATATGCAACGATACGATTGCGTTCAAGATGGACCTGTTTGGGATCGAACCGCTTGAGAGCAGCCCAGGCTTCATCCCGCTGCTTGAACGACATGTCCGAAGACAGGACAAGGGGTTTCTTTGCTTCACGGTCTTCGGCAACCGGCGATGCGGACTTTGGCTTTCCCACCTGCGCAGGGGCGCGCGCGGCCGCGGGATCGCTATGGCCTTCCCTTGCCTTACGTGCCTTGTCGATCGCTGTTTGAATACGTTCCATCTGTTTTCCTACTCGTACCCTACCGAAGCCGTTCGATTAAACCGGCAACGCCGGATTTTTCCAGAACCCGTTCCACCAGCAAATCCATGGGCAGATAATAGACATGCAACAAGTAGAGACTAAGCGGTATGCCGATGGCCACGAGGGCCAGCAGGCTGCCTATGATCAATCTGCGCCGTGTGCGCTGCCGTTTTGTTGTGATGAACGGGATGGTCGCAAACGGCGTTATTCCCAACCGTGTGCTGATTTCGCTGGGGCGACGGATCGCACCGTTCATCATCTCGATCAGTGCGACCAGACCAACGCCCAGAAGTATACCGGCAGCAACGGATGCCGTAGCAATTTTGGGGCGGTCCGGACTTGTCGGTTCGCGCGGTTCAACCGCTTGTTCGATCACCGTGATACGTTGCCCGCGCGACTGCGCTTCGATCTGGTCACCGGTTCGTGCAGCGGCTAAATCCGCAGTTGCGCGATTATACTGGATTCTGATGTTTTCATAATCACGTTCAAGCGTTCCCAGCGTGACCGTGTTTGTCGGGGTTGCTTCGATCGACTTGTTAAGTTCTTCCAACTCGCCTTCGATCGTCTGCTTTTGCTGCTCCAGAAATTCGGTCTGGCTGTCCAGATCTGCAAGTTGCAGATCGTAAACCGATAATTCCTGACCATTGTTTTCATTCGGCTGGAGTTGGGTTGCCAGCGCTTTTTCCAACGCTTCAATTTGCGCCTTCAATGTCTTTACACGCGGATTCTGATCCGAATAGATGACCATAGCCGATGCAAGTTCGGATTGTAGTGTCTGCAATCTGCGTTGTTCCGGCGTAAGCGTCTGGCCGGTCAGATCAATTGTTCCAGTTCTTTCGTACAATTCTACAAGCCGTTCGCGCCGGTCTCTTAACCCGGTCAGATCCCGTTCAATCTGTAGCAATCTTTCCTGCAGCGACGCCTGCCTGGTGCGACGGTAGTCCATGCTATCGGGCAGCGCGTCTTTGTTGCGCAGCTTGAATTCAAGCATCTTCGCGCCCTGCTGCGCCAGTTCATCATCAAGCCGCGCAACTTCCTGCCTGAAGAAATCAAGGGTCTGGCTGGTGACAGCTGTGCGCAACGCGACGTTTTCTTGCAATATCTGAGTCACCAGATCGTTGGTTACGGCCGCCGATGTTCTGGCATCCGGGGCCGCGAACGACACATTCACGAATGATGCGGCGTCTCGCGAATTGGGCAAGCTGACTTTGATCCGTTTGTTCATATCCTGCACGATGGCGTCCGGGTTCATGTCGGGCCCGGCCTCGTGCACCTGATATCTGCGCGACATATCAATCAGGTTGTTTCGCGTCAGAATACGCTGGCGGATGATCTGAAGAAGTTCGGAGGATTCGGCCCGGACCGTCGATTCTGCCAGATCGCCCGGAATTTGCGGGGATTCAACCAGCAGGCGCGCTTCGGCTTCGTACACAGAAGGCAGCGTATACGCCATTGTTATGCCAACGGCAGATACCGCCATTGCCACCAGAAGGAAGTAATGAAACCGTCGCAAGAACAAGGACAGGTAGAATTTGATATCGGCAATCATTGGGTTGTTTCTTCTCCGTGCCCAAAGGCACCTGCACCAAAGAACGCACCGTCATCCAGAACTTGGCGAACAGTCGCCAGCGTTACTGTTTTCTGGTTCTTGGTAAACGCATACACCATCGACAAATCACACAACTGGTTCACAAGTCTTGGCACACCACCGGTCGCCTCGTAGATCAGATTACTGGCAACCTCGCTGAAAAGGTTACGCTCCGCACCCGACAGCCGCAGCCTGTGCCCGATATAGGCATTGACAGTTGTCGCGTCCATGGCATCAAGGTGAAAACTCGCTGCGACGCGCTGTGCGAATTGCCGCAAGTCCGGGCGGCGCACGATATCGCGCAATTCAGGTTGTCCGACCAGAACCAGTTGAAGCAGAACATCGCTGTTCGAGTTGATGTTGGTGAACATTCTCAACTCTTCCAGAGATTCGCGGCTTAGGTTCTGGGCTTCGTCAAAAATCAGAATGACACGGTTTCCCTCTGCGTATTCCTTGATCAGGTATTTCTGAAAGGAATCGAACAGCGAAACATAACTGGCTTCCTGCGGAGCCGGCTGATCAAGCGACATCAGCACCCATTGCAGCAGTTCGCCGCGTGAACCGTGTGCGTTGGACACCAGGCCGACTTTGACACCGTCATCCAGATTCTTCAGAAGATGCTGCAAAAGCGTGGTTTTGCCCGCGCCCACCTCGCCTGTGATAAGGGTGATCGGCGCACTTGTCAGAATTCCATATTCCAGCATGGTATACGCGCGTCTGTGCGACGCGGACCAATACAGATAATTGGGATCAGGAACCAAGGAAAACGGGCGCTTTTTGAGCCCGAAGTGGTCCGTATAGATGTCAAGCGTACTGTCCATGGCGCGGGTGTATCCCGATTTGAGTGCGGGTTCTATCGAATTGACTAAAAGTCCTGCATACCCTGTTTCGATCGTGTCGGATTGATCATTTATGTAGTCATCTTTTGACGAAAGTTGAGGGCCCGTGTGCCGTGCCTTAACCGACGTGCGCACGGTCCGTAAAATAGAGTCTTTCGCGCGGTCACCTTCATCGCGTCTGGAAAACTTCAGGCTCGCTTGTGATTCACGAAGCCTGCGCACTATTCGCCTGTGATCTTCAGGTGATGTGTCATGCCTCAGAACGCTGCTATGGTTGGCGCGCACAATATCAAACGGTGGCTTTACCCCCACGCGCCACCGTGAAGAGTGTGTGTATGTTGCGACGTCAGACACTATATCGCTGCCTCTCGTTGACTACCGCAAGCCAGACCCTGGCTTCAGCTCTTATTGATCGGGCGCGCACGTCGCGCCACGGCTTTCACCTTCTGGCGCGCAGTGAAACAGTCATATCTGGCGAAAAAAAGTCACCAATCCGGCCTTTGCATGATGCATCGGCGTATTTAGGGGATTTGCAGCACAAATGCTCGATTCGATATTAGTTTTGAACGGAGTCTTGACCACACACATTGTCCCCGAAACGGAACTAAAGACTGATTTTGAGATTTATTTTTGAACCCTGCTGGACAATACGGCCACATTTTAAGCGATTCAAAGCACCTCAGGCCAAGATTCGGCAATCGTTGGATTTTTCTCTGGCATGTTGGCAGTTCAGATGTTAATTCAGTGTTAATAAAAAGTGCACGCTGATCTGTTTGTTGCGCAAATAAAAAAAGCTAGAGCGGTTAAATTCGACTTGACGGCGGCGTCGTTTGTTACGCGTTGCTGAAATGTGGTTCTGTGTTTGTACTGATTGAAAGATTTGAAATGACCATTCAAGATAAGCAATTTAAGCGCGATGCCGCTTTTGTAGCGGATGTATCCGGAAAATTCGTCCTTGAACCTTCTGTAGTTCGGAACGGTTGGTATGGATCCTTTTTCAAGCGTGTGTGCGACCTGGCTCTGGTGCTGATCGCCGCGCCTTTTGTCGTCCCGGTAATCCTGATCCTGTGCGCCCTGATCGCGCGGGATGGCGCGAACCCTTTCTACCGCCAGAACCGTATCGGACGTAATGGCCGCGTCTTTTCGATGTGGAAACTGCGGACGATGATCCCCGATGCTGACAAGTTCCTGAGCGGCTACCTTGCCAAAAACGGCGAAGCCGCCAAGGAATGGGCAGAATCGCAAAAACTGAAAAATGACCCGAGGATTACATCGTTCGGTTCTATTCTACGCAAGAGCTCTTTGGATGAACTTCCCCAGCTGTGGAACGTTCTGACAGGCGAAATGAGCCTTGTCGGACCGCGCCCGATGATGCCCGATCAGCGCGATCTTTATCCTGGTCTTGCGTATTTCTCGATGCGTCCTGGTTTGACCGGATACTGGCAGATTTCTGACCGTAACGAGAGCAGCTTTTCGGCGCGCGCCCGGTTTGATACGCGTTACTTCAATGACATGAGCCTGATTACGGATATCAAGATTCTGTTCAAAACCGTCGGTGTGGTTTTGCGCGGAACGGGGTACTGAACTCGGCACGGCATTGTCACGATGGCAAACAACCGACAATGATCATACAACAAAGGGTCGCCTTCATCTGCGACCCTTTTCGATGTTACACTTTATGATAACATTGTACGTCTAGGAAAACGGGTCGACTGACCTGCCAAACAGGATGGAACCAATCAAGATGCTTCGTATTCCGGGAATCACTGCGGCCCTGCTTTCTGCCACTCTCTTTCTAACTGCTTGCGAAAGTTCTGAAGAGCGGGCGCAAAAACATTATGAAAGCGGCATGTCACTGTTGGAGCAGGGGGATGTTACCCGTGCCGAAGTTGAGTTTCGCAACGTGTTCAAACTCAATCCGCGTCACAAGGAAGCCCGTTTGGCCTATGCGCGCACTCAAAGTGATGCAGGCAAGATCCGGGGCGCTTTCAAGCAGTACCTCACGCTGGTCGAGTTTTATCCCGAGAATCTGGAAGGCCGGATCGAGCTTGCACGCATGGCAATGCTGAACCGCGACTGGGAAGAAGGCGAACGCCACGGACGTGCGGCATATGAACTGGCGCCGGATAACGCAGATGTTCTGGCCCTGATTGCAGCGCTTGATTTTGTAAAGGCACGCCGCGATTCGAACGAACCCGAAGCGCGCAAACAGGCCGAAATTCTGAAAGACGTGTTGGAGACAAACCCGGAAGACGGAATCGCACGCCGCATCGTTGTCGAGCATTTGGTAAACCGTCAGGAATTTGATCAGGCGCTGGTACAGCTTAATCAGGGCATAGAATTCGAGCCCGATTCATTCGAGCTTTTGATGGCGCGCCTGCAGGTTCAGTACGAGCTAGGGGACAACAAAGGCGTCGAAGCATCCCTCAAGGAAATGGTATCGAAGTTTCCTGAAAACATCGATCTGCAACGCACGCTGATCGCCTGGTATCTGGAACGCAACGATCTGGAAGGCGCCGAAGCATTCTTGCGCGAACTTGCGAACCGCCCCGACGCGGAACCAGCAGCAAAAATCGTTGTCGTACAGTTCTTGACAGAAACTCAGGGGCCGGAAGCCGCCCGCGCTGAACTGGCCCGTCTTGTTGAATCAGAAGAAAAAAATCTGGTGTACCGCGCCCTTCTTGCCTCGATGGACTTTGAAGAGGGCAAGCAGGACGAGGCCATCGCCGAACTTGAACAGGTGTTGGAGCAGAACGAACCAAGCGATGACCGGCGCAATTCGCAGATCCTGCTGGCCAGAATGCTGATCCAGACCAATAATCCGGTTGGCGCGCGTTCTTTGGTAGAGGAAATTCTGGCGGAAGATTCCGGCCACGTTGCAGCGCTGAAAATGCAAGCGGCATGGCTGATCGACGAAGACAAGCCGAGCGAGGCCATCGTCGCCCTGAGAACCGCGTTGGCGGGCGCGCCCAACGATGCCTCGATCATGACATTGATGGGCCAGGCACATGAACGGGAAGGTGCCCGTGAACTGGCCGGCGAACGCTATGCGCTTGCGGTGGACGTGTCTGGCGCTGCCCCGGCTGAATCGCTGCGCTATGCGTCATTCCTTATGGCGGACAACCGCATTGAATCCGCCCAGTCGGTTATTCAGGAAGCGTTGAACAAAGCGCCCCAGAACATCGAGCTGCTTCGCAATATGGCGATGATTTATATTGCCCAGCAGGATTGGAACCGGGCGACACGCATTGTTTGGTCCTTGCGCGCACTGGGAACCGATCAGGCAACCAACGTTGCGAATGGTATCGAGGCAGAAGTTCTGTCACGTCAGGAACGCACCGAAGACACGATTTCTTTCCTCAAGGACATGCTGAGTGAAGACACTGGAAACACCGGCGCTCTTGCCGCACTGGTTGAAACCCAGGTGCGGGATGGTCAACTGGACGAAGCAACCGCGCTATTGGAAGAACAGCTTGTGGCCAGACCCAACGACCCTTCTTTGCGGTTCCTGCGGGCCGGCCTTTATTTTCTGGAAGATGATCGCGCCCGCGCCGAGGAAGAATACAAGAAACTTCTGGAAGAGTTTCCCGGAAACGATCGTGTCCTGAGAACCTATTACAGCCTGCTGATCGCCGAAGGCCGCGATGCCGAAGCCGGTGAACTTGTGGACAAGGTCATTGCACAAAGACCGGATGCCAGCAGTGCGCTTTTGCTCAAAGCAGAACGGCTTGAAAAAGCGCAGGACTTTGAAGGCGCAATCGCGATTTACGAAGACTTGTATGCGAAGAACAGCAGCAGCGTCATTCTTGCCAACAACCTGGCCAGCCTGATCACCACGCATCGCACAGATCCCGAAAGCCTTGAACGTGGTTTTGCAATCGCCAGTCGCCTGAAGGGCACAATGTTTCCGCCGCTTCAGGATACCTATGGCTGGATCGAATACCGACGCGGCAATTACGAAGAAGCTCTGGCATATCTGGAGCCGGCAGCAGCCGGATTGCCGGAAGATCCGTTGGTCCAGTTCCATCTTGGCATGACCTATGCCGCCCTTGAAAGAACCCAGGAGGCACGGGAAACTTTGACACGCGCTTTGGAAATTGCAGGTGACAGGCCGCTTCCGCAATTTGATGTTGCGCGCGAAACTTTAGAAAAACTCCCAGCACCGGAATAGATCCGAGAACAGCTTTGGCTGCGAGCGAGGGGCGCTGTGTCAGGCGCGGCACGTGAATGTCATGCGTCTGCGTGGCAACCTGCGAGAACCGGTACCTTCTAACGCCCGTCGTAAGTATAGGTCGGGATCGAAGACAGCTGTTCGCCATTGATCGAAGTTGAATTCTGTCCCGGCTCACAGGCGCAGAGAAGCAGAACAATTGCAAAAGGAACAAATAGTTTCATTTGGTGTATCCTTGTTTGTCTTGCGACCAATGACGATCAACCGGGCCATCCGATAACGGAATGATAACAAAAAAGAACCCGGAAAGAACGGTGTAACCCTGATCACGAAACCCAAGCATACTGCGCTCTTGTAAATTAGACTACCGGAAACCTGTATTGGCGGTCCGGCGCGCTGACGGTTAAAAAAACCGCCACTTTCCCATTCATCAAAGCCGCGATATAGGTGCGCCATGACAAATCATCTTTATCAAAACGATCTTCCCGACGGGCTGGATATGGGGCCGGTTGTGGCTATCGATTGTGAAACAATGGGGTTGAATCCCCATCGTGATCGCCTGTGTGTTGTTCAGCTTAGCAGCGGCGACGGCAACGCGCATATCGTTCAGATCGAACTTGGTCAGACGACGGCACCCAACCTGTGTGCATTGTTGGAAAACCCCGATGTGCTGAAGCTGTTCCATTTCGGTCGATTTGACATCGCGGCCATGTACAACGCATTCGCGGTAATAACCGCGCCGGTTTACTGCACGAAAATCGCAAGCCGACTGGTGCGCACCTATACCGACCGGCACGGATTGAAAAACCTGACACAGGAATTACTTGGGGTTGACCTGTCCAAACAGCAGCAATCCAGCGATTGGGGTGCACGTGACCTTAGCAATGCCCAAATTGAATATGCTGCGTCGGATGTTCTGTACCTGCATCAGCTGCGGGATGCTTTGGATACGATGCTTGTCCGTGAAGGGCGTGCCGACATCGCCAAGGCGTGCTTTGACTTTTTGCCAATGCGGGCAAAGCTGGATTTGGCAGGCTGGCCCGAAACCGATATTTTTGCACATTCCTGAAAGATCACAGACATGACCGGGCCTGAACAGTTTTTGAGCACCGCCCGCCGGGTGATTGATACCGAAACCAAAGCGCTTGCGCTCTTGTCAGCGGGTCTTGATGAGTCTTTCGCAGCGGCGGTGCAAATGCTTCTGGATGCAAAAGGCCGGGTTATCGTTCTGGGCATGGGAAAATCCGGCCACATCGCACGAAAGATTGCCGCAACCTTTGCAAGCACAGGAACTCCGGCGCATTTTGTCCACCCGGCCGAGGCCAGCCATGGCGATCTGGGCATGGTTGCGCAGGGGGATGTGGCGCTGGTTCTGTCAAATTCGGGCGAAACGCCGGAACTTGCCGATGTCATTGCCTACACACGCCGCTTTGATATCCCCATGATTGGCGTTGCCAGCCGCGCAGAATCGACGCTGATCCGGCAATCCGATATCGGCTTGATCCTGCCGCGCGCCGAAGAGGCCTGCGGAACAGGCGTGGTACCGACATCTTCAACCACGATGACCCTGGCGCTGGGCGATGCTCTTGCCGTGGCCCTGATGGAACATCGCGCTTTCACGCCCGAACATTTCCGCGAATTTCATCCAGGCGGAAAACTTGGGGCGCAACTAAGTCGTGTACGTGACCTGATGCACAAGGGCGATGCAGTACCGACAGTCGCTGGTTCTGCCAAAATGGGCGATGCGCTGATCGAAATCAGCCAAAAGGGGTTTGGCGTTGTTGGTGTGTGCGATGATCAGGGCATCCTGACGGGTATTATCACAGATGGTGATTTGCGCCGCCACATGGATGGCCTTTTGTCGCTGAACGCTGACGATGTCATGACGCATAATCCAACGACAATTGCCCCCGATGCACTTGCCGAACAGGCCGTGGCGATCATGAACAAGCGCAAGATCACCTGCCTGTTTGTCGTAGACCCGGCCGGCCCGCCCAAAGCGATCGGGCTGTTGCACATTCACGACTGTTTGCGGGTCGGGCTGGGCTAGAATGGCCAAGCGCGTAGATCGCTATTCGCGCCTGATCGCCTGGCTAAAGGTTTTGCTGCCACTGACGGCGCTTGCCCTGCTGTCGACGATGTTCCTGCTGTCGCGCAGTGTGGACCCGACAAACACCATTCCCTTCGCCGATACCGAGGTTCAGGAACGTTTGCGCACGCAGCAGATCACCGGGCCGGTTTTCGCAGGCACCACTGATGCAGGCGACCAAATCAGTGTCAGCGCCAGTGTGGTCAGACCCGGCACAGCCGGTTCAGAGCGTCCGGAGGCGGATAATCTGGTCGGTCAGATCAATCTGAACGAGGGCGGGCAGATCAAGCTGACTGCCAAAAGCGGAGAACTGGATGCAGCAGGTGAAGTTGTTGTTTTCAGGGGGTCTGTCGTCATCGAAAACAGCGAAGGCTACGTAATCCGCACCGAACATCTGCGGTCTTCCTTATCGCGAATCGAAGCTGATACATTGTCATCCGTGTCTGCCACCAGCCCTTTGGGGGACTTGCAGGCCGGCAAAATGCAGTTGCGATCCGACCCCGACAGCGAGGTTGTTCAAATGGTTTTCACAAACGGGGTAAAGCTGATATACCGCCCCAAACAAACGGACAGATAACCGGTGGCGTATTTGCGTCTTTTTTCAATAGTCACGTGTGTCGTGATAACCGCTTTTGCGCCGGATTGGGCAGTTGCCCAAGCCGAAAGTGCGCAGGTCACGTTCGGCGTCATCAAACAAGACCCCGATTTACCAGTTGAAGTGACATCAGATACGCTTTCCGTAAGCCAGTTGGACGGAACGGCTGTTTTTGATGGCGATGTTCTGGTGGTTCAGGGCGAAATGCGTCTGGCGGCTGCTTCAGTTCTGGTCGTTTACAGCGAAGAAAATTCTGAAATCCAGCGCCTGGAGGCAACCGGTGGCGTGACACTGGTCAGCGGTGCGGATGCCGCCGAGGCAAAGCGCGCCGATTATGACATTGTCAGCGGCACCATCGTCATGACCACAAATGTCCTGCTGACGCAGGGCCAGAATGCGCTGACCGCAGACAAGATGACCGTGAACCTGCGCGATGGCACAGCGCAAATGAACGGGAGGGTTAAAACCATCTTTCGGACTGGAACCGATTGATGCCAAAGCCGATTCTGAGTCTGACCAACGGAAATTCCGGCCTTTGCATCGAACAATTGCGCAAGAGCTATCGCAAGAAAGTTGTGATCAGAAACTTTAGCATGCAATTGAAACGGGGTGAGGTTGTTGCCCTGCTGGGCCCCAACGGATCGGGCAAGACAACAACGTTCTATGCCGTTGCAGGTTTGGTGATGCCAGAGGGCGGTCGTGTACTGATAGATGGTCAGGATGCCACACATCTGCCCATGTATCGCCGCGCCCAACTGGGCATAGGTTACCTGCCTCAGGAAATGAGTATTTTCCGCGGCCTGAATGTCGAAGATAACATCTCGGCCATACTGGATATCACCGAGAAGGACCGGCACAAACGGCGCGAACGCCTCGAAGAACTTCTGTCAGAGTTTTCGATAGAACACCTGCGACGCGCCCCAGCGCTGGCATTGTCAGGAGGCGAGCGCCGGCGGGTCGAGATTGCCCGCTGTCTGGCCGCCAACCCAAAATATCTTCTGCTGGACGAACCGTTTGCAGGTGTTGATCCGATATCCGTGGGCGATATCAGACATCTGGTGGCAGATCTCAAAATACGCGGCATCGGTGTTCTGATTACCGACCATAACGTTCGTGAAACATTAGAAATTGTTGATCGAGCCTATATCCTGCATGATGGTCAGGTTCTGATGTCAGGCACACCGGACGAAGTGGTGCAGAACGAAAATGTGCGCCGGGTCTATCTTGGTGACAATTTTAAAATATCCTAAAATGGTTCAAAATTCGTTAACCAATTTTCCGCCTACCAAGTCACCGCTTTTGATTGACAGCCCCCCCGTATTTCGCCTCAAATAGGGTATGGATCTTGTGTTCTTTGACTCGGAAGTTCGTCCGCCCGTTTGTCGGGGCCCGGACTTTGCAATGTCAAACTCCGGCGTCCTATCCTGCATTCGGCCATAAACCTTGACGGAAAACCACTGGCAAGCTGTGTCCGCGTGTCAAATAAAAAGGGAGAGATAATGCGCTATCAAATCACCGGAAAACAAATCGATATCGGCGAAGCCCTTCAAATACATGTGAAGGACGAATTGAACGAAGCCGTCAAAAAATATGCCGAACGTCCGACAGACGCAAACGTCGTGTTTTCCAAATCCGCCAGCGAATATGTATGTGAATCGACGGTGCATTTATCCACCGGACTGACTGCGCAGGCAAAGGGACATGCCCACGAAATCTATGCCGCTTTCGATGCCTGCCGCGAGAAAATGGAAAAACAGTTGCGCCGTTACAAAAGGCGACTGAAAGATCATCATCGCGACCGTGCGGAACCGGTTGAATTGTTTGGAGCATCCTCTTATATCCTCGCGTCGGAAGAAGACTCGGATGCGATCGAGCCGGAAACACTCCAGCCGATGATCGTTGCTGAAATGGAAATGAAAATACCGTCTCTCTCGGTTGGAGAGGCCGTAATGCAAATGGAATTGGCAGGCGCACCTGTATTGGTGTTTCGAAACGAGAGTAAGAACGGGGTCAACGTCGTTTATCGCCGCGATGACGGCAACATCGGATGGATCGACCCCTGAATGTGAAACCCGCGCCGTCATAAAGCCATTGGAGAAAACATGGAATTGTCCAAGATCCTCGCCCCTCAGGCGGTAAAGGTGGTGGCTTCGACCTCAAGCAAAAAGCGGCTTTTGCATGATCTTTCCGATCTTGCCTTTGTCGCCTACGGCCTTCCCGCCGCCGAAACGGTCGAAGCATTGATGGAACGGGAAACCCTTGGCCCGACAGGCGTGGGAAACGGCGTGGCATTGCCACACGCGCGCCTGCCGGGCGTGGAATCTGTGGTCGGGGCGTTTATCCTTTTGGAAAAACCGATAGATTTCAATTCGATAGACCGGCAGCCTGTTGATCTTGCGTTTGCGTTGTTTGCGCCCGAGGATGCCGGTGTCGAGCATTTGAAGGCACTGGCGCTGGTATCACGTACATTGCGTGACGCATCCGTATGCGCGAAACTTCGGGCCAACCCCGATGCGGCTACGATTTATGCAATCCTGACGGAAGCGCAATCAGTTCAGGCGGCGTGACCGCCGCCCCATTCCGAAAATCCGAACATCATGTAATCTCGCTGATAGATATCGGCGACCATTTGTTCGATTTGTTCATCGTAAATGTCCGCCAACGCAAACGGAGTGTCGGCAGCGGCCGCATGTGGTGCGGGTGGATTCGAATATCCATATTGCATCGCAAGCGCCGGTAAAGCGCTGGAAAGCTCGTCTTCTCGCAGGACATAATCAGGCAGGACAAATTCGCCAAAACCTTGCAAGGCCTGGGATTGAGTACACCAGGTGGCATCCACACGAATGGCCGTTTGGCCAGCCAGATTCCCGCGCAGGAATTCCAGAAACGCAACAAACGCGGTCCGGTGCGCAGCCCGGTCATATCCGGATTGTTGCTGGTTTTGGGGCAAGGGCACCTTGTAGCGGGTCTTTAATGTCTGGCGTATTTGCGCAAAACTTCCTTCACCGGTGTTCAGAATGCGTTCACAGAATACGGAATGAGCACGCGCAACAGGGTGCCGCAGGACGGTAAAGCTTCTGTGTCCGGTGTTCCGGCGTTTCCATTGACGCAGGTTTTTCTGGTTCATTCCGGTGGTCAGATCATCCTTCGAAACGCCATCAAGCCCGGCCATCCAGTCTGTCACAACCGCTTCGCACGATCCGCGTATCGGCAAGTAAAGCAGCGGTGCCTTGGCTGCTGCAACATAGCTGGGCACGACCGGCCCGCGTCTGGGTTCAAAATTCGGGGTACGCGACAGGTTGAACCAATCCAGCCCGGCAATACTGGACATCATTTCCTTCCTGTTCACGACCTTGTCTACCGTGGGTTCCGGGTTCTGCTTTTTCAGCTTTTTTTCCAGCCCTTTCAGAACATCATCCTGTCCCAGAAAGCGGCCTATGCCGTTCACGACCTCCAGATCCTGCAAGTCTGCATAGGACAGATAGAATGCAGTTTGCCCTGTAGTTTGCAGACCGTGCAGGATTTTCATCTGAAACGTCTGCAATACGTTCAGATGATCCGCAAATTCTTCGGCGTCGAATTCGGCCTTGCCATCCTTTCGGCGCTTTAAATCGGTTAACTTCCATTGGCCGGTTGCCTGCGCAATCTTCCACGAAACATAACTGTCCAGCGGGTTACGCGTCAGAATTACTTTGGCACAGCGCGGATCAGGCAAAAACAGATCGAATGCGCGCGGGTCATGATCGTGAAAGAACCTGAAACCGCCCAATCCATCCGATTTGGTCCTGATCGCGTTGATCAGACGCGCCGGATCCCGGTCACGCACATCCTGAGTGATACCCAGAATTTCGCTGGATTTGGGGTACCCGATGAAATGCGGGTTGAACGCCTCACCGTGGCAAACAAGGCGCGCAAACGCGTTCAGATTGGATTCAAGAAAATTGGACCCTGTGCGCATTTCCGCCAGCACAACGAAGTAATCGAAATTTCCCGCCATCACTGAACAAGATAGGGTTTGCGCGGCGCAGGCGGCGATTGGTTTGACCCGTGTTCAACCGGAAAATCGCCCATCAGGTGCGGATGCATTCCCTGATTTTTCAGATTTTGCAGGAACTGGCCAAACCCGTTCAGATCAACCATTTTCGGCACTTCGGACAACCGCCGCGACGACGCGTGTCCGATTTCGTCCAGAATGCTTTGCAGCGGCTCCATCGGCGCCTCGATAAACTCGGCCATTGTCCAGATGCGCACCCGTGCCTTGTTCTGCGGCGATCTCAGAAGATCCAGATGCTTGTTTTCGATCTTTTGCAAAAGCGCCGCTTCTTTTCGGATATCCGCAAAATTGCGATTGGATTTGAACAAGGGAACGGACCAGGCGCCGCTGATTACGGACACCTGCGCATTCGAATCCTTCGCTATTTTCCAGTTGATCTTTTGCCGGTCCCGAGGACCGAACTGGAAACACTGCCGTTCACCCCGCGTGTTCCAGATCAGGCTGGTCAGAAACGCGTTGGGATCGTAATCGCGGGCTTTCGCACTGTCACTCAGCGCGCCGTTTATCACCGTTTGGCCACCCGCATATTCGACACGTTCAGGTGCGAACAAATGTCCGTGCACCCGCGCACCCGTTGTTTTTTCCAGCCAGGGTTCAAAGTTTTCGAACAGCTCTGAAAACCCCTGAAATACTGAATACGGACCAGCGGTAGCCCCGTTTTCCCAATCCTGATTTGGAAAACGGCTTTGCATATACAAACCCGGGCGTCCTCTGGTCCGGCGTTCAACCGCCTTTGCAAATATCCGGTCGATTTTCCCCGGATTAGGCTCTGTCCGTTTCAGGGCCGTGGCCGCATCGGTCAGAAACGCCTGATAGAGTTTTCCGGCGCGCGGCCAGATTTTGCGTGCAACAAAGCAATCCGAACGGCGCAGCAACTGAAGGTGATCATCGTAAAATATGTGCGGTTTGCCCTGAAAATCGAATTTGGAAAGGGTCAGCGACCGGCTTTCGATATTGATCGAATATTGCCGGGCCAATGTCTGAAAATAGCTTTCATCCGGAATCCAGACCTGTCGGAAATACCTGTCGATCTGCCCCCTTTCAGGGTCTTCCAGAATTGCAGACAGGGTTTGCCGGGTCAGGCACCACCATTGCGACCCCATATGCGGCACCAGCCCGCGCGGCATCTTGCGTGTCAGATGCAATCGGCGTTGCAGATCCACATAGGCATCAAAAAGAAACCGGTACCGTTTCCATGAAAACGGAAACCGCAAGGTGAACCGTTCCTGATCAAGCCCGCCAACCGTCCAGGGCACATCCGATGTTGTGGCGGATTCGATGAAATCGGTTTGCGGCCGGTCTTCGAGGTATTCGATCAATTCGTCCACCGGGCGCAGCGGCAAACACGACCCCGACATCAGATAGACATGCCGAACCTGCGGAAATTCCGCCAGCATCAATTCTGATCCGGATTGCGATGCGGCCACAATGCCCCATGTTCCCCATTCGCAGCGGAACCTTTTGCTGAACAGCACATGCGGCACATCGGCCAGCGATTGCACAAAGCTGTTATAGGCAGAGTGCGCGACGTTCTTGTCCACGTGGATCACAACCGGGCAGCCGGCAGCCGCCCAATGTCGGGCCACCTGTTCGGCCCTTCCCAGTGCGGTGTGCACCAGCATGACAATTCCGACGCTCAATGCATCTCCTTGATTTTATGCCCAGTTTCCTTTGGACATCAGACCCAATATTTCCAGTTGCCGCCAGTTAATATATTTTTCCGACCATTTGCACCAAAGTTCCGGATTGTCCTCAAGCGTTTCGGCATAGGCCTTGTATTCCACGCTTGCGGCGTAATGCTGCTTGCGCGCCAGTTCTTCTTTCGCTTTCTGCGGAAATGTATCCAGAAATTTGGTGTGTAACAAAATGCCCGAGGCTTTTTCTCCGCCCCATTCATCATAGACCTGGTTCAGGCCGCGCGGCAGCAGCATATGCGTTGAACTGGCATAGACATATCGTTTTTCCCACTTCACCAGCGGTATCTTGTTCAGCGCCGGCGCTTTTTCCGGTGCGTCGCGGAAAAACACCCGCCGCCGTGGACCACCTTGAATCCACAGGTTGCCAAAGCGTTTGTTCCTTTTCAGAGTATAGTTGCCACTGTCGAACCACGCCGCGATTTCCAGCGGATCCTGCCCTTCCTGGTAAGGATGTTCGCCAATCGGCCCTTTGGGGTACATATCCAAAAGCATCGCACTGAAGGATTTTATGGAAGATGCATCCAGCCAGTCGGTAAGCGCCCGCAATGGGCGGGTATCACAAAACGGATAAATCAGAAACTCGTCTGGGTCGACAACCAGTGCCCAGTGGCCGTCAGCATATTTCATCTGCAGAGCGTTCAGCCAGTCAACGCCGAAACGGGCGCGCTTATAGCTCGCCTTGGTGTGCCAGACCGATACATCGGTTTGTTCCGCCAGATAATCCAGCGATCCGTCCGTGCTGTCGTTGTCCACAAAGAAAAAGTGGTTCACGCCCTGATCTCGGTAATACTGAAGAAAATACGGAAGCCTGATCCGTTCGTTCCGCTGCGTGCAAAACAGAAGAATATCGTTTGACCTGATCTGATCAGTCCGCAAGACGACCGATGAAATCTCGCGCCGTTTGCGCAGTGCACGCAAACGCCAACGCTTTCTAAGCAACCTTAGCCGATATGACTGCCAAACGCCCAACTTTACCTCTGTCGTCTTGCCAGTCGCGCCCCGGAATTACGCTATTACGTCAGCCTTAAGACAGTGTTGAAATGCGTTTTCCAGTCTGGTGGATCAAACGCGTTTGCCATGTTTGTCTTTTTCGGTTTCGGGATCTCGGCAAGGTTCCTTATTTTTGTTTCCCACAAATACCGATCTGATGCCTCTGCGTAAACGGGAATATCGCCCAGTGTTTCCCTGTAAACCGGCAAATCGTTGCACAGAACAGGTACGCCCAGCGCTGCCGCTTCAATCGGTGGCAGGCCGTACCCTTCTGCAAGACTGGGAAACAGCAGGCCCAATGACCCGCTTAGAACTGTGGCGACCTGCCCGTCTGTCAACGGTGCCACTTCTGAAATGCGGTGATTGTCCGCTGCCTTGTCCAGTCTTGAAAACACATCCTGATTATTCCAGCCCCGGCTTCCGCAGATCATCAGATGTGGCGCACCGTCGGAAAAACCATCCCAGATATCCAGCAAAAGCGCGTGTTTCTTGCGGGGTTCAATTGTGCCCACCGTGACAAAATAGGGCTGCGTAGGAACAATACCCTCTGGCACGTCGGCAAGCTCCGGAACCTCAACGCCCAGATGCGCCACGATACCTTGCGGCGGGTTACCCCACATAGACAGCCAGTGTTCGGCACGTTCTGCGCTACAGGCAGAGTTGTAAATGATCAGGTCCGCCCATGCGCCTGCCTGCCGCAGAAAAGCGCGAAACCGGTCAACGCTGCCTTCCCGTTGGAACTGCGGAAAATCCAGGGGAATGGTATCATGAACAAAAACCGCAACGCGCCCGTTGATACTGTGCCGGACAGCGGACAAGACCCGGTCGGTCAGGTTGGTATGCCCGATGTTCAGATACGCCGTCCCGCCGGGTAAATGCCGGTGCAGCATGTCGGGCAAACGCCTTGGGCGACACCGATCCAGCGCAAGTCGGCGCACATCGGATTCCGCACGGCGCACGCTATCCGGTTTGGTGCGCACGAGGCGGGACAATGTATCAATCGATCCCCACGGTTCAGCACCTGAAATCCGCGCCCGCAAGGCCAGCATTCCGCCGCGTTCCAGCAATATATATCCGTAGGTTGTACGGATAAGCGCAAAAACCGGGGTGCTTTCATCGGTCAGGTGATTAAGATAGGCCCATTCGACCCGATCAATACCGGTCATTGGGCGGCCCACACGACTGACCAGCCGGGTCAAATCCAGCAGGCGGGCCGCGGGTGCGGTTTTATGTGTCGTAGTGGCCAGTTTGGTGCCATCTCCAAGCATCCGAGATCATCGTTTTCAGGTCGGACCGGCTGGGCGACCAACCCAGTTCCTTCTTGGCACGCACCGACCCCGAAACAAGCTTTGTGCAATCCCCCGGGCGACGTTCTCCGATATTATGAGGCACGGGGCGGTTCGTGACAGCGCTGGAGTGTTCGATCACCTCAAGCACCGAAAAGCCCGTGCCGGTACCCAGATTGAACACTCGGCTTTGTTTGCCATCCAGTAACCATTTCAAACCCAGAACATGCGCATCCACAAGGTCGCAGACGTGCACGTAATCACGAATACAGGTTCCGTCAGGCGTGTCATAATCTGTTCCGAACACAGTCAGCGCATCACGTTTGCCATCAATTGCATCCAGCATCAAAGGAACAAGGTGCGTTTCCGGCTGATGGAACTCTCCGACTTCGGCCTCGGGATCCGCGCCCGCAACATTGAAATACCGGAAAATGACGTTCTGCAGGTTATGGGCTGCATCGAAATTCGCCAAAATATCTTCGATCGCACGCTTGGACGCGCCGTAGGCATTGATGGGATGTTGCGCGCTGTCTTCATCCAGAACCACATTGTCCTGATCGCCGTAGGTGGCGCATGTAGACGAAAAAACAAACCTGAGACATCCGGCGGCCACAGCCGCTTCGATCAGGTTCAGGGAACCGGCAACATTGTTGGACCAATAGCGCCCAGGCTCTGCCATGCTTTCTCCGACCTGCGACAGGGCGGCAAAATGCATGACCGCAACGGGTTCATACTGTTCAAACACAGCGTCCAGGCGCGCGCGATCCATCAGATCGCCACGCTCGAACGGGCCGAATTTCACGGCATCCTGCCAGCCGGTGACCAGATTATCAAAAGTCACCGGAGTGAAACCGGCAGCGCGCAATGCCTTGCACGCATGCGAACCGATATAGCCCGCACCGCCCGTCACCAACACGTAAGTCAAGGATTGCCCTTTCAGAAACGGCTATTCCGCGGCTTTATCGACCGAAATCATTTCGCGCAGATACTGGGCCAGATCGTCACGCAATTCTTCGCGCGCCAGACCAAAGGCAACCGTGGCCTGCAGAAACCCGGCTTTTGAACCGCAATCAAAACGCTGTCCGCGGAACCGGTATCCGTAAACGCCATGTTTGGACCCGATTTCAGCAGCAATTGCATCCGTCAGCTGTATTTCGCCGCCGGCGCCACTTTTCATCTTGTTCAGCCTTTGCAAAACACTGGGCGCAAGAATGTAACGGCCAATTACGGCAAGATTGGAAGGGGCCTGCCCCGCTGCCGGTTTTTCAACCATACCCTTGACCGAAACCATCGAACCCATGTCGTCCTGTACATCCAGAACACCGTAAGAAGATGCCTTTTCCGGCGGAACTTCCATTGCAGCAACCATATTGCCGCCGGTTTCATGATACGCCTCGACCATTTGTTGAAGGCAGGGTTTTTCGGCAGCGATCACATCGTCCGGAAGGATCACGGCAAAAGGCTCGTCAGCAATAAGACGCCGCGCGCACCAGACAGCGTGCCCCAAACCCAGCGCCTTGTGCTGGCGGATATAGGCAATGGCGCCGCTTTCCATATTCGTCGTTTTCAGAATTTCGAGAAGGTCATCCTTGCCCTTTTTGCGAAGCTCCTGCTCCAGCTGCGGCGCGTGGTCAAAATAATCTTCCAGCGCACCCTTGCCGCGGGACGTGACAAAAATGAATTCCTTGATCCCGGCAGCGCGGGCCTCGTCAATGGCGTACTGGATCAGGGGGCGATCCACCAATGTCATGATTTCTTTGGGAACCGACTTTGTCGCCGGTAGAAAACGTGTGCCCATTCCGGCCACAGGAAAAATAGCTTTGGTAACTTTTCTACGCATTTTAATCCTCAAACTCGTCCAACCACATTCATCAAGGGCAGGTTACCGATAATGATACTGTGAAACAGCATATCGAACATGTCATTCTGACAAAATCACGGCCATTCGTTGAAAATTCCGCAGTGATGTGCCTTTTTCGCCTGACTGCCATGAAATCACAACAGCCTCTGACGGTGTATTCGGAAACATTCTACCCGAACTCTGCGGGAAAAGCGATAGATCCGGAACAGCGGCGAATCGCGTTCTGACCGCCCGAACAATCCGCCGCGTTGCACCCAATATCCGTCATCATGAAACCATATCCTGTGAAAAAGGGCGGTGGGTGACATCATCAGAAGGGTCACGATATGTCCGGATTTTACCTTGGCAATTGCCCTGGTGCGCAGCGATTTCGCGCTCCAGACGCGACCGGATATGACTTCTGATTTGGCAGTTTCGTTACCGACAAAACGCCTGAACGTGTCCTCGCAATCGGCGATGGGGACCACGGCCAACTTGCGGCTCAGACCCTCTGAATACCCCTGTCGCAAACCGCGCATCATCGCGCTGACATCGCGCGGCTCAAGCCCGCCGGTAACCATGTGCCGCAACAGCCGGTTGCGTTCGTTATTCTGTACTCTGGCCCATACCTGCGCCCGCTTTGCCGTGTCACAATGCTTGCCCAGATAAACAGCCCAACTTGCCCCGATCTGGAACAGATCACGGGGCACACGGTTGGACTTACGGCTCGAATTACCTTGGTACCCGTGATGGACTTCGGCCAGTGGTACAAGCGCTGTCAGAACGCCCTGCTTTGCCAGCCGCATGTTCACATCTGCATCATCATGGAAATAGCGAAAGGCCGGATCAAAACCACCCATCTTTGCCAGAACAGGCCGTCGGAACGCCATGTTAGTGCCTTGGGTCTTTATCGCCGTCGCCGGTTTCGGCGTCAGAACAACCGGTTGGTCCGCGCTCAGATTAAGGCTTGTCTCCACCCCTTCCGCATCGATGGTACGGGCTTTCCACTGATAGGATATTCCGTTTCGCGCGCGGACGTATCCGCCTGCCGCACCAACATCACGGTATCTGAAAGGTTCGGTCAGATAGGTCAGCCATGATGGTTCAGGCACGGCATCATCGTCGATAAAGGCCACGATCTCACCTGCTGCATGCAGAATACCTGTGTTTCGGGCCGCAGAAATGTTGGCTTCGTCAAAAGGAATGCACTTGATCGCGGCTCCCAAGGCAGAGCTTTCGATCGCCGCGACCCCGTTCTGATCTGCAACAACGATCACCTCGAAACAGGGATACCGTAACTGCCCCAGCGCCGTAACACAGCGCACCAGCGCCTTGGGTCGATCCCGGCTGACGACGATAACGCTGACGGGTATGGGGGTCACTCTATCCCCATTTGCGCCATCATCTGTTCAATTTTGGGCACATCCTGCGGGTTGTTCAACTCCCAGAACTGCCGCCCCCGCGCGTCTACTTCCACGCAAAGAACCGGGCGGCCGTTTTCCATGAACCGCAACTGCTCCAACCCTTCGAGTTGCTCCAGCGGGCCAACCGGCCAGTCCGGATACGCGCTTAACGCATCGGGTTTGAACGCATAGACGCCCACATGATGGAACACCGGCGTCAGTTCGGACTCTTCGAAAGACTGGCTGACATAGGGCACCACCTCTTTCGAAAAATAAAGCGCGGCATGGTTACGGGCAAAAACGGCCGTTGTACCACCAACCCGGCCCGCCTTGCGATCATTCAGAAACCCGTTCAGCGTTGCGCCGTCACATTGCAAAACCGGCGTTGCAACCTGTGCTTCCGGTGCGTTTTGCAATCCTGCGATCAACGCCTCGACGAACCAGGGCGGTGTCAAAGGTGCATCACCTTGCAGATTGACGACGATTTCATAGCTTTCGACCAGCGCCGCGTGCGCCTCGGCGCACCGTTCGGTTCCGTTCAGACAATCCGAAGATGTCATCACAACCTCGGCCCCGAACGCTTCTGCGGCCTGCCGGATACGATCATCATCGGTTGCCACAACAACGCGATCAACGCCCTTTACAGCGCGGGCCGCATCCCAGCTGCGTTCAATCAGGCTTTTCGAGACGCCACCGGCCCCTTTCAATGCGACCAGCGGCTTGCCCGGGTATCTGGAAGACTGGTAGCGGGCGGGAATGACAATCAGAACGGACATCATGGCGCTTTCAGGTCTACACCCGGTGCGTAGGCAATGAAAAACGGGTTTGCAAAACCGTCTTTGCCGTACATCAGTGGGGAATGGTCTTCGAACCTGACAACGTCACCCCCGGCACCTTTCAGAACGGCATGACCGGCAGCGGTATCCCATTCCATCGTGCGCCCGACCCGTGGGTAAAGATCGGCCTCTCCGGTCGCAACCAGACAGAACTTTAACGACGATCCTGCGCTTTTCATGTCGTTCACGGCATATTTGCCGATGTAGTCATCTGTTGCCTGATCCCTGTGCGACTTTGATGCGACCACCAAAAGAGCCGAATTGTCAGGTTTAGAGACTGATATCGGGCTGCACTGACCGATACTGTCTTTCTTGAATGGCCCCTGTTCTTCAACAGACTGACCGTCCGCGCGGGTGAAGAACATGCGATCTTTCGCGGGTGCGTATACGACACCCCGTGTCGGAACCCCTTTTTCAACCAAAGCGATGTTGACGGTAAAATCACCACGCCGGTTGATGAATTCCTTGGTGCCATCCAGCGGATCAACGATCAGAAATGTATCACCTTTCGCGCTGTGCGATGCTGCCTGTTCTTCCGTCACCAGCATCATATCGGGAAATGCCAGTCTTAACCCATCCGAAATAATCGCGTCGGCGGCTTCATCTGCTGCGGTTACGGGGCTTTCGTCTGATTTTACTTTCACATCGAAATCGTCGGAATCGTAAATATCCATGATGACCTCGCCGGCTTTCAATGCCAGTTCACGGATCACAGGCACAAGGACCTCATAATTCAAAGGAATACTCCTGTTGTCACTCTTGTTGAAATGTCTTCACTTGATCTTTATGCTTGCCACATATCGGAACATCAAGAATTCCGTGTCACGTTCCCCGCTCAAAAGGGCAAATCAGGCATGTTTCAATACGAACGCAAGCAATCAATGTTTGGGTCCGCTCTTTCCCTGTTAGAGCTGATCTATCATTCCGTTGTCCGCAGCGTGCGTAAAACGCACGGCAATGCGTTTCTGGCGATTGCCACGAACATGCTTCAGGCCGTCATTTTCGTGGCGGCCTTTTTCTTCATGTTTTCGATCCTCGGTTTGCGCGGCGCGGCGTTGCGCGGTGATTTTCTGATTTACATCATGACAGGCATTTTCCTGTTTCTGACGCATATCAAAACAGTCGGGGCTGTTGTCGGTGCTGAAGGCCCGGCAAGCCCGATGATGCAACACGCCCCCATGAATACGATTGTCGCAATTGCGGCCGCCGCATTCGGCGCGCTTTACATACAGGTACTGTCGCTTTTCACGATCCTGTTCATTTATCACGTGGCCTTTACGCCCCTGGTGATTGATCAGCCTGTCGCGACATTCGGAATGTTGTTGCTGTCGTGGTTCACCGGTCTGGCGGTCGGGATCGTGTTTCTGGCGATCAAGCCCTGGGCGCCCGGTTTTGTCACGATTGCCAGTACGATTTACCAGCGCGCGAACATGATCGCGTCGGGCAAGATGTTTGTGGCCAACTCTTTACCAACATTCATGTTGAACCTGTTTGACTGGAACCCGCTGTTTCATTGCATCGATCAATCGCGCGGATTTGCATTTATCAACTACAACCCCCGATACACGTCCGTTGAATATCCGCTTATCGTTGCGGTGGTCCTGATCATGATCGGATTGATGGGTGAGTTTTACACCCGGCGGCATGCATCTGTCAGTTGGGGTGCGCGCCTGTAGCTGACGCCTGAATTCGCAGGCTCAGCCGTGCGTCAGGTCGCTATACGCAATGTCAGATTTATGCGCCCGCCTTTGGGCAGCAATCGCGACGAACCGAACCTGATCCGGTCTATGCCATGATAGGCAAGGCGCGCATCGCCCGTCATCACCACAACGTCGCCCGATTGTAACCAGACAGATCGGGTTTGCCCGCCCCGTTTCGTTTGGCCGACCCGAAAAAGGGCATCATCACCCAGCGATACGGATACAACCGGCCAGTTCAGATCTGCCTCGTCCTTGTCTTGATGCAACGACATACGCGCATTTTCTGAATAGAAGTTTATCAAACAACTGTCCGGCAGGCGATCAACTCCGGAAACCTGTCGCCAGATATCCAGCACCTGATCGGGAATCTCGGGCCAGACTGTGCCCGCCGGATGGGTTTGCGCATAACGGTATCCGCTTTGGTCAGAATACCATCCGACAGATCCCGCCGAAGTCATGCGAACGCTCATTTTTTGGCCCTGCGGTGTCTGCGGCGAAAACATCGGAGCTTGCGCAATGACCTGCCGCAAATCCTCGACCAGCGACGCTTGTGCCCCCGGTGACAACAGGTCTTTGTATATATCAAAGCCGTGAAAGCTCAGCTTTTTCATAGCCTGTTTTCCTGTCATTGACGAAACCAAGTTAAAAACCTTGAAGATTCACAAAAATGCTGTGGGTTCAGCGGTTGCAGGGGTCAAAGTCGCTCCTTATATACGGCTGGAAGCGCGGAAACGGCAATGTCGGGGCCGCACAACCAGATCGGGGTCAGGATGCCGAAACGGGTCCAGCCCTCGTGTCATCGCCTTGAAAAGAAAAGGGATCAAATATGGCTAAAGTAATTGGAATTGACCTTGGAACGACAAACAGCTGCGTTGCAATCATGGACGGCTCTCAGCCCCGTGTGATTGAAAACGCCGAAGGCGCGCGCACGACGCCGTCTATTGTCGCCTTTACAGATAATGAACGTCTCGTTGGACAACCTGCAAAACGGCAGGCTGTGACCAACCCCGACAACACGATTTTTGGCGTCAAGCGCCTGATCGGTCGTCGCAACGACGATCCGGATCTGGCCAAGGACAAGAAAAACCTGCCGTTCAACGTAATTGATGGTGGCAATGGCGACGCATGGGTCGAAGCCAAGGGCGACAAATATTCCCCCAGCCAGATCTCTGCGTTCATCCTCGGCAAGATGAAAGAAACGGCTGAAAGCTATTTGGGCGAAGAAGTCAGCCAGGCGGTTATTACCGTTCCCGCGTATTTCAATGACGCCCAGCGTCAGGCCACGAAAGATGCCGGCAAGATCGCCGGTCTGGAAGTGCTGCGGATCATCAACGAACCGACAGCCGCCGCGCTGGCATATGGTCTGGACAAGGAAAACACCCACACAATCGCGGTCTATGACCTTGGCGGCGGTACGTTCGACGTCACCATTCTGGAAATCGACGACGGCCTGTTCGAAGTGAAATCGACTAACGGGGATACGTTCCTTGGCGGTGAAGATTTTGACATGCGCATCGTCAACTATCTTGCCGACGAGTTCAAAAAAGAGAACGGCGTTGATCTGACCAAGGACAAAATGGCGTTGCAGCGTCTGAAGGAAGCTGCCGAAAAGGCCAAGATCGAACTGTCTTCGTCCTCGCAGACCGAAATCAACCAACCGTTCATCTCGATGGATCCAAAAGGCGGTCAGCCTTTGCACCTTGTCATGAAACTGACCCGTGCCAAGCTGGAATCGCTTGTATCCGATCTGATCAAATCGTCGATGAAACCCTGCCAGGCCGCTTTGAAAGATGCAGGTCTCAGCACGTCCGACATTGACGAGATCGTTCTTGTCGGCGGTATGACCCGCATGCCCAAGGTTGTTGAAGAAGTCACTAAATTCTTCGGAAAAGAGCCACATAAAGGCGTCAACCCGGATGAAGTTGTTGCACTGGGCGCAGCCATCCAGGCCGGTGTTTTGCAGGGCGACGTAAAAGACGTTGTGCTGCTCGATGTGACACCGCTGTCGCTTGGTATCGAAACTCTGGGCGGCGTATTCACCCGCCTGATCGACCGCAACACGACGATCCCGACGAAGAAGTCACAGATTTTCTCGACCGCCGAAGACAACCAGAATGCCGTGACCATCCGGGTGTTCCAGGGTGAACGGGAAATGGCAGCCGACAACAAGATCCTTGGTGCCTTCAATCTGGAAAACATCCCGCCGGCACCGCGCGGCATGCCCCAGATTGAAGTGACCTTTGATATCGACGCCAACGGTATTGTGGCTGTCGGGGCCTTGGATAAGGGCACCGGCAAAGAGCAAAAGATCACGATTCAGGCATCTGGCGGTTTGTCCGATGAAGATATCGAAAAAATGGTCAAGGACGCCGAAGAGAACGCGGAATCCGATAAGGAGCGCCGTGAACTGATCGAAGCGAAGAACCAGGCGGAAGGCCTGATCCATTCGACCGAAAAGTCGATGGAAGAGCATTCGGACAAGGTGGACCCAACCACGATCGAAGCGATCGAACTGGCCATTGTGGCGCTGAAGGACGAGATTGAAACCGACAATGTCGGCAAAATCAAATCCGGCATCCAGAACGTGACCGAAGCGGCCATGAAACTGGGTGAGGCAATCTACAAATCCAGTCAGGAAGCCGACAACGAGCCTTCGGCAGCCGACGAGGCGCATGACGACGATATTGTTGATGCCGAGTTCGAAGATCTGGATGACGACAAACGTGCCTAAGCACGGAATGGAGTGATGTGTGGGCCGGTTCATTTAGCGAACCGGCCCACATGCGTTCCGCAACAAGGGTAGTTTCCCATGGCAAAACGTGACTTTTACGATGTGCTGGGCGTCAGCAAAGGCGCTTCGGGCGACGAGATTAAAAAGGCTTATCGCTCCAAAGCCAAAGAGTTGCATCCTGACCGCAACGCCGACAACCCAAAGGCCGAAGCGCAATTCAAGGAAGCGAACGAAGCCTACGAAGTACTGAAAGACGCTGACAAGAAGGCCGCCTACGACCGATTTGGCCATGCCGCTTTCGAAGGCGGAATGGGTGGTGGCGGAAGACCCGGTGGCGGCTTTGGCGGCGGCCATGGCGATTTTTCCAGCGCGTTTTCCGACGTATTTGATGACCTGTTCGGTGATTTCATGGGCGGCCAGCGCGGCGGCGGCGGTCGCAACCGTGCCGCGCGCGGATCAGACCTGCGCTACAACCTGCGCGTTTCGCTAGAAGAGGCATATTCCGGCCTTCAGAAAACCATCAACGTCCCGACATCGGTCAGTTGTGGTTCGTGCGAAGGATCAGGTGCCGAAGGCGGCGCCGAGCCGACAGCCTGCCCAACCTGTTCGGGCATGGGGAAAGTACGTGCCCAACAGGGGTTTTTCACGGTTGAACGGACATGTCCGACATGTTCGGGCATGGGCCAGATCATCAAGAACCCCTGCAAATCCTGTAGCGGTGCAGGCCGCGTCGAAAAAGACCGTGCCTTGAACGTGAACATCCCGGCAGGTGTTGAAACCGGCACCCGCATCCGTTTGGCCGGCGAAGGCGAAGCGGGAATGCGCGGCGGACCGTCTGGTGATTTGTACATTTTCGTCGAGGTATCGCCCCACAAACTGTTCGAACGCGACGGCACGAACCTCTACTGCCGGGTGCCCGTATCCATGTCGACCGCCGCATTGGGCGGAAACATAGAAGTGCCGACCATAGATGGCGGACGGGGCCGGGTGCAGATACCGGCAGGCAGCCAGTCGGGCCGGCAGATGCGCTTGCGCGGCAAAGGCATGCCCGCGCTTCGCGGTGGCGGCACTGGCGATATGTTCATCGAACTGGCGGTTGAAACGCCTGTGAACCTGACCAGCCGTCAGAAAGAGCTGTTGAAGGAATTCGAAGATCTGTCCGAGAACAACAATCCCGAAAGCAGCAGCTTCTTTTCATCGGTAAAGTCTTTCTGGGACTCGATGAAAGGGTAGAACCGCCTGTCTGGTCTCTTTTTACGGGTCCGAAAATCGATCCTGCGCGGCAGCTGTTAATCATATTGTAACCAGCCTGCGACAGGCTGTCTGCATGGCATATAATTCAAGCTCTTTCGCTGATCAGCCCCTGCCGTTTCTGACGGACGAGGCATCGCCTGTGCCCGTTTCGGCGGGCAAGATGCCGTCTTACATCGCAAATCACCGCACACGCCTGCGCGCCCGATTCAGGCTGGGCGGCGCGCACGCATTGCCTGACTACGAAATGCTGGAACTGGTACTGTTTCGCGCGATACCCCGCCAGGATGTAAAACCGCTGGTGAATCTTTTGCTGACAGAGTTTGGCGATTTCAATCGCGTCATCACCGCCGCACCGGAACGTCTGATTCGCGTCAAGGGCGTGGGTGAGGCGGTGATCACCGAATTGAAAATTGTAGAAGCCGCAGCTCATCGTCTGGCCCGAAGCCGCGTGATGGACAGACAAGTGATTTCCAGTTGGGATGCCGTTCTGGATTATTGCCATACGACAATGGCGCACCGCGAAACCGAACAGTTTCGGGTTCTTTACCTTGATCGCAAGAACACGTTGATCGCGGATGAAGAGCAGGCGGAAGGCACTGTTGATCATGTTCCGGTTTACCCGCGCGAGATTGCCAAACGCGCGCTTGAATTAAACGCATCGGCTTTGATTCTTGTTCACAATCACCCATCCGGAGATCCAACGCCGTCCGAAGCAGACATTGCAATGACATCCCAGATCGCGACCGCAACCGATGTGCTGGGGATCAGGTTGCATGATCATCTGATCGTCGGAAAATCAAAAGAGATCAGCTTTCGCGCACAGGGGCTGTTGTAATCGCGGCCTGCTGCTAACGTACCCAAACCTCGACCCTGCGATTCACCTGACGGCCCCAGTCGCTGTCGTCACAGGCCATTGGCAATGCTTCGCCGAACGCATCGACATCAAGTGTCACACGGTCCAGATTGGCGGTTTCCGCAGCCGCAACAACCGCTTGCCTTACCGCCTCGGCGCGCCGTCTGGCTATTGCCTGATTGGCAAGAGAAGGGCCATCACCGTCACTGAAACCCACAAACAACAGCCTGCGCGTATCGTATTGGCCTGCCTCCAGGGCAGTTGCCAGTTGTTGCACGTTCGATCGTGATTGCGCATCCAGACGCACAGACCCTGCTTCGAACCGGAACGATGTCGTCAGCCGCTTCATAGGCGCCAGAACCGAAACCATCTGGCGCAACCGCTCTCCGGAATTATCATCGCCCATGATCAGGATCGCATTTGCCAACCTGTCGCCCTGCGCGTTCAACCCGATTTCTTCGGGCGACTGATCCACAAAGCCGATGCGACGGATAACAGTCTGTGCCGTAGGACCACGCGTAAACGCGAGAAATTCGCGCGCCAGTTTCGGCAACCGCCGCGCTGGTTGATACAGAAACATCGGCGCTGTCAGTGGATAGTCTTCGGTTTTTATCGAACGCCTGTTGGCGCTAAGAGAAAACCCGCAACGGCCCGTCAGCGTCAAAACCTGACTGTTGCCGGCTTCTGCATAACTGGCAATGCCCAGCGCAAAAGGATCCGTCAGCACAGCTTCGGGAACAGACCGGCTTAGGGCGTGGCGCTTGATACCTTCGCCAAGGGTCAGTTTCGCGGGCTTCATCAACCGGTCTTCGACAGCCTGATGCAAGCCCGAACCCGCCGCGGGCAGATGCAGCGATATCTGCGCATCCGGGCCGCCAAGCTCTGACCAGTTGGTGAGGCGGCCAGCAAAGACCGCCGCCAATTCTGTAGTAGAAATCGACCGAACAGGATTACCCGGCCAGACCACCGGAACCATGGCATCCAGCGCCAGAACCCGGCTGCGGTTGGCGCGTGTCATATCCCCCATCCCGGCCTCGCGCGCGCGCTGTTGTTCGTTCGGGCGAATTTCGCGCTGTGCCATGACAATATCGGCTTCGTTTGCCAGAAGATCGGCAAAGCCTTCATCTGTATTGCTGACGCGAAAGGCAAAGCGGCCCGCCGGTTTTCCGGTTTGCCGGTCGGTGATCAGATAAACGAAATGCGAATCATCTATCGTTTCTCGCGTCGTTTTGTATCCGCTGCGCTGGGCAAATGCCTCCAGCAACGCCGGCACCAGCACTTCACCCATCGCCGAGGATCCTGAAATCGCAAGCTCTGCGACGTAATCTTCAAGATTGGGGCATCCGGGCCCGTCACACAACACGCCCGATCCGTCGACGGTCAATTCGCCATAGACCGTTTCCAGACGATAAAATTCTCCGTCAAAACCCAACAAGTTTCCGCTGATTTCTACCGCACCATCACGCGATGTTAACGTGACGTCTTGCGCCCACGCAGTTGTACAGTTCCAGAACAGAAGAAACGCGGCGAACACCGCCGCGCACCTGAATGACATTCGAATGTCCTAACGTCGCAAATCAGTTCCGAGCGACTTTCAGGTCTTCGAGCAGATTATTCAACACCAGAAAATCACCGACAGCGTCACATCCCGGCACAGACAGGGACAGGTTCTGGCTTTTGAGTTGCCCGGCATCGCGCATTTCAAGCGACTGCGCTTGAATATCACGACCACAATTGATCTTGGTCACAGCCGATTCAACGCTTAGGGACACAACGCCGTTTTCCCGCGCTGTGCCGGTTGGAAACGTATAGATTTGCGCCAGTAATGGCTCTGGTGCGCTGCGATCACCCAGAACCGTCAGAAATCCGCCCTCGCCCTTTGCTGCAACACTCAGGTCGCGGGCGGCGTCCTGCCAGACATGCCCTGTTGATCCGTATTCGGCGCCATATTCACGCGCATGCAATTCAAAGCCCAGATCGCCTTTCCACTGGACAACCACACGGTCGTAAAATTCTAACCCGTCAACATCAACCTGAACCGATGTGCCGTCGCCTTCTGAAAAGGCCAGCATGAAAAATGCGCGTGGATTGAGCGCCGGAACCGTGACGTTCAAAGATCCGTCTACCGCAGTGGTTTCCGTAAACATCATGCCGCTGTGGTGAATCGTGACGCGTTCGTTGCCCAGACAGGGCGCACGCAGCGATATATCGACCATCGCGGCCGCCAGAACCTGTGCGGAAGCGGTGATTTCGCAATCAACCGGAGGAGCCTCAAGCGAAAGTGCCTGCCCCAGACCGACAATGCCTTCCGGCAAAGCAGAGGTCAGTGCAATGGATTGAATATCAAGCCGCGAATCGTCAAGCGTTGGAAGTTTGACTCCCAGTTCGGCCTGAATAGGTTTGACTTCGATTTCCGGGATCTCTGACGATCCGCCATACCTTTGTTGAGCCGTTTCAGAGCTTTGCATGACAAAACCGATACCAACCGCACAGGCGAGCGTCCCTCCCGCCAAGGCTATCTGATTCAAATAGGACATAATCCGTCTCCATCCCCACCATGGGCAAAGATCAGAGTGGCACCAAAAAAGGGCCGAGTTATGACGGCCTATAGGTGTGAATCAGGCAAGAACATGGCAAATCGCCAACGTGTTACCGAACAGTTACGCCAGTCTGCCGTGGCAATGCTTGAATTTCTTGCCGGATCCGCACGGGCATTTGTCGTTACGCCCCGGATTGCCCCAGGTTGACGGATCATCTTCGACAAAGCCGTCAGCCGCAGCTTGCGGATTGGGTGCCGGCGACGGAGCGCCACCAGTCTCGGCCAATTTTGCCTGAGCCTGCTGCGCCGCGATCATTTCCATCAAAGCCTGTTGCTCTTCGGGTGTGCGCGGTCGGGCAGTTGCCAGAATACGCGTGATGTCTTCGCGCAGGGAATCAAGCATTCCCTCGAACAACTGGAACGATTCATTCTTGTATTCGTTCAGTGGATCACGCTGCGCATAGCCCCGAAACCCGACAACCGAGCGCAAATGCTCTAACGTCAGCAGGTGTTCGCGCCATTTCGCATCGATCGTCTGAAGCAGCACCTGCTTTTCAATCATGCGCATGTTTTCTGCGCCAAAGGACACTGCCTTTTTCGCCATGAAGTCATCGCTGGCCTTGACCAGACGTTCACAAATCTCGTTGTCGTCCACGCCTTCTTCGTTTGCCCAATCAACAACGGGCAAATCCATACCCAGCTTCTCAACGACCTGCGCATGCAACCCTTCGGTGTCCCACTGGTCTGCATAGGTTTTGGGGGGCATGAATTCGTGGATAAGATCTTCGATCACTTCGTGGCGCATGTCGCGGGTGATTTCCGAAAGATCTTCTGCTTCCATGATTTCGCGACGCTGCGAAAACACGACCTTGCGCTGATCGTTCATCACATCGTCGAATTTCAGAACCTGTTTGCGGTTGTCAAAGTTCCGGCCTTCAACCTTGGCCTGCGCCCGTTCCAAAGATTTGTTGACCCACGGGTGAACGATGGCCTCGCCTTCCTTCATCCCCATGGACAACAGAACCTTGTCCAGTTTCTCACCGCCGAAAATGCGCATCAAATCGTCTTCAAGGCTCAGGTAGAATGCTGTTTTGCCCGGATCACCCTGGCGGCCTGAACGTCCGCGCAACTGGTTGTCGATCCGGCGGCTTTCGTGCCGTTCGGACGCCAGAACAAACAGACCACCGGCTTGTTTGACCTTTTCTTTCTCTTCCGCGTGTTCGCCTTCAATTTTTGCCCGAAGCGCTTCGGGGTCGGCATCCGGATCGGCATTCAGTGCGTCCAGCACCTGCATCTCGACGTTACCACCCAACTGGATATCGGTACCGCGACCGGCCATGTTGGTTGCAATTGTCACCGCACCGAATTTGCCCGCATCCGCGACAATCTTGGCTTCCTGTTCGTGTTGCCGGGCATTCAGTACGTTGTGTGGAATACCTTCGGCTTTCAGCATTTCGCTGATCATTTCCGATTTTTCGATCGACGTGGTTCCAACCAGCAAGGGCTGCCCCTTGGCATGCGCTTCCTTGATGGAAACCACCATCGCTTCGTATTTTTCCTTTGCGGTCCGGTACACCGCGTCATCTTCATCAATCCGCGCGATTGGCCGGTTTGTCGGAACCTCGACAACACCAAGCTTGTAAATTTCCTGAAATTCTTCTGCTTCGGTGGCGGCCGTGCCCGTCATACCCGAAAGCTTTTCATAAAGCCGGAAATAGTTCTGGAACGTTACCGATGCCAGCGTCACGTTTTCCGCCGCAATCGGACAACCTTCTTTGGCTTCGATGGCCTGATGCAGTCCGTCCGACAAGCGGCGTCCTGCCATCATGCGTCCGGTGAATTCATCAATCAGGACAACATCATTATCGCGCACGATATAATCTTTGTCCTTCTGGAAAAGCTTGTGCGCGCGCAGACCCTGATTGATATGGTGCACAATCGTCGTGCTTTCCGGATCATAAAGGCTTTGCCCTTCTTCCAGCAAACCACGCTCTGTCAGCAGCTGTTCCAGAAATTCGTTCCCGTCATCTGTGAATGTCACATTACGGGTCTTTTCGTCCAGTTCGTAATGATCGGGCGTCAGCGAAGGGATAAGGGCATCAATGGTCTGATACAGATCTGACCGGTCCTGAGACGGGCCGGAAATGATCAGCGGCGTGCGCGCCTCGTCGATCAGGATACTGTCAACCTCGTCCACGATCGCGTAATAATGATCGCGCTGGAACATCTCTTTCAGGTCCGACTTCATGTTGTCGCGCAGATAGTCAAAGCCAAGTTCGTTATTGGTGGCGTAGGTCACATCGCAACCATAGGCCGCGCCTTTTTCCGAACCGGGTTGCCCCGGATAGACTGCACCGGTGGTCAGACCCAGAGCGCTGAAAACCTTGCTCATCCATTCCGCGTCGCGCTTGACCAGATAGTCGTTGACCGTGACGATATGAACGCCCCGCTCCAGCAGCGCATTCAGATAGGCAGGAAATGTCGCCACAAGGGTCTTGCCCTCGCCTGTCTTCATTTCGGAAATATTGCCCTGATGCAGGAAAATCCCACCCATCAACTGCACATCATAGGCGCGCAGGCCCAGGGCGCGGCGGGCCGCTTCGCGGCAGTTTGCAAACGCCTCGGGCAGCAAGTCGTCAAGACTTTCACCCTCACTCAGCCGTTTCTTGAAATCTTGCGTCTTTTCGATCAGCGCTTCATCCGAAAGTTTTTCAAACTCCGGCTCCAGCGCATTGATCTTGTCTATCAGCGGGCGCGTTGCCTTGATCTTACGGTCATTTGGCGTTCCAAACACCTTTTTTGTGATGGTTCCAAAACCCAGCATGCTCTCTCCAGCCGATCTGACGTGTTCTTGTGCGGCATTCACTTGCCCGCCCCGCGCACAGCCCATAGATATTGGGGTGATAGACGGCTCCGCATAGCCATGAGGCGATGTAAGGTTCCCGTCAAACAGTGTCAACGTCACCCGGCCAGTTCGGGCGTCCGAGACGCTAACATAGGATGGATTATGCTAAATAAGTTACGTAAAATGCCCGCTGTTGCCCTTATGTCGATGATGGCGCTGCCAGTCGCCGCCCAGGACACACCAACAGCCGATACTGTTGTCGCCACTGTGAATGGAACAGAAATCAAGCTGGGGCACATGATTGTTGCCCGCGCCACGCTGCCGGAACAATATCAGCAACTGCCCGACGAAGTGTTGTTTACCGGAATTCTGGATCAGTTGATCCAGCAAACCGCGCTTGAACAAAGCCTGACAACCGAACCGCCCAAACGTGTGACGCTGTCGCTGGAAAATGAACGCCGTTCGCTGCTAGCCGCAGAAGCAATCGAAGGCGTTCTGGCGGACGCATTGACAGACGAGGCGATTCAGGGCGTGTACGATGCGCAGTTTGCCAATGCCGATGGTGGCGACGAATATAACGCATCGCACATTCTGGTCGAAACCGAGGAAGAAGCGGCAGCCGTCAAAGCCGCGCTGGACGGTGGCGCAGATTTTGCCGACACCGCGCGCGAAAAATCAACCGGACCGTCAGGCCCCGGCGGCGGCGAACTGGGATGGTTTGGCCCCGGCATGATGGTTCCCGAATTCGAAGCGGCAGTTGTCGCGCTGGAGCCCGGCACGATATCAGAGCCTGTTCAGACACAATTTGGCTGGCATATCGTCAAACTGAACGAAACCCGCAAGAAACCGGCCCCTACGCTGGACGAGGCGCGCGACCAGATTGTAGAGCAAATTCAGCAGCAAGCCGTGAACGAGCGGGTTGCCGAACTGACTGCGGCGGCAGAGGTTGATCGCGAGGCAGGTGCCGCTGTTGATCCTGCGATAATCAAAAATCTGGACCTGCTGGAGAACTGATAACATGGCCGGTACGCCACCCCTTTCGCCTTTGGCGCCCAAAACCTTTCCGAAATTGCCGGTGATTGATGGCGTATCGTTTGCAACCGCTGCCGCCGGGATAAAATACGCCGGCCGCACCGATGTGATGTTGGCTGTCACGACACCCGGAACGGCAGTGGCGGGCGTGTTTACACGCTCGTCCACGCGGTCTGCACCGGTTCTGGACTGTCAGGCAAAGATCGGAACAGACTCATCTGATGGCGCCGCGTTTCTGGTGAATTCCGGAAACGCCAACGCCTTTACCGGACGTCACGGAACGGACTCGGTCAGCACAATTTGCAATGCCGTTGCCAAAGCTTCGGCAATTCCTGCGGAACGCGTCTTTACGGCATCGACAGGCGTGATCGGAGAGCCTTTGCCGCATGACAGGATCGTTGGTGTTCTTGACGAACTTGCCAGCCATCTGCGCCCTGACGGAATGCAGGATGCCGCGCGCGCAATCATGACGACTGACACATTTCCCAAAGGCGCGGCGGCAAGCTGTGACATTGGCGGCAACACCGTTTCCATTGCGGGCATCGCAAAAGGGTCCGGAATGATCGCACCCGATATGGCGACGATGCTGGTTTACATCTTTACCGATGCGAAAATCCAGCAACCCGAGCTTCAGGCCATCGTATCGGAATTGAACAATGCAACTTTCAATTGCATCACCGTCGACAGCGATACATCCACTTCGGACAGCGTTCTGGTCGCAGCGACGGGGGCATCCGGAATAGATGTTACCGGCCAACAGGTGTTTCGTGACGCCCTGCGCGAGGTCATGCTTGATCTGGCGCATCAAGTCGTGCGCGATGGAGAAGGGGCCACCAAATTCGTCGAGATCAGCGTCACCAACGCGACAAGTGACACCGATGCCAGGATACATGCTCTGTCCATCGCAAATTCGCCGCTGGTCAAGACCGCCATTGCGGGGGAAGACGCCAATTGGGGCCGTGTCGTTATGGCGATTGGGAAATCAGGCGCGCCCGCCGACCGTGATAAACTTTCGATCCGCTTCGGGGAACACATCGTCGCTGAAAACGGATGGGTCAGCCCGAACTACAACGAACAGGCAGCGTCAGAGTATATGAAAGGCCAGTCTCTTTCGATTTCCGTGGATTTCGGCATCGGATCAGGGGCCGCCACTGTGTGGACCTGCGATCTGACCCATGGCTACATCACGATCAACGGCGATTACAGATCGTGACGGAGACGGTCACTTGAAAACGGTTCTTGTCTCTGCCGTCGCGCTTATCGATGTGGACGGGCGTGTGTTGATCACCCAGCGCCCACCCGGCAAATCAATGGCCGGATTGTGGGAGTTTCCGGGCGGCAAGATTGAACCCGGAGAAACACCCGAGGTCGCCCTGATCCGCGAACTTCAGGAAGAACTGGGTATTGATACATGGGCCTCGTGTCTTGCGCCGTTGACCTTTGCCAGCCACGCTTACGATGATTTCCACCTTCTGATGCCACTTTTTGCCTGCCGCAAATGGGATGGAGTGCCGACTTCGCGGGAAGGACAGGCGCTGAAATGGGTGCGCGCCAATGCGCTGCGCGACTATCCGATGCCCCCCGCCGATATCCCGCTCATCTCGATTTTGCGGGATTGGTTGTAATTGCATTGGGTCTTCGGGGCTGATCAATCAACCCATAGGCGAAAACTCGCCCAAATGCTGCTTTTGGGCCGGTTACTGCGCAATGTTGCTGCCCTGGTTAAGAATTGACAGATGATTATTTCCAAAGGGTCCGCTACAAAAAGCCTATCAAATTTTTTGGGGAGATTTGATTTGCTAAGGACAATCATCATCGGCACATGCGTGTCGATCCAGGGCATATACGTCCGGACGTTTCCAGATGGCAGAATTGCGGTAAGGGACGGGCAGACGATATATTCCGGAATGCCGGTTGCCTGACCGGAAGGAATGAAACCAAAGACCAGAAGACGTAAGGGACAGCCAATGCTGTCCCTTTTATTTTATCAATCCAGTGTGCGGTTCACTTCTTCGCGCTCGAAAATCTCGATCACGTCACCGGGACGAACATCTTCGTAATTTTCAAACGCCATGCCGCATTCCTGGCCGGACTGCACTTCCGCGACTTCGTCTTTAAAGCGCTTCAGCGTTTTCAATGTGCCCTCGTGGATGACAACGTTGTCGCGCAGCAGACGAACACCCGCAGACCGGCGTGCAACGCCTTCGGTCACAAGACACCCGGCAACCTTGCCGACATTGGACACTTTGAACACGTCCTTGATTTCGGCATACCCGATGAATTTTTCCTTGATCTCGTTGCTCAGCAGGCCGGAAGCGGCTGCTTTTACATCGTCGACCAGATCATAGATCACCGAATAGTACCGGATTTCGACACCTTTCTGGTTCGCGGTATTACGGGCTGATGCGTTTGCACGCACGTTAAAGCCCATAATCGGGGCATTGGATGCCTCGGCCAGCCCGACATCGGTTTCGGTAATCGCGCCCACTCCGGAATGGAGCACACGAACACGCACCTCTTCGTTGCCGATTTTTTCCATCGCCTGCACGATTGCTTCGGCTGAACCCTGAACGTCCGCCTTGACCAGAATTGGCATTTCATTGACGGATTCATCCGCCTTGGCATTTGCCATCAACTGTTCCAGCGTCGTCGCCGCGCCGGCTGCTGCGCGTTTGTCTTTGGCAGCGCTTGCACGATATTCCGCGATTTCACGGGCCTGAGCTTCGGTGGCAACAACGTTCAGAACGTCGCCCGCTTCGGGTGTTCCGTTCAGGCCCAACACTTCCACCGGAACCGATGGTCCGGCTTCGTTCACGCGTTCGCCCTTGTCATCGACCAGTGCGCGCACTTTGCCCCACTGTTCGCCTACAACAAAGATATCGCCCTTTTTCAGCGTACCTGTCTGAACCAGAACCGTTGCCACAGGGCCGCGACCCACATCCAGTTGCGCTTCGATCACCGCACCCTCGGCGGCGCGGTCCGGATTGGCCTTGAGTTCCAGAACTTCAGCCTGCAACGAAATCGCCTCGAGCAATTCGTCAAGACCGGTTCCCTTGATGGCCGAAACCTCGACATCCTGAACGTCACCAGACATCTTTTCCACGACCACTTCGTGCTGCAACAGGTCTGTACGCACCTTGTCAGGATTTGCTTCGGGGCGGTCGATCTTGTTGATCGCAACGATCATCGGAACACCCGCCGCTTTCGCGTGCGCAATTGCTTCGACAGTCTGCGGCATCACGGCATCATCTGCCGCAACAACCAGAACAACAATGTCCGTCACCTGTGCCCCGCGCGACCGCATGGATGTAAACGCGGCGTGGCCGGGTGTATCCAGAAAGGTCATTTCAGACCCGTCAGCCGTTTTTACACGATAGGCACCGATATGCTGCGTGATCCCGCCCGCTTCGCCAGAAACAACTTTGGCCTTGCGGATGGCATCCAGCAACGATGTCTTGCCGTGGTCAACGTGACCCATGACAGTGATAACCGGAGGCCGCGGCAACAGGTCTTCTTCCTTATCCTGAACCTGGGCAATCACATCTTCCACGTCAGCATCGGACACCCGGACAACCTTGTGGCCGAATTCCTCGATGATCAGTTCGGCTGTATCTGCGTCGATGGTTTCGTTTTGCGTCACCATCATCCCGTTGTTCATCAGGGATTTGATTACCGCACCAACGCGTTCCGCCATACGGTTCGCCAGTTCGGACACGACGATCGCTTCGGGCAATTGTACTTCGCGCACGATCTTTTCGCGCTCGACACTGCCGCCCATCGCCTTTTGACGCGCGCGTTCCTGTTTGCGCTTCATCGCCGCCATGGAACGTTGACGCCCGCCTTCACCACCGGCAAGGGCCTGGTTCAGGGTCAGTTTTCCAGAACGGCGTCCGTCATCAAAGCCTTGTTTGTTCCGTGTCGGGCGCTGATCCTGCTCACGGTCCGTCTTGCGTGATGGCGCGGGTGCGCCTCCTGCACTCTTGCTCGGGCCGCGTGGTGTCGGCGCTTCTGCACTTGGCGCGATCTCGGCGGCCGCGGCTGCGGCGGCGCGCTTGGCCGCGGCTTCCGCATCAAGCTGTTCCTGCTTGGCTTTGGCAGCAGCACGTTCTTCGCGTTCGCGTTCTTCTTTTTCCTTGGCTTCCGCCTCGGCGCGGCGGCGGTCACGCTCTTCTTCGCGCGCCTTTTCTTCAGCCTCGCGCTGAAGCGCGTCTTCTGTCTCGCGTGCTTTGGCAGCCTGAACCGCCTTCAGACGCCGTTCCATTTCCGCATCGGTGATGCCGGCAGGACGACGCGACGGATCACCCGTGACCGGACCGGTGGCCGGCGTGGCAGGTTTTGCCGCGCCCGGTTTAGGCACGACAACCCGCTTACGTTTTGTTTCCACAACGACGTTCTTGGTCCGCCCATGGCTAAAGCTCTGCTTTACATTCCCGGGGCGGGATCCACCGGGGCGCAGCCCCAACGTCTTTTTGCCATCACTATCGCTCATAAAGCTGTCTTATCCTTTCAGGCGGGCATCGCCGCCGTCATTTCTTCGCAGGCCCTTAAGCCTTTGCGCTTCCTCTACTACACGCGACGTGAGTCCACCAGAGGCGAGCGCTGCATGTATCACAGTTTGGCGTCCGAATGCCAAACCCAATTCACCGGCTGTCAGCCAGCCGATATATGTCCCAAAGTGCGGCGTGCTCAGTTTCGATTTTCCGCGCCCCGATCCGTCTATTGCCTGGATCAGAACCTGCGCTTCTTCCTTGATCAGCCAGTCCTTGACCTTTTCATATCCGGCCACCGCGTGGCCTGATTTGCGTGACAAGCTTAACAAATCGACAACGCGTCGTACCAAAAGCGCTTCAACAAGGTCTGCAAACCCTTCAGGCACCTGCACCGCCTGCCTTGCCGCCTTGGCGAACAGCTTTTTATCAACTGCTTTTTGCAAAGCCAACCGATCTGCCGCAACCCAGATACCGCGA
Source organism: Sulfitobacter sp. JL08 (assembly GCF_003352045.1). NCBI lineage: Bacteria > Pseudomonadati > Pseudomonadota > Alphaproteobacteria > Rhodobacterales > Roseobacteraceae > Sulfitobacter > Sulfitobacter sp. JL08. The sequence continues at coordinate 4,173,711 of NZ_CP025815.1, forward strand.
CCGGGCAGTTTGCCGGCAATGTCCGGCACGATCTGATCGTCAGGCCCCACCACAAAGCGGATCAGGCCGAACTTCGGCTGCACCTCGCCCGTGGCAATGCACTTGCGTTCAGGACCTTCAGATCGGTCTTTCGAGGCGCCACCGCGTCCCATGTGCGTGCCACGAGGCCTGAAATCAGGCCTCGCTCTCCTCGGCAAACACGTTTGCGTCCGGATCGGATTCGCCGTCTTCCTCGCCTGCCTTTTCAAGTTCTGCCGGGTCAACCCACCCAAGCATGACCCGTGCGGTCATGACCAGATGCTGCGCCTCTTCAAGGGACATATCGAATGCTTCCAGCAAGCCATCGTCTTTTACGCGCTCACCATCTACCGTGGTCCAGCCGCCGGCCAGTTCCCAATCCGCACAGGTGGCGAAATCTTCCAGCGTTTTAACGCCATCATTCGCCAACGCCTCAATCATCTGGGGTGTCAGACCCTCAAATTCAACCAGGCTGTCTTCGACGCCCAGCGCACGGGCATTTTCCAGTGCGGCCTTGTTTTGCGCCTCAAGAACGTCGCGGGCACGCGCCTGCAGCTCATTGGCTGTGTCTTCGTCGACACCGTCAATCACCAGCAGTTCGTCAACTTCGACATAGGCCACTTCTTCCAGATTGGTGAAACCTTCCGACACCAGCAACTGGGCAAAGAATTCGTCCAGATCCAGATTGTCCATGAACAGTTTGGTCCGCAGTTCAAACTCGGCCTGACGGCGCGCGCTTTCCTGTTCCTCGGTCATGATGTCGATATCCAGACCCGTCAGCTGGCTGGCAAGACGCACGTTCTGGCCACGGCGGCCAATGGCAAGGCTCAGCTGTTCTTCGGGTACGACCACTTCGATCTTTCCGGCTTCTTCATCCAGAACAACCTTGGACACTTCGGCGGGCTGCAAGGCATTCACAAGGAAAGTCGGCTGGTCTTCGTTCCACGGAATGATATCGATCTTTTCGCCCTGCAATTCGTTTACAACGGCCTGAACGCGGCTGCCGCGCATACCGACGCAGGCACCAACCGGGTCAATCGAGTTGTCATACGAGATCACCGCGATCTTGGCGCGCGAACCCGGATCACGGGCAACCGCCTTGATCTCGATGATGCCGTCATAGATTTCCGGCACTTCCATCTTGAACAGTTCCGCCATGAATTCGGGGGCAGTGCGGCTCAGGAAAATCTGCGGCCCGCGCTGCTCGCGGCGCACATCCTTGATATAGACGCGGATACGGTCGTTCGGGCGATACGATTCGCGCCCGATTTTTTCATTACGGCGCAGAATCGCTTCGCCCGCACCAACATCCACGATGACGTTGCCATATTCTTCGCGCTTGACCAGACCATTGATGATGGTGCCCGCGCGATCCTTGAATTCCTCGTACTGGCGATCACGTTCGGCTTCGCGCACTTTCTGCAGGATAACCTGCTTTGCCGATTGCGCCGCGATCCGTCCCATTTCAACGGGGGGAACTTCCTCGACGAAAGTATCGCCCACTTTGGGATCGTCCATATACTGCTTGGCCTGCTCGACAGTGAATTCGGCCTGATAGTTTTCCAGCTCTTCGTCTTCCACAACGGTGCGCACGCGGGTGAATGTGGCTTTGCCGGTCTTGCGGTCGATATGAACACGAATGTCCATTTCCGCGCCATAGCGGGACTTGGCGGCGCGGGCCAGGGATTCTTCCATCGCTTCGACGACCAGACCGGGATCGATCATCTTTTCGCGGGCCACGGCCTCGGCGGTTTGCAACAGCTCAAGCTGGTTTGCGGATGTAATGGCCATCAGTTGTTCTCCACAGATTGTTCGGTCGTGTCGTCCGTATCGGACGTTTCATTGACCACTTCATCAAAATCATCTTCGTTCAAAGCGCCCGACGCTTTGCGCTGGCGCAGCATTTCCTTGATCAGGTCATCCGTCAGCACCAGCTTGGCATCTACCAGCCAGTCAAATTGCAGGCCGATCGTGCCTTCTTCAATGTTGATCAAAACCTCTTCGCCCTCGACACCTGCCAGCGTCCCTTTGAAGCGGCGGCGGCCGTCAATCAGATCGGCGGTTTCGATCTTGGCCTCGTAGCCTTCGAACATCTCGAAATCCTTGAGGCGGGTCAGGGGCCGGTCGATACCCGGGCTAGAGACTTCCAAAGTATAGGCATCCAGTATCGGATCCTCGACATCCAGAACCGCGCTGACCTCCTGACTGATCTTGGCGCAATCATCGACTTCGATCCCGCCTTGCGGCCGGTCTGCCATGATCTGCAATGTGCTTTCCTTGCCCGACATCAGCCGGACGCGCACCAGTTCATACCCCATGTCTTCGATCACGGGGGTGATGATCTCGGCCATCCGGCGGTCCATCGCAGCTTTGGCAATCAAATCGTTTGTCATTTTTCCAAGCACAAAAAAACGGGCGCGCGGCCCGTTACATCGTTTCGGTGGGCACCGGGTTTGGACCCCAGCGCGCCGCTGTTGATAGGGATATACGGATGTCAGCGCGGTTCTGCAAGGGGCAACAAAACCATTGGCGCTTTTAGGTCAGCCACCAACGCTCGGCCATGCGGTAATTGTCCAGCGGCCATCTTGTGCCGGACGCGTCGGACATGGCCAGCGATGCCTCAACCCGGACCGCGAATTGGTGAACGATCTTCACGGCGTCGCCTGTTCCGGTCAATCCGGACGGGTCAATCTGGTCCGCCACATCGACATACCCGCCTTCCAGCGCCTGCGCGCGAACCCGTGCATCCGGAACCGACGTGAATTCAACAGTCTCGAACCAGCCGGATTTGCCATCCTTGTAATGTTCTTCGACCCGCACGCCCAGAAACTGGCGACCCGGCAGAAACTTTTTCACCCGGTAAAGCCCGGTTCCAACGCCGGCTTTCACCGCCGCTTCGGTTTCGTGCGCGGGGTAAATAACCAAGCTTGGGTCAGACAAGAGAAACGGGAAATCCGCGTTGCTGCGGGCAAGCACGATTCTGACACAGGCGGGCCCTGCCACCTGAATTTCCGTCACGTCCTGCAACAACCCATTCCGGCGATGGCGCTGAACAGAGGCGACAACATCAACGGCCCCGAACGGAATGCCATTGTGAAACACCGCATCTTCGCGCAGATCAAATATCCATTCGCGCGCGTCGGCACTGCCTGTCCAGCGCGTGGCCAGTTCACCGCGCAATGTGCCTTTGGCCGCAATTTCGGTCAGCGTATCAAATACAGCGCCCTGTGCCGCAGCCCGCATGAACAGGCCCGGATTCGGTTCGCCCCACATGTCGCCCCGGCTTGCACCCGAAAGGGCGGCACGCAAACGTCCACCCGGTTGCGGCCCGGTTCCGGCCGCCGACACCCCGGTTGCGGCCAGCAATGCGGCGGCTGCGCCCGAAGTGAAAAGCGCACGGCGATCAACGGTACTCATTCTTCGGCAATCCCGTCCATAACACGCACCAGTTCGGCGCTGATACCCGGCTCTGACAGCGCGTGCCCGGCATTGCGCACCATTTTCAAATCAGCAGCGGGCCAGCGTTCGGCAAGTGCCCACGCCGAATGCGGCGGGCAGATCATATCGTATCTGCCTTGCACGATATAGCCCGGAATATGGGCGATTCTGTCCATGTGCGCGAGAATTTGGCCATCAAACTCCAGAAAACCTGCGTTTATGAAATAGTGATTCTCCAATCGGGCAAACGCACGGGCGTAATCTCCGGGGCTTTCGCCTGCCGATCCCGACGAATGGATCGAGGCCAATGCGTTTTCCCAGGCGGACCATGCGCGCGCGAATTGCGTTTCCGTACCAAGATCGCCGGAAAACAGCCTTCGGTGGTAGGCTGTAATCATGTCGTCCTGCTCGGCTTTGGGGATAAGAGATGCGAAACGCGACCAGGTTTCCGGCCAGAATGCGCCCGCGCCACCGCCATAGAACCAGTCCAGTTCGCGCTGTGTCATCAGGAAAACACCGCGCAGTACAAGCTGTGCAACCCTTACGGGGTGGGTCTGGGCATAAATCAGGGCAAGGGTCGCGCCCCAGCTGCCACCAAATACGATCCATGACGTGATACCCAGATCCTCGCGGATCCGTTCGATATCGGCCACCAGATGCCATGTGGTGTTATCCTTGACCGATGCGTGCGGGCGCGACCGTCCACATCCGCGCTGATCGAAAAGAACAACACGATAGATTTTGGGATCGAAATACCGCCGCATGGCCGGGCTGCAGCCCCCGCCCGGACCGCCGTGCAGAACAACAACCGGAATGCCGTTCGGGTTGCCGCACTGTTCGACATAAATCAGATGGCCGTCGCCCATATCCATCATCCGCTGATCGAACGGGTCGATCGGAGGATACAGATATTGCACTGCGCGCTTTTGATCCAAGAATTTGTCCATTACTGACCTATATAACGCTCGTGACCCACAAGAGCATATGGAGACCAGAATGCAAGCGCCTCAGAGCACAGTTGATCCGGCCGAGATCGCCAAATTCGAAGCAATGGCGGCAGAGTGGTGGGACCCGAAAGGGAAATTCAAGCCGTTGCATATGCTTAATCCCTGCCGGCTGGACTATATTACATCCCAGATTGCGGGCGAGTTTGATCGCGATCTGAAAACGATCAGGCCGTTCAAAGGATTGCGTATTCTGGATATCGGTTGTGGCGGCGGGTTGTTATCGGAACCGATGGCGCGCCTTGGGGCCACGGTTGTGGGTGCAGATGCGGCCGAGCGCAATATTCCTGTGGCCCGTGTTCACGCCGAACAATCCGGTCTGGACATTGATTATCGTCACACAACAGCCGAAGCGATGGCCGCCGCGGGCGAGCAATTCGATGTCGTTCTGAATATGGAGGTTGTCGAACATGTGGAAGGACCGCTGGCATACCTGACCGCGTGCCAGACCCTTTTGAAACCGGGTGGATTGCACATCTGCTCCACCCTGAACCGCAATCCGAAATCATTCATGATGGCCATAATCGGCGCGGAACACGTCATGCGCTGGTTGCCGAAGGGTACGCATGAATGGTCAAAATTCATCACCCCAGATGAGCTTTTTGCTTTGCTCGAAAAATCCGGTGTCACGCCCGTGGATCGCAAGGGATTTGTTTTCAATCCGATCAGCTGGAGTTGGTCATTGTCTGATCGCGACTTAAGCGTGAACTACGTGACCGCCAGTATAAAACCGGCCTGAACAGGCTCTAACCCTCAAGTTTCGAGCGCATTTCCCGCAGGATGGGAACGGTCGCCTTGACCTTGTCGCTGCCAAGGGATCCAACCATTTCCTGAATAAGCGGCGTGATCGCCGACAGGGCCTGATCGCGCGCCCGGCGCCCTGCCGGGCTGATCGCAACCATTTTGCGGCGCGCATCATCCCAATCGGGGCGGATATGGATGTATCCGGCCCATTCCAGTTTGTTCAGCGTATTTGTCATTGCGCCGCGGGTAACGTGGAATTGGTCTGCCAGTTGCGCAGGGCTGCGTTCGTCGCTGATCCATGCCAGCGCATTCAGAACCGAGAAATGCGAAATTTCCATGCCCTTGGGCAACACGCGGCTTAGCCGGTTTCGCAACAACTGGTCAACGGTCAGGATTTCACTGACAAGAGTCACCGCAAGGGCATTGTTTTCTTCGGTCATTCTGGTCCGTCAAAGGGTCGGATATGGGTAAGCGACATAACGCGCTTACGTGCTTTTGCCACCTCTGACATATCAAAATCAACCATGTGCACGCCCGGTTCTGTCCCGGCATCCAGCAAAACCTCGCCCCACGGCGCGATTACCATCGAATGGCCGTGTGTTGTTCGCGACTTTCCAACAGTGGCTTTATGCGTGCCGGTTTGCGCCGGTGCCATCACAAAACACCCGTTTTCGATCGCGCGGGACCGCAAAAGTGATTCCCAGTGCGCCTTGCCGGTCACATGCGAAAACGCAGCCGGCACCGTCAGGATGTTGGCACCCGCCAACGCCAGTTTCTGATAAAGATGGGGAAACCGGATATCGTAACAGATCGTCATACCGATCGTCGCAAACGGCGTCTGTGCCAGAACGGCCCTTTCGCCCGGGCGATACCCATCTGATTCGCGATAGGTTTCTTCTGGTGTCACCTGAACGTCGAACATATGGATTTTGTCATATTGCGCCTGAATGCGGCCGTCGGGATCGATCAGGAAGGACCGGTTCGCAAACCGCCCGTCCGGATCATCTGTTTTCAGCCCAAGTGATCCGATCAACAGCCATATACCCAACGCACCAGCCTGTGATTGCAGCGCCGCCAGCGTTGGATCGTTCTGCTGCGAACACAAAACCGTCTGTTGGTGCGAACGACTGGCGGAAACGCAATTCGTGACTTCGGGTGTCAGTACAAACCGGGCGCCCTGCGCGGCGGCCTCTGCCACAAAGGCTTGCGTTTCAATCAGGTTTTCTGCCGGATCGTCGCTTGAGTTCAACTGGATAAGGCCCGCTTTCATGACACCGCCAACAACGCGTCCAGCTTGCCCGCCCGTTCCAGCGCATAAAGATCATCACATCCACCGACATGAATATCGCCGACAAAAATCTGCGGGACGGTGCGGCCACCCTGGGCGCGCTGCACCATTTCTGCGCGCCGCTCGGGATGGGCGCTTATGTTCACTTCACTAAAGTTTACGCCCTTTTGGGACAGCAGGCGTTTGGCGGCATGACAAAAGCCGCAGGTCGGCGATGTATAAATTTCGACTGGTTGCATGATCTGGCCTTTCAACTAATCCGTTGTCAGGCATTTAGGCATCCTTTGCAACGCGTGCCAGTGCCAACACACAAACGTCACCCGCACCGGCACGCTGGCACGCCTCGGTCGCGGCGGCAAAGGTTGCGCCCGATGTCATCACATCGTCAACCAGCACGATCTTGCGGTTCTTGATCAGGTTTTTACGCTTCGGATGGATACGGATCGCATTCTGCAACATCTCGAATCTCTGCTCTCTGCCCAATCCTTCCAAAGATTTGGTGGCCACCGTCCGCACCAACAAATCGGGGCAGACTTCCATGCCGGTTTCCCGCGCCAGTGCACGCGTTAGCAATGCAGACTGATTGTAACGCCGTTTCAGCAAACGCCGCCAATGTAACGGCACCGGCACCAACAGGGTGTCGTGATCAAAAATGTCCCGCCCTGCCGCAATCAGCCACAAAGCTGCAGGGCGCGCGATATCGGCGCGATCACCGTGCTTCAGCGCCAGAACCATTTTGCGCCCTGTGTCATTATACGCCAATGCCGCACGCCCTTTGCGCCATGGCCGGGCAATCACAAGGCAATCATCGCAATGCAGGGCGTCCTGGCCCTGCTCTCCCGCAAACGGCACGCCGCACGTGTCACAGATGGTGCCCCCGATAAAGGACGTATCTCGCCAGCACGACCCGCACAGCCCGAAATCACTCTCGACCATGGCGCCGCACCCTATGCAGCGCGGCGGATACAAAAGCTTCAGTGCCGTTTGAAACTTGCCATCCGCCATCCTAATATCCGCCCATGACCAAACATTCCCCCCTGAGTGATACAGACGCACTAAGGCGCAACAGGGCGCGTGCGAACCCTGATCTTTTGTACCTGCATCACGCTGCGGCCGAGGATGTTCAGGATCGGCTAAGTCTGGTTAACAAACGCTTTACGTCGGTGGCGATTGTCACGCCGTTTCCCGAAATCTGGAAAGACGCATGGCCAGATGCGCATTTCATTCCAGACACGGAAACACTGGCGTTGCAGGTTGGCGCGCATGATCTGGTGGTTCACGGGCTGTGTCTGCATTGGTCCAACGATCCGGTCGGGCAACTGATCCAGTGCCGGCGCGCGTTGAAACCCGACGGGTTGATGATCGCAACTTTGTTTGGTGGGCAAACCCTGAATGAATTGCGCGTCTGTCTGTCCGAAGCCGAAGTCGCGCTGACCGGGGGTTTGTCACCCCGGATCGCACCGATGGGTGAAATCCGTGACCTTGGCGCCCTGCTGCAAAGAGCAGATTTCGCATTACCGGTCGCAGATTCGACCCTGATAAAGGGCGATTATCCTTCAATGATCCACCTTATGCAGGAACTGCGGGGTATGGGTGAAGGCAATGCCCTGGCCGGTCGCACCCGCGCACCGACACGTTCAAAGCTGTTTGATCACGCCAGCACGCTCTACGCCAGACATTACGGAAATCCGCAGGGCCGGATCCTTGCAACCTTCGAATTTGTCACGCTGACGGGTTGGGCGCCCGATGAATCGCAGCAAAAACCCCTGCGACCCGGCTCTGCCCGCCAGCGTCTGGCAGATGCCCTTGCGGTTCCGGAAATAAAACTACCTGATTGACCATCCGGGAAAACCAATTATCTCAGGCGGATTACGCCAGAACAGGAATATCAAATGTTGGACGCAACCCCTAAAGCAGTCTGCCCCGCACATGCGCCGTCAGATCACCCGAAACTGCCGCAGGAAAAGGTTGGGATCCTGATCGCCAATCTGGGAACGCCGGACAATTACGATTACTGGTCCATGCGGCGGTATCTGGGTGAATTTCTGTCAGACCAGCGTGTTATTGATTACAGCCCGTGGCTTTGGCAGCCGTTGCTGCAACTTGTGATTCTGACAAAGCGGCCCTTTTCAAGTGGCGCCGCCTATAAATCGATCTGGAACCACGAAGCTGGCGAAAGCCCCTTGATGACCATCACCAAACAGCAAACCGCCAAAATATCTTCGGCGATGAAGGCGCGGTTCGGGGATGATGTCATGGTCGATTTCTGCATGCGCTACGGTAACCCGTCGACAAAATCAAAAGTACGCGCAATGGTCGATGCCGGTTGCCGCAAGATATTGTTTTTCCCGCTTTATCCGCATTATGCGGGCGCCACATCGGCCACCGCAAATGATGCGTTTTTCCGCGCTTTGATGGAAGAAAAGTGGCAACCGGTCACGCGCACAGTTGAACCCTATTTCCAGCATCCGATGTATATCGAGGCGCTGGCCCAGTCCATTGAACGGGCCTACGATGAGGCAGACAAAAAACCGGACCTTCTTGTCTGTTCCTATCACGGTGTCCCAAAGCGTTATCTGACCGAAGGTGATCCCTATCACTGCCAGTGTCAGAAAACGACGCGCCTGCTGAAAGAGCGTCTGGGCTGGGATGACAGCGAGATTACCACAACCTTTCAATCCCGTTTCGGACCGGAAGAATGGCTTCAACCCTACTCGGTTGAGGAAGTGGCCCGTTTGGCGGAAGCCGGAAAAACAAACATCGCGGTTTGCGCCCCGGCCTTTTCGGCCGACTGCATCGAGACGCTGGAAGAGATAAACGAAGAGATCAAGGAAAGCTTTGAAGAGGCGGGCGGTAAAGACTTTACCTACATTCCCTGCCTGAACGATGATGATGCGCATATTGCAGCGCTGGAACAGATCATCCTTGAAAACACACGTGGCTGGCTGGACTAGTCCGGCACACCACCTGCGACCGAAACAATGCCGCACAAAAGAAAAAGGCGATGGAACCCCATCGCCTTTTCCCTTGTAAAACTGTCAGTACGTATCAGTCGGCTGCAACAGCGGCACCAACGATAACCAGCAGCAACAGTGGCAACCAAATGCCACCGGACGAACCGGTTGTTTCTTCAACGACCACAGGAGCTTCGATAACAGGCTCGGCGATTGTGCCGGCAAATGCAGTCGAAGCAGCAGCTGTCAGAGCAGCGGCGAGTACAAGTTTCTTCATATTAACCTCCAGAATTCGCGTGGCGGAAAAATACCGGCACGCACCCAAGACTTACCTCGTACTCTTGTCTAACCAGCAAACATGGCGGATTGCAAACTTAACTTACTGTTCCCGCGCTCTTAAAACCCAAAATGTCGTCAAATTAGCAACACTTGCGTGCCCACTTTCGCCATCGCGAACAGCTCGGCAATGTTTTCATTGTACAAGCCAATGCATCCATTGGACGATTGTCTGCCGATTTTGCGCGTATCGTGCGTTCCGTGAATACGGTAATATGTCCAGCCCAGATAAAGCGCGTGTGTTCCCAATGGGTTGTCCGGCCCTGGGCCGATATATTCGGGCCATTCAGGATTGCGCCGCAGCATCGACGGTGTCGGCCGCCAACTGGGTCCTTCGACCTTCTGTACAACCGAAGTCCTGCCGCGCCGGGTCAACTCTTCGCTTAACGGAACGCTGGACGGGTACAATTTATAGATCGATTGATCTTCTGACCAGTAATGCAGCGCTCGTGATGAAATATCGACCAGAATGGCCCCATTTCTGGTGTTGCTGAAATAGGGCTGCCAATCCAGCGTTCTGAAACTTGAAATATTGCGGCGTACGACCTCGGACAGATCGCGTTCAACTTCGTACGTACCATCGGAACTGGTTGATTGTGCGATCGCAGGCGTTGCAGCAAGGGCAGCAGTTCCAGCCAGAAAGGCGCGGCGCGTTGGCATGTCAAACGGCGTTTTCGTCATTGTAATTCTCCGGATTCGGACTCTGAGCAGTTGGTTTCATAATATGGCGAGAAAGACGCAGTCGCAAATCAAACCAAAGTTATTTGATATCAGACACGCGAAGTAGGTTTGTAAGATGCGTCATCTCGCGGTATTCGGGTGTAAACATAGTATATAGGAAGTCTCATGCGGATAATTGCACTGCTCTTTGCCGGTCTGGTCGCTTTGGCTGCGTGCGCCCCATCCGAGCCGCAGCTGGGTGCCGATGGTCAGCCTTTGCCGAAACTGTACCGAATCGGTAATCTGGATACGTCAAAAATCCAGTTTCGGGTGCTTGATTCTGTAAACGCCCTGCGGCAGGCGGCAGGTGCACCACCTGTTGCACTTGATTCCAAGCTGAACGCCGCGGCGGCCACCCATTCGCGCGATATGTCGGTGCAGAACCGTCCGTGGCATTTTGGATCTGACGGATCCTCGCCCATCGATCGCGTTCAAAGGGTCGGATATCCCGGGCGTTTGACCGGCGAAAACATTTCGGAAACCTATGAAACCGAAGTTCAGACACTGGCCGCCTGGATGGAACAACCCGATACCCGCGCCGTCATCCTGAACCCCGAGGCGCGGAACATGGGATTCTCGTGGTTTCAGGAATCAAACGGAAAGATCTGGTGGACAATGGTGATGGGAAGCTGATCCGGCCTTATGGTCGGATTGTAATCGGCGTTCCGTTTCGAACCATTGCGTAAATATCTTCTATTTCGCGATCCGTTACCGCAATGCAGCCCCATGTCCAATCATCCACGCCGTTGCGCCATTTCTTTGGACGCCCATGAATGAAAATGTCACCACCCGGTGATTTGCCCAAGGCTTTGGCCGCGGCGATATCATCCTGATTGGGATAGGAAATTCCGATCGACAGATGGAACTTGCTGTTTGGGTTGCGCCGGTCGATCACATAGGTGCCTTCGGGCGTTCTGCCGTCGCCTTCGATCGATTTGTGGCCCGTCGGCGCAAAGCCAAGCGAAATCTGGTAGTCCTTCAACACCTCTTCATGGTGCAGCAGGTACATTTTCCGCGCTTCCTTGTTCACGACAACCGAGGTGACTTCCGGCCCGTCATATGTCTTGAATTTGCTGGCACACCCGGTCAGGCCCAGTGCAGCCAGAATGACCAATAGGAACTGTAAACTGCGCATTTCTTGCTCTTTATGTTTGCCTCATCCCGTTCCTACCCCGAGATGCTGTTTGCGCAAAGCACATTCGAACAGACGTAACGCAGCCGTTATTTCCGATCGAGCCGCCTTTCGATTTCGGCAAGTCTGGCCAGAACCTCGTCACGGTAGGCATCAGTACGCACGCCGTCTTCTTGGGCGTGTGCATCTTGCATTGAGTTCACGATCAGACCGACGAGAAGGTTCACAACGGCAAACGTGGTAACCATTATAAACGGCACAAAAAACACCCAGGCAAAGGGATAAACCTCCATCACGGGGCGCACGATGCCCATCGACCAGCTTTCAAGGGTCATGATCTGGAACAGCGTGTATCCCGATTGCCCCAAAGACCCGAACCATTGCGGGAAAGACGCCGCAAACAATTTGGTCGAAATAACCGCACCGATGTAGAAGATGATCGCCATAAGCAGGAAAACGCTGCCCATGCCCGGCAGAGCCAGAACAAAACCTTCGACAACACGGCGCAAACGTGGCGCAACGGAAATGACCCGCAAGACCCGCAGAATGCGCAGCGCCCGCAAAACCGACATGGATTGCGCCCCCGGCACAAGAGCCGCGCCGACAATTACGAAATCAAAAAGGTTCCAGCCGCTTTTGAAAAACCGGCCTCCATGCGCCACAAGCTTCAAACTGATTTCAATCACGAATATGGCAAGGCACGTCTGATCAAGCGCTAGAATCAACGGGCCGAAACGCGCCATGATAGGTGCCGAAGTTTCCATTCCCAACAGGATCGCATTGAAAATAATCACGGCGATCACGCCGTTTGTGACCATCGGGCTAGCCAGCCAGTCCGCGAGCCTGCTGCGAAAATCCATCATGTTCCCTTTTAACGATTTCAAACCATATGGGTTCGCGTGAACGCTGCGGCAAGCTCTGTATGGGGTGACCAGCGGAACTGATCGACAACTTGCACCCAGACAAGCTGAAACCCTGATTTCGTCAAACAGGCGGCATCGCGCGCGAACGTACCCGGGTTGCACGATACATAGGCGATTTTTTGAACATCGCTTTTTGCCAACTGCTCCACCTGCGCTTCCGCTCCGGCGCGCGGCGGATCAAGAACAACGGCCTCAACATGCCTGAATTCATCAGGATAAAGCGGCCGCCGGAACAGATCGCGGGTTTCATGTGTGACTTTTTTCAATCCTGTCGCGCGGCGCCAACCCTGATCCAGCGCGGCCATCATTGCCGCTTCGCCTTCCACGCAATGAACTTCTGCCTGATCGGCAAGCGGGAGCGAAAACGTTCCGCATCCGGCAAAAAGATCCGTTATTTTACCTGCATCGCCAACAGCCGCACGAACAGCAGCAAGCAATGCTGCCTCTCCGTCAGCGGTGGCCTGCAAGAACGCACCGGGCGGCGGAACAACCTGTGCGTGGCCGAATGGCTGCACCGGGGGGGCCTGCATTGCGACCACCTCGTCATCCCAGCTCAGCCGCGCAACGCCGCGCCCCTCGGTCCAGGCGGCAAGCGCAATGCGCAGCGCCCCATCCAGATCCTTGCCGCCGGCAACGGCCACATCAAGGCCAGCTGACGACTGCGTCAGCGTAACCGAAAGATGCCCTTTGCGGCTGCCCCCGGCGCCTGCCAATCCACCCAAATCCGGTAGGATGGCAATAAGGTCAGGGTGCAAAAGTTTGCAGTCGGGCAACTCGACGATCACGTCTGATCCGCGTGCATGAAACCCTGTCAGCGAACCTTTCTTGGTACGCCGCACCGCCAGTGTGGCACGCCTGCGGCTTTGGGCGGGCGATGTGTGGATGGGAAGAAAATCAGTGTCTATTCCGTGCGAAAGCAGCAATTCCCTGACAAGGTCAGTCTTCCAGTTTGCAACAAACTCGTCAGAAGCATGCTGTAACTGGCACCCGCCACAGGTTTTGAAATGACGGCACGGGGGCGTTACGCGATCAGCGGATGGCGTCAGAATGCGCACATCTGTCACGCGCGCCCCTTCGGCCACCCCCGTCACCACCTCGCCTGGCAGCGTAAGAGGTACGTAAAACGGGCCATCGGCCACGCCATCGCCCTGATGGCCCAAACGCTTGATTGTGAACTGGTTCATTTAGGTCTGATACCCGTAGAACGCTTGTTGCAAAAGCACCTATTCCGCCGCCCGCGTTTCGATGAAGCCACCCGATTGCCTGCTCCAGAACTGCGCGTACAGACCATCACGCGCCAACAAGGCCTTGTGCGATCCGGATTCGACGATCTTGCCGTTGTCCAGAACGATGATCCGGTCCATTTCCGAAAGGGTCGACAGCCTGTGGGCGATGGCCAGAACCGTCTTGCCCTGCATCACACGACTAAGCGCCGATTGGATGGATGCCTCAACCTCGCTGTCCAGCGCGCTGGTCGCTTCGTCCAGAACCAGAATTGGTGCGTCCTTTAAAATGGCGCGCGCCAGGGCGATCCGCTGGCGTTGCCCACCGGACAGTTTCACGCCACGTTCGCCCAGATGGGCATCGTACCCGGTGCGCCCTTTGTGATCCTGAAGCTCCAGAATGAATTCGTGCGCCTCGGCTTGCTTGGCGGCAGCGATCAGCTCGTCTTGTGATGCATCCGGACGACCATAAGATATGTTTTCGCGCGCCGATCTGTTGAACATTGCCGTTTCCTGCGTGACCATTCCAATCTGTCGGCGCAGACTTTCTTGCGTCACCTTCGAAATGTCCTGTCCATCAATGCGGATACGGCCATTTTCCACGTCATAGAGCCGCATCAAGACCGAAACCAGCGTCGATTTTCCGGCACCGGACGCACCTACGATGCCCAGCTTTTCGCCGGGCCGTACGGCCAGGTTTATGTCATCGATGCCGCCCGTCCGACGGCCATAGGCAAATCCGACGTGATCAAACGCAACCTCTCCCTTGGTTACGATCAGGTCGGGTGTTTCATCGGAATCATCAATCCGGTTGCGCGGTGTCAGGGTGCGCATACCATCTTCGATTTCGCCCACATTGGAATAAATCGCCATAAGCGTAAAGCTGACCCAGCCTGTCATCTGGGCAATCCGGATCGAAACCGCCCCGGCGGCGACAATGTCGCCTTCTGTTGCCAGACCCGACCGCCACAACATCAAAACCCCGCCAATCATCAGCACGGGCAGAACACCTGCCAAGGTCATCAGGCAAAACCGGAAACCTGCTGATAGGTACCCGAACCGCAACGCCTTTTCGCGAAAATATTGCATCGCGCCCAGCGCCGCACGGTCTTCGTGATCGGCATGTGCGAACAGTTTTACGGTCTTGATATTCGTAATCGTATCAACCACCTGGCCGGATACCATCGCACGTGCGCCCGCGCGACTGGCCGACAAGGTGCGAACCCGGGGCAAGAACCAGTTGATCATTGCAAAATAAAGGCCCAGCCAGATCACGAATGCTGCCGCGACACGCCAGTCGATCGCAAACAATAGCACGACAGATCCCAGCAGCGATGCCAGTGCAAAGGCAACCACATTGATCATTTCCGCTGCAACTTCGGTTACCGCACGCGCCGCCTGCATCTGTTTCTGGGCAATGCGCCCCGCAAAATCGTCATCAAAAAACCCGACACTCTGGCCCAGTGTCCAGCGATGCAACCGGGACAAAACAAGCGGATTCACATTGGGCTGAACGATAATTGCGTTGGCCGACGCGCTAAGCCCGAACAATAAGGGACGGGCAAGAATGAAAAACGCAATCGCCCCAATGATCATCCATGTGTTGGAACCGTCAAAGAAAGTGTCGGGTGTGCTTGAAACCGCGCTGTCTATAACCAAACCCAGAATCAGGGCGGTTCCGGCCTCAAGCGCGCCGGCGGCGGCGGACAAAAACGCTGCAAGCCACAAGGCAGGCCATGCTCCCGAAAGGCACCATCGAAAGAACGCGCCCAGCGTTTCGGGGGGCGCACCATCCGCCTCTTCAAACGCATCTATCATCGTCTCGATTTTCACTCGGCTGCCTCGACATTCAGAAACCCGCCGGATTGGCGTGCCCAGAATGATGAATATAGGCCGCCTTTTTCCAAAAGCGCGTCATGTGATCCTTCTTCGACAACGCGGCCCTGATCCAGCACCAGAATACGATCCATATGGGCAATTGTGGACAGCCGGTGCGCGATTGCGATCACCGTCTTGCCTTCCATCATTCCATACAATGTGTCCTGAATCGCGGCTTCCACCTCGCTGTCCAGCGCGCTGGTTGCTTCGTCCAGCAGCAGGATGGGCGCATCTTTCAGAATGACGCGCGCAAGTGTGATCCGTTGCCGTTGCCCACCAGAAAGCTTGACCCCTCTTTCGCCGACATGCGCATCATATCCGCTGCGCCCTTCCGGATCGGTCAGATCCAGAATGAAATCATGCGCTTCGGCTTGACGGGCCGCAGACAGCATTTCCTGTTCGGTCGCCTCGGGGCGCCCGTAAAGGATGTTGTCGCGCACTGACCGGTGCAGCAGCGAACTGTCTTGCTGCACCATTCCGATGTTCAAACGCAAACTGTCTTGCGTCACCTTTGTGATGTCCTGGCCATCAATCAGAATGCGACCGCTGTCAGGGTCGTAAAACCGCAATAAGAGCTTTACCAGTGTCGATTTTCCTGCCCCTGATCGCCCGATCAGGCCAATTTTTTCACCGGGTTCGATGGTCAGATCTATCCGGTCCAGTCCGCCTGCTTCGCGACCATAGTGATGACTTAGCGATTGCAGTTCGATCCTTCCGTTTGTCAGAACAAGCGGCTTTGCCCCGATCGTGTCTTTCAGGGCAATGGGTTGCGCAATGGTTTCCATGCCTTCCGCAACAACGCCAAGCTCTCGGAAAAACGATGTCAGCGCCCACATGATCCACGCCGTCATCGAATTCAGCCGCAAGGTCAGCGTGATTGCGGCGGCCACCACGCCCACACTTGCCTGTTCCTGAACCCACAACAGAACGCCCATGCCCACAACGCCAACGATCAACAGCCCGTTCAGCGTCACAAGTGCGATATCCATCTTGGTGAAGATCCGCATTTCCGCCTGAAACGTTCTGCGGCTTTCTTCGATTGCGTCCTGCGCAAAATTAAGTTCACGGCTGTGATGAGCGAACATCTTGACCGAATGGATGTTGGAATAGCTGTCCACCACCCGCCCGGTGATCGCCGAACGTGCATCCGACGCCGCCTTGGATGCGGGCCCGACGCGCGACACGGTCCAGCGGACCAAAGCAGCATAAAGCGCAAACCACAGCAGCAATGGCAGCAGCAACCGCACATCCGCAAACATCAACAAAACCGCCGCGCCGATCAGATAGGCCAGCGAAAACGATATCGCGTCAAACACCTGAAAAACCACTTCGCCGGCGGCAGGCGGGGTTTGCATGATCCGGTTTGCAATGCGACCTGCGAAATCGTTTTCGAACCAGCCAACAGATTGACGCAAAACATGTTTATGCGCGCGCCACCGGATCAGCGTTCCGAAATTGGGCAGAATCGTATTGTTCAGCAGCACCACATCAAGCGCTTGAAGAACTGGCCGCAGGAAAACGATGAACACGGCAACCAGGATCAATTCGGTGCCATAATTGTCCCACACTTTGGCCGGATCGCCCGACATCAAATCAACAACCCGGCCCATGTAATAGATCAGGCCGACTTCGATCGCGGCGACAACGATTGACATGAAGGCCGTGAATGCGAAAACGCGCCGGAATGGCTGCGCGTAATCCTTCAGAAACAGCCACAGCGTTTGCGGAGGGTGGTCCGTTTCAGTGTATTCTACATAAGGATCGACAAGATTTTCGAAAAATTTGAACATGGCGGCAATCCGACAGGGAACAGGGTAGCATAAAGACGACTGCAAGAAGGCGCGGCCGTCCCGACGGGGCGGTGAATTCAGCTAAAGCCGTACCAGATCCCGCAATACATACCGTAGTCCTCCACGTCGCCATGTGTGAATTTTCCGGAAGGTATCGCAGTTCTTCGGGGCTGTCACCCCTTGGCGGTCCTCAATAACTACCGCTCAGCAGCGCATCACGCGTCAATGTAAACCCGGACCGGATCCACGCCGATTGAAGGGTCTCCAGTTTTTTTCCCAGTGCTTTCCCGGTGTATTCCGGCATGAGGTCTGCGGCTTTGACTGGAAAAACCTGCTGCGAACCAACTTTTGCGGACAGAAGGGTGGATTCGTCAAATTCAGTCTCAAACAAGGCGTTTCTGAGCAAGATCGCATCTATGGCCTGCTGCTCTCCCAGCCGGTAACCAAGCTCTGTTGCGCTGGCAGTTGACGCTGCGCTTTCGCGCAACAGCATTATCGCGCGCGCATCAGATTTGCTTAACCGCAGGTCGTCCGCGGGCGTTGCCGCACTTAGCGCCGCCAATCGCCGCAACGCATCCGGTTGCTGCCTTGCGCTGTTTTCAATGTGGATCAGCGGGGCCAGCGCCCGATCCTGTGCGCCGCTCAGAATGCGGTCCAGAATGCCCATCTGGTTCATGGTGGCAATGGCTGGCGCGGGGTCCGGCGCGCTAAGCAATTTCAGCATTTCCTTGCCAATTCGTTCTTTCGACAGCCGATCCAGCCCGTCAAGATGCCCGGCAATCGCGGCCAGCGCGTCCAGATCAAACCCGTTTTCCGGTTCAGCGTACCAGGCCGAAAACCGAAAAAAACGCAGAATGCGCAAATAATCTTCTTCAATGCGCTGCGCAGGGTCTTCGATAAATCGCACGCGGCGCGCCCTCAGATCATCCATCCCGCCCAAAGGATCGACCACCTTGCCTTGCGGCGTCGCGTATAAGGCGTTCATTGTGAAATCGCGGCGGCGCGCATCATCTTTCAGGTCTTTGGAAAACCTGACGGTGGCCTTGCGCCCGTCCGTTTCAATATCCTTGCGAAAGGTTGTGATTTCGTAGGGCCGCCCCCCGGAGAGGACCGTGATTGTGCCGTGGTCTATTCCGGTCGGGATCGCCTTTAATCCGGCCGCCACAGCCAATTCAATTGTATCTTCGGGAATTGCGTCGGTTGCGATGTCAATGTCGCTGACGTTGACGCCCAACAGGGCATCACGAACGCATCCGCCAACAAACAACGCCTGTGCCCCGGCATCTGTCAGCGCGCGGCAAACGGCCTGTGTTTGATCAAACGCGATCCATTCCGCCCTGAGCACTGTCATTTTGCCATCCGTTCTGCCAATCCACGCAATATGCGTGCCGTAGCACCCCAGATATAATAGGGCCCGTAGGGAACCACATAATAGTGGCGACGGCGCCCCTGCCACAGGCGCGATTGTATCAGATAATTGCCCGGTTCCATCACATGTTCCAGCGGCACAAAGAACACTTCGTCAACTTCGCCCACTTCTGCAACAGGCGTAAAACAATCTCTGACAAGGCCCAAAACGGGTGTAACCTGAAAACCGGTGACTGTTTCGTGGTCGGGCAATGTACCAATGATCCTGACGGAATCAGACGTCAGACCAATTTCTTCACGCGCCTCGCGCAGGGCCGCAGCCACGACATCCGCGTCTGCCTGATCCTGTTTGCCGCCCGCAAATGCGATCTGGCCCGGGTGATGTTTCAGCGCCGATGATCGCTTGGTCAGGACAACGTTCCATCGATCCGCCCCTTGCACCAACGCGACCAATACGCCGGCCGGCCTTAGAACACGCCTCTTTGGCAATTCGAAATCCTTATTCAGGTCAAAATCAGAAGAACTGGCCCCCGTTCGGGCCAGTGCATCTGTTAACTGCTGAACAAGATTATCCATCGTCTGGCTGATCGGCCTCAAACCCCAGCGTTGCAGGGTCCAGATCATAATGCGCACTGCAAAACTGGCAATCCGCGGTCACACGGCCATCTTCTGTTGTCATCTTTTCGATATCCTTGGCCGAGTAGATCGACAGACTTTGCCGCACGCGATCCTCGGAACAGGTACATCCGAACCGAACCGCCTGCGTATCAAACACGCGCGGCGCTTCTTCGTGAAACAGCCGGACCAACAGATCGGTCGGCGGCAATGCCGGCCCGATCAGTTCAATGTCTTCGACTGTATCCAGCAACAGGTTGACCCGGTTCCAGTTCTCGCCCTCTTCACCATCAATGATGTCATCAGCTGTCAAAACCTCGCCAGTGCCTTCACCGCGCGCGACAAAAGGCGAAGCTTTTGGCATGTGCTGCAACATGATCCCGCCGGCGCGCCAGTGCTCTGGCACGTCTATTTCGGTCGATTTCCCGAAACTCAGCGAAAACCGTGTCGGAATTTGTTCGGACTGCGCGAAATAGCTTTGCGCACACTCTGTCAAAGACTGCCCCGTCAAAGGCGTAATGCCCTGATAGGGTGTCATATCGTTGCCCTGATCGATCATGATCGCGAAATAACCTTCGCCGACCTGATCAAACGGGGCTGAATCGGTCAGACGGTCTGCATCATAGCTGGCATATGCACGGATGCGAGCAGGCGCGCCCTCTTCCGTCGGACCATAGTAATCGGTGGCAATCATGCGCACTGGTCCGTTGGATTGCACCTGCAACTGCAACTTCCAGCGCAATTTGATCGTTTGTCCGATCAGCGAAGTCAAAAGCGCCATTTCCGCGACCAGCGCCTCTACCTTTTCGGGATAGTCGTGCTGTTTCAGGATACCGCCCAAGACGCCATCCAGACGGGCCACGCGGCCGCGGATATCAGAATTATCAAGTTGAAATGGCAGAACAGTGTCGTCCCACACGAGTTTTGATCCGAGTGTCATGGGGTTTCCTTAAACGCCAGAGGTTGGCATACCGCGTCTATATAGGCGCGGCAAGTCAGGTAAAAAGGGGCATCTGCAGTGACAATACGAAGGTTCGGGGATACGCCGGTTGCCGGGCAAACTTATACGCGCCGCGCAGGTGCCTATGCAATTCTGCCTCTCGGACACTCAATTTTGCTGACTTGCCAGATGTCACCCGCCCCTGATATCCAGCTTCCCGGCGGTGGAATTGATGCCGGCGAATCCCCCATAGCTGCCCTTCACCGCGAGGTTTTCGAAGAAACCGGCTGGACCATCGCAGCACCGCGACGTGTCGGTGCATTCCGCCGTTTTGTGTTCATGCCGGAATACGATTTATGGGCCGAAAAGCTGTGCATGATCTACACGGCGCGCCCTGTGCGACGTGTCGGGCCTCCTGCGGAAAAAGACCATCATCCCCTGTGGCTTCCGCCCGCTGACGCGGCAGAGGTTCTGGGCAATGATGGCGACAGGCATTTTGTAAAACGGTTTTTCACTTAGCTGTCGTGCCGAATTCAAAAAGTATTGCGGAAACATCATCGGGAAAGGCACGGCCCCCGGCATAGTCCGTCAGGGTCCAGACCAGCGCTTCCAGCAGGGCGGGGCCTTTTGTAGATGCGAGGTTCTGTATCATTTTCTCCAACCCCGCTTCGCCCAAATGGGTGCCTGCCGGGTTCGGACATTCCGTAACCCCGTCCGACAGAATCAAAAGGCGATCCCCCTGTTTCAGATGCAGGGAATACTGCGAAAACTCTGCTTCCGGCAGCAATCCTACCGGAAACCCGCCCGGTCCGGTCTGTTCGATTTTGCCGCTGGCCCGCTGAACGATCGGGTGGGGATGCCCCGCCTGCCCGACTTCCACGACCCCACTGGTCAGATCGATATGCGCAAGCAGCAGCGTAAAGTAATGCTCTGTGTCCATTTCATTCAGGACCAGACTGTTAAGGTTCTGCATTACCTCTGCTGTGGGTCGCGCGACTATTTTTCCGCCTGCACCAACGCCAAGCGCAATGTTCTGTTCGGGCAATGCAGACGAAAGATATCCGGCAAGCCGCGCCGTCATCAAAGCAGAACTTATCCCGTGGCCTGAAACGTCTATCGCAAACAGTCCCAAATGGCTTTCGCCAGCCGGATAGAACCCGACAAGATCACCGCCCACATGCCCGCACGAGCGCAGCAACAAGGATAATTCAGCGGCTTCAAACGTCTTATATCTGTCTCTAACAAGGGATTGTTGCAGTTTCTTGGCTTCCACCAGATCGCGATCAAGAGAGTCATAGAGCGTTTGCAATTCGCTGAGCGTATCGGAAATCAGCCGGTTTTTTCCCTTAAGCTCCCGCTCCATCCGCAGAATACGATCTCCCGCGGCAATACGGGCCCTTAACTCGTGCGAATTGACGGGCTTGGTCAAGAAATCATCGGCACCAGCGTCCAACCCGCGCGCCACTTCGTTCTTTTCACTTTTTGACGTCAGCAGAATGAAATACCCGTACCGGTCCGTGGGCAAACTGCGGAAAGCCCTGCAAAACTCCAGCCCGTCCATACCCGGCATCATCCAGTCGCTGATAACCAGATCGGGAACGTAGCTTTTGCACAGGTTCAATGCGTCATGGCCGGATTCTGCCTCGGCCACGTCAAACCCCCATTTTTTCAGCGCGCCGGACACGATTTTGCGTTGCAGCCTGCTGTCATCAACCACAAGAACGCGCTGAACAGCACTGCCTGCCGGGTCTGCGCCCTGTATTTCTGTCGAATAAGAAGCCAGCATTGTTCCTGCACCAAAGACCACGTTTCAAGGAATCCAAGGCCGGACTAAACCGCGCTGTTTAACAATTGCTAAACCCTAAAATTCGACCCGGTTTTGCCGGTATTAGTCATGTTCGGTTAAAGGCTTGGCTGCCATTCTTTTGTCAAAGATGGAAAAGGTGTCACATGATTGACTGGACCCGCCTCAAGGATCTTCGCGACGAGGTTGGCGCAGAAGAGTTTGAGGATATCGTTGCCCTTTTTCTGGACGAGGTAGACGATGCGGTCGAAAAGCTGCGGTCTGCCCCCGACACCGCCACGCTGGAAGATGATCTTCATTTTCTCAAAGGCAGCGCGCTTACTCTTGGGTTTCGCGATCTGTCAGACTTATGCCAGACAGGCGAAACCGAAGCCTCGCAAGGGCGCGCGGACACTGTCGATGTCGCTGCAATCCTGAACAGCTATCAGAATTCCAAACATGTCTTTCTATCGGATCGGGCCGCGCATATGACGTATTAGATCACGAACTGCGCCAGAGTTTCGTCATTCGTGATGTCAGTATAGGTAAATCCGGCGGCATCCAGTTTTGCGCAGAATGCTTTAAAGTTCGCAGCATCGCTTGTTTCGATCCCGATCAGAACCGACCCGAAATTTCGCGCGGATTTTTTCAGATACTCGAACCGCGCAATATCATCGTCCGGACCAAGCAGGTTCAGAAATTCCTTGAGAGCGCCCGGCCTTTGCGGCAGCCGCAGAATAAAGTATTTCTTGACGCCAGAGTAACGCAAGGCGCGCTCTTTCACCTCTGGCAGGCGTTCGAAATCGAAATTCCCACCTGATGTGACACAGACAACGGTCTTGCCCCTGATCTGGTCCGCAACATCCACCAACGCTTCGACAGACAGCGCGCCGGCGGGTTCCAGCACGATGCCTTCGACATTCAGCATTTCAATAATCGTCGCGCAAATACGATCTTCCGAAATGGTAATCGCGCGGGATGCGGCGATGGAGTTGAGCCGCGCAAAAGTGCGCTGGCCAATCTTGGCCACTGCCGCACCATCCACAAAGCTGTTGATGGGCGAAACATCCACCGGCTGCCCTGCTTCCAGCGCACGTTTCAAACTGGGGGCGCCTGACGGTTCGACAAAGGTGTAACTGATGCTGTCACCAAAGTAGCTGTATGTGCCCGCTGACAAACCACCACCACCGACAGGCAGGATGATATGGTCCGGGGCCTTCCCCAGCTCTTCCTCGATTTCGACGGCGACCGATGCCTGGCCTTCGATGACGTCTTCATCGTCGAACGGCGACAAGAAATGCGCGCCCTGTTCCGCACAAAACGCCTGCGCCGAAGCAAGCGTATCGTCAAAATAGTCACCCACCAGCCGGATTTTGACGTTGTCACCGCCGAACATCCGCGTTTTTTGGATTTTTTGCTGGGGTGTCGTGACCGGCATGAAAATCACCCCCTGCACGTCGAAATGACGGCACATATAGGCAACCCCCTGCGCATGATTGCCGGCGCTGGCGCAGACAAATTGCGCCTGCCCCGCAAGCTTGCGCATGGCATTGAATGCGCCGCGCAGCTTGTACGACCGCACCGGGCTCAGATCTTCGCGTTTCAGAAAGACATCTGCTTCAAACCGGTCAGACAGATGCACGTTGCGCTGCAACGGCGTTGCCGGAAAGACATCTCTCATGGCTTGCGTTGCAGCGCGGGCCGCTGCCTGAAATTGGGTCATTCTCTTAGGACAGTTCGCGTTTTTCGATGAAGTAGCCATAGAACGTTGTGAACAGGCTGATACCGAACATCGTGATGAACCATTGTGCCGCCACCATATATATGATCCCCAGCATCAAGCTGATCGACGCCAGAATGGCACCGGGCAGAACCAGAAGAATCAAACCGCCGATCATGCACAATATGATCACGAATATGGTTCCGGTGGTTCCTTCGGTCGCCTTCCAGGCAGCAGACATGGTTAGCGGTTCGCCCACGGCGGCAGACGGCAGTATCGCGCACAGACGATAGAACAGAAACACCGCGAAAATTGATCCGACCGACAGGATCGCCGCCGCCAACGGCCCCTGAAGCCCGATTGCAATCGGAAGAGATGCCACAATAATTACGGCAACCATCGCCAGACCGATCAGGATCGAACGCCCGAAATAGGCGGCCATGCGCCCTCCGTTCCAGTTTGGCAGAAACCCGTCCGGTTCTTCTTCCAGCAGGATGTACCGGTGCCAGGCCACCGCGATCCAAAGGCTGGTCATGACCGAAACGATTGTACCGATAAACTGAATGCCCGCGCCCTCTGTGTTGGGCACGCCGTCTTCCATCGTTCCAAACCCGGAAACCTGCGCCCAAACCTGAAACGCTGCCGAGATGATGTACAAAAGCGCGGATATTCGGAGCGCGACGCCTAAATTCGCCCAAACCAGACGCACGGAATGCGTGAATATTTGCCAGCCCATTTTGTTTCCAATCTTTGCTTTGAACACCTGTTTAAGCAGTAGACAGCCAACAATGCGGCGTCAACGCGCGTTGCCAATCTTGCCCCGACTATGAAAACCCGATATCGCCCGATCAATCCCGTGTGAAGGAACCAAAAATGCAAGCCCCAAAGAAAGTTGTTCTCGCCTATTCCGGCGGCCTTGATACATCAATCATCCTGAAGTGGTTACAGACCGAATACGGCTGTGAGGTGATCACGTTTACCGCAGACCTTGGGCAAGGCGAAGAACTGGAACCGGCGCGCAAGAAAGCCGAGATGATGGGCGCCTCTTCGATCCATATCGAAGATCTGCGCGAGGAATTCGTTCGTGACTTTGTATTCCCGATGTTTCGCGCAAATGCCCTTTATGAGGGTCTGTATTTGTTGGGAACGTCCATCGCGCGCCCGCTGATTTCCAAGCGTCTTGTTGAAATTGCAGCCGCCGAAGGCGCGGATGCGGTTGCGCACGGGGCCACAGGAAAAGGCAACGATCAGGTGCGGTTCGAACTGGCCGCCTATGCGCTGAACCCCGATATCAAGGTCATCGCGCCCTGGCGTGAATGGGATCTGACCAGCCGCACACGGTTGATTGATTTTGCGGAAAAAAACCAGATACCGATTGCCAAGGACAAACGCGGCGAAGCACCGTTCTCCGTCGACGCAAATCTTTTGCACACCTCGTCCGAAGGCAAGGTTCTGGAAGATCCGGCGGATGAGGCCCCCGATTACGTGTACCAGCGCACGGTCAACCCCGAAGACGCGCCCGACACACCCGAATATATCGAAATCGGGTTTTTGCGCGGTGATGCAGTATCGATCAATGGCACAGCCATGTCGCCGGCGGAAATTCTGACCACGTTGAACGAAATTGGCGGCAAACACGGCTGTGGCCGGCTTGATCTTGTCGAAGGTCGCTTTGTCGGTATGAAATCCCGCGGCATCTATGAAACACCAGGCGGAACATTACTGCTTGAGGCGCATCGCGGAATTGAATCCATCACGCTTGATCGTGGGCAGGCGCATCTCAAGGACGAGCTGATGCCGAAATACGCCGAGCTGATCTATAATGGCTTCTGGTTCAGCCCCGAACGCGAAATGCTGCAAGCCCTGATCGACAAATCACAAGAACATGTAACGGGAACCGTGCGCCTCAAGCTTTACAAAGGGCTGGCGCGCACTGTCGGGCGCTGGTCTGATTATTCGCTATATTCCGAAGCACATGTGACATTCGAAGATGATGCAGGCGCTTATGATCAAAAGGATGCCGCAGGCTTTATCCAGCTCAACGCACTTCGGTTAAAGCTGATCGCGGCGCGCGATCGCCGACTGAAGTAACGCTGTTCAGGCCAATTTGAGCTTGGCAAGTTTTTGATAACTCGGCAGCGCAAGTTCTGCCAGCGCGGCGTATTCAGGCTCTAACAGGGGGATTCCGTCTTCTGCCCTGGCAAACCCGGTGCTGTTGTGCACCGCCTCGTACCAGTGTTTTGACCAGACGCCATCCTGCACATGGCCCCCAACGGGCCAGTGCAACATGCTGGCATCCCAGTTCAGGCCCAAAGCGGCACACAATAGTTTCAACATATGCTCGGGATCGGCGCGGATATCGGCAGAATCAATTACAATTGACGTCTGGCCCAGCGCCCTGACCTCTTCCAACAGGTCCGCCTGCTGCAGAAACCCAAGATCGTCCAGCGAAGGCCCTTCGCGTTTCTTGGCATAGCTTGCAACCACATAGGCAGGATGGCGGATCAGAAACACATTTCTGACCTTGGAAATCCAGTCGCGCGGCATCCCTTCGACCATATGATGGGTCATATGTTTTTGATAGAAATGCAGCTTGTTCTCGGGGATCGGGCCAATCAAGGACTGTGCCACTTTCTTGGGATCTGTCGGATGCCCGGCTAAAATTTCGGCACGCATCGGATGATCCGCCCCGGTGCGCGCCAGAAACGGGGCATAGAACGGTTCATCCACGATGTGAAAATCCGCGCGTGCACCAAAACTGTACATCATCGCCGTCGAAAGGTTGCGCGGCCCCGACCACATGGCAATCCGCATTATGCGCATTCCCTGGCAATCAGCGCCTTGTACAGATCGCGCAGTTTTTCGGTCATTGGCCCCATCTCACCCGACCCGATCTGGCGCCCGTCAATCTCGCCCACCGGGGTTTGCGCACCGAACGTGCCGGTCAAAAAAGCCTCGTCCGCGCCATAGGTGTCGACCAGCGAAAAATTCCGCTCGAAAACGGGGATATCGTTGGCGACACACAGATCGATAACCTTCTGGCGCGTAATCCCGTTCATGCAGTAATCGCCCGTGCTGGTCCAAACCGCGCCATTCCTGACGATAAAGAAATTGCAGGCGTTCGTCGTGTTCACAAATCCATGCACATCCAGCATCAACGCCTCGTCGGCCCCTGCCTTTTCCGCCGCGATGCAGGCCAGAATACAGTTCAGTTTGGAATGCGAATTCAGTTTCGGATCCTGTGTCATCGGCAGGCCACGCAAATGCGGAACCGTCGCCAACCGGATCGGGCGCGGTATCCTGGGCTTTGAATGTTCCATGATGATAACCATCGTCGGGCCGGACCGGCTAAGCGAAGGATGCTGAAACGGCCGGGTTTTCACGCCCCGTGTGACCATCAGCCTTGCATGCGCATCTGTTGTGAATCCGTTGGCTTGCTGTGTCTCTAACAAGGCGGAAACCACGCCTTTCCGGCTTAGCCCGATATCAAGATCAATCGCTTTTGCAGCTTCGAACAAGCGGTCGATATGGGCATCCATAAATGCCCAGCGCCCGTTATACAGGCGCAACCCCTCCCACACGCCGTCGCCCAACATAAAGCCGCTGTCATAAACGCTGACCGTCGCTTCGGATTTTGGCCGCAAGGCGCCGTTTACATAAATCAGGATGTCCTCGTTACGGGTGTCTTCCTGGGCTTGGTGGGTCGTTACATGCTCG
This sequence comes from Sulfitobacter sp. JL08, assembly GCF_003352045.1. NCBI lineage: Bacteria > Pseudomonadati > Pseudomonadota > Alphaproteobacteria > Rhodobacterales > Roseobacteraceae > Sulfitobacter > Sulfitobacter sp. JL08. Next base: position 4,201,302 of record NZ_CP025815.1, read on the forward strand.
GTCATTTCAGCCTCCTGTTGCGCGGACGCTAGGCAAGCCACACAGCGCTGCCAAGAGGTAAATTCCTGTCACCTCACTGTGAAAAGCCGTTTCATCCCGTTGTCACAACCGTAAACGCAAGACACGATAAGCATAACGATGGAGGGTTTCACATGTCTGTCCTGCAAAATGCAAAGATTGCCGTTCTTGGTATTCTGATCGTGATCGGCTTTGCCGCGTCCCATTCAAAGGCACATGCTTCGGGTCAGGAAATACTTACAGTCGCCGGCGGGTGTTTCTGGTGCGTCGAAGCCGATTTTGAAGGCGTCGATGGTGTTAAGGAGGTTGTATCCGGCTATACCGGCGGAAATGTGGAAAACCCGACCTATAAACAGGTCACGCGCGGCGGAACCGGTCACTATGAAGCGGTCCAGATCACTTTCGACCCGAAAATCGTCACCCGAGACGCATTGCTGGCCAAGTTTTTCCGCTCAATCGACCCGACAGATTCCGGAGGGCAGTTCTGCGATCGCGGCGAAAGCTATCGTTCAGCCGTGTTTTATTACAACGCCAGCCAGCAATCCGCCGCAGAACAGGAAAAGGCGCGCGCTGAAAAAGCGTTGGGTCAAACGGTTGTAACGCCACTTCTCCCGGCATCACGGTTTTATCTGGCCGAGGATTACCATCAGGACTACTACAAGGGATCAAGCCTTGTACTGACCCGGTTTGGCCCGAAATCACAATCCAGCGCATACAAGGCGTATCGCAAGGCCTGCGGGCGCGATGAGCGCGTCAAAGAATTGTGGGGATCACAAGCGCCGTTTGTAAACAGCTAAATCGCGCTTTTCGCTTCTTGCACGTCTTTCAGATCAGGGATGACATCCGCCGTCCCTTCCCGCGTTACCATTAACGCTGCAGCAACGCTTGCCGTTTCTATCGCTTGCGCGATGGGCTTGCCCCGATCCACACCGGCGATAACGTAACCGGTAAACGTGTCACCCGCACCGGTCGTATCGACAGGTGTGACGTGAAACGCCGGAAAATGTCTGGTTTTGCCTTTAACAGTGTCGATCCAACGACATCCATCCGCGCCAAGCGTGACAATCACGTGGCGCACCGGCAGTTGATCCGGCGCAACGCCCAGTGCGGTTTCCAGCTGCTCCGCCTCAACCGCATTCAGAAACAGAAACTCGATAAACGGCAAAACAGCCTGAACCGCCGCAGTTTCAAAAGGTGCGGCGGCATAGGCCACCCGAAGCCCCAGACGTGCGCCCATTTCAGCGGCGTGGGTTTGGCCATTGGTTTCATTCTGCAAGACCAGAAAATCGCCCATATCCGCACCCGAAAGCGCAGTTCCGATCTGATCCTTGGTGATGGAATGATTTGCACCGGCAAACAGTACAATCTGGTTTTCCCCATCCGGCGCAACACAGATATTGGCATGTCCGGTCGGCAGATCACTGACTGCGATATGCGTCACGTCAACACCGTATTCCAGCAATCGGGTCTGGGCCCAGCGCCCGTCCTGTCCTACGGCACCGATGTGAAACACCCGCGCCGCCGCTCGCGCAGCGGCCACGGACATATTAGTTCCCTTGCCGCCCAGTCCGCGGGTCAGCCGGCTTGCGGCCAGCGTTTCGCCAGCGACCGGGATACGGGGAACGCTGTAAAAATTGTCAGCGTTGATTGATCCCAGATTGTAAATCGCCAACTCAACCTCCCCTTTTCGCCAGCAAGCTGCGCTAGCCGACTTTGCACGCTGCCAGAACCGCCATATTCAGAATATCGTTCGCCGTCGAATTGGAACCGCAAATCTGGATCGATTCGCCAACCCCGCTTAGAATCGGGCCAATGACCGTTGCACCGCCCATTTCCTGCATCAGCTTGACCGAAATGCTGGCCGAATGGCGCGCCGGAACGACCAGAATGTTGGCTGGTCCCGTCAGACGGGAAAACGGGTATTGGGCCTGGGTTGCCGTATTCAGCGCAACATCAACCGTCATTTCGCCTTCATATTCGAAATCAACCCCGCGGCGGTCCAGCACCTTGGGCGCCAGATGCATCTTGTGCGCACGTTCTGATACCGGATACCCGAACGTCGAAAAGCTGACGAATGCAACACGCGGGTCAAGCCCCATGTGCCGCGCGACAGCGGCACTGCGTTCAGCTATTGTTGCCAGATCTTCCTCGTCCGGCCATTCGTGCACAAGCGTATCGGCAATCAGCACGATGCGGCCCTTGTGCAGCAAAGCGGTAACGCCCGCAGCGCCGTGTGCCGCATCGGCATCAAATACCGAATTGATCCTGTCCAGAATATGCGACGACTTGCGCGTCGCCCCGGTTACAAGCCCGTCGCCGTGCCCATGCGCCAGCATGAGGGCAGAAAAAACATGCCGGTCGCGCGCGGCCAGTCGGTGGATATCCTGCCGGTCATGCCCTTTGCGTTGAAGACGGTTGTAAAGGAATTCCTTGTAGGTCTCGAGATGCGGAGTGATCGCCGCATTCACGACTTCCAGTTCCTGAACGGCATCGCCCAGACCGCTGGCTTCCAGCTTAGCTTTCACATCGTAATCGCGCCCAACGACCAGCGCCTGCCCCAGACCCGATCGCTGATACATGACAGCAGCGCGCAAAACCCTTGGGTCGTCACCTTCCGCAAAAATCATCCGCGCCTGCGCCGCACGTGCACGCGCATTCAGACCGCGAAGAATGCTGGCCGTCGGATCCATACGCGATTTAAGCGAAAGTTCGTAAGCATCCATATCGATAATCGGACGGCGCGCAGCGCCTGTGTTCATTCCCGCGCGCGCAACAGCTGTAGGGATGCGGTGAATCAAACGCGGATCAAATGGCGTGGGAATGATGTAATCACGCCCGAAGCTCAGATTGCGGCCATATGCCAGCGCAACCTCATCAGGGACATCTTCTCTGGCAAGCTCTGCCAATGCCTGCGCGCAGGCAATCTTCATCTCGTCATTGATCGCACGCGCGTGAATGTCCAGAGCGCCGCGAAACAGATACGGAAAGCCAAGCACGTTGTTGACCTGGTTGGGATAGTCACTGCGCCCGGTCGCAACAATCGCGTCTTCGCGCACGGCATGTGCTTCTTCGGGCGTAATTTCCGGATCGGGGTTTGCCATTGCGAAAATCACCGGATTATCCGCCATGTTTGCCACCATTTCAGGTGTCACGGCCCCCTTGGCAGACACGCCCAGAAAGACATCCGCGCCTTTCATGGCGTCATCCAGCGATCGCAGATCCGTTTTCACCGCATGGGCAGATTTCCACTGGTTCATACCTTCGGACCGGCCCTGGTAGATCACGCCTTTGGTGTCGCACATGATGCAGTTCTCATGCCGGGCCCCCATGGATTTCAACAGCTCAAGGCACGCGATACCCGCAGCCCCCGCACCGTTCAGAACAATCCGCACATCTTCGATTTTCTTGTTCGACAGGTGCAGCGCGTTGATCAGGCCGGCAGCACAGATCACCGCCGTTCCGTGCTGGTCGTCATGGAACACCGGAATGTCCATTTCTTCCTTCAGCCGTTGTTCAATGATGAAACACTCTGGCGCCTTGATGTCCTCAAGGTTGATCCCGCCAAAGGTGGGACCCATCAACTTGACCGCTGCACAGAACGCATCCGGATCTTCGGTGTCCAGCTCGATATCGATGCTGTTGACGTCCGCAAAACGCTTGAACAGCACCGCCTTGCCTTCCATCACCGGCTTGGAGGCCAGTGCGCCCAGATTGCCCAGACCCAAAACTGCCGTCCCGTTGGAAATGACAGCAACCAGATTGCCCTTGTTCGTATAGTCATAGGCGGTTTCAGGGGCGGCTGCGATAGCCTCGCAAGGCACCGCAACGCCAGGAGAATACGCAAGCGACAAATCGCGTTGCGTTGTCATCGGGACAGTTGCGGTGATTTCGAATTTTCCGGGCGTTGGCTCCAGATGAAAGGCAAGCGCCTCTTCTGCTGTCACTTTGTTCTTGGACATTTCGGGTTCTTTCCTGCTGCGGGCTTGGGCGTCTTACCCCAGTGGCGCGCGCGCCTCAATCAGATTGCGTTTTCGCCTTTCGCCCGATGAACGGCCTTTGTAAGGTTCGCCACGGCCAAGTGTGGGGAAATCGCGTGTCAACGACAACGCCTATGATGGCGCAATATCTGGGCATCAAGCAGGCGCACAAGGACGCGCTGCTGTTCTATCGCATGGGTGATTTCTACGAAATGTTCTTTGACGATGCTGTCGCGGCATCGCAAGCGCTGGATATCGCGCTGACCAAGCGTGGCAAACACGACGATCAGGATATTCCGATGTGCGGTGTCCCTGTCCATGCCGCCGAAGGATATCTGCTGACACTGATCCGCAAAGGATTTCGCGTCGCCGTCTGCGAACAGATGGAAAGCCCGGCAGAGGCCAAGAAGCGCGGTCACAAATCTGTTGTCAAACGGGATGTTGTGCGTCTGGTCACGCCGGGCACGCTGACCGAGGACTCATTGCTTGAGGCGCGCCGCCACAATTATCTGGCCGCCTATGCGGAAATCCGCGACATTGCTGCCTTGGCGTGGGTCGATATTTCAACCGGCGCCTTTCACGTCATGCCGTTGAATCCCGCGCGGCTGGGCCCTGAACTGGCACGGCTGGCCCCCGCAGAACTGGTTGTGTCAGAATCAAAAGAGGCCGATTTATACGGTTTAGTCTCTGATTTCGGGATTGCCCTGACAGCCCTTGCGCGCGCCACATTCGACAGCGCAGGCGCGCAGAAACAGATATGTGACGTGTTTGGCATCGCCACGCTGGACGCATTCGGCACATTTGACCGCGCAGAAATCGCGGCAATGGGCGCAATTGTTCAGTATCTGGACATGACCCAAAAGGGCAAACTTCCGCTTTTGGCAAAACCCGTACGGGAAACGACGGACCGCACAGTGCAGATTGATGCGGCGACCCGCAGAAATCTGGAACTGACGCACGCCTTGTCGGGCGGGCGCGCCGGATCGCTTTTGTCTGTCATTGATCGCACGGTCACACCGGGTGGTGCGCGCCTGCTGGAACGAAGGCTGTCAAGCCCGTCAAGATCGCTTTCAGAGATTCAGCGCAGGCTGGACGCCATCGATTTCGGGTTAGCCCATCGCCCGCTGTTTCGCGACATTTGCGAACACTTGCGCAAAGCGCCGGATCTGGATCGGGCGCTGTCACGCGTATCACTGGATCGTGCCGGACCCCGCGATCTGGCGGCAATCCGCGACGGATTGATTGCCGCGCAGGCGATTGCCGGCCTGCTACCCCCAACGGATGCGCCGGATCTGCTGGCCACCGCTGCGAAAGATCTTGTCGGACAGGATGAACTTATCGCCCTGCTTGACAATGCGCTGGTTGCAGATCCCCCGCTACTTGCGCGTGATGGTGGGTTTATCACGTCCGGCTATGATCCCGATCTTGATCAGGCCCGCACCCTGCGCGATCAGGGCCGTTCCGTTATTGCGGCTTTGCAGCAGGATTATGTTTCGGCAACAGGCATTCCTTCGCTGAAGATCAAACATAACAACGTGTTGGGGTATTTCATCGAAACCACGTCGGCACATGCTGACAAGATGTTGTCGCCACCGCTTTCGGAAAGCTTCATACATCGCCAGACAACGGCCAATCAGGTCAGGTTCACAACGGTCGCCCTGTCGGAAATGGAAACCAGGATCCTGAACGCGGGCAGTCACGCCCTGGAGATTGAAAAGCGTCTCTATCAAAGCCTTAGTCAGGCCGTTTTGGCCAAGGCTGCAGCCATCAACACGGCCGCGCGCGGGTTGGCAGAGATCGATCTTGCCGCAGCGCTGGCGGATCTGGCGCTGGGTGAAGACTGGTGCCGACCACAAATAGATGACAGCCGGTCCTTTTCAATCACTGGCGGGCGCCACCCGGTTGTCGAACGGGCCTTGCGCACGCAGGGCGGCGCGCCCTTTGTTGCCAATAATTGCAATTTGTCGGGTGGCGATACGTCGAACATCTGGCTTCTGACCGGCCCCAATATGGCCGGGAAGTCCACGTTCCTGCGCCAGAACGCGTTGATTGCGCTGCTGGCGCAAATGGGCAGCTATGTGCCTGCCGCTTCGGCGCATATCGGTATGATCAGCCAGTTGTTCAGTCGCGTCGGCGCATCCGATGATCTGGCCCGCGGGCGATCGACATTCATGGTCGAAATGGTGGAAACGGCAGCGATCCTCAATCAATCCGATGATCGCGCGCTGGTTATACTTGATGAAATCGGTCGTGGTACATCAACTTATGACGGGCTGTCGATTGCCTGGGCCACGCTGGAACACCTGCACGACGTCAACAAATGCCGCGCGCTGTTTGCAACCCATTACCATGAACTGACGGCCCTTTCCGCAAATCTGGCCGGAGTCGAAAATGCGACCGTCACGGTCAAGGAATGGGAAGGCGAAGTTATCTTCCTGCACGAAGTCAAACGTGGCGCTGCCGACAGGTCTTATGGGGTTCAGGTCGCACAACTGGCCGGCCTGCCCGTGTCTGTCGTTGCACGCGCCCGGGTTGTGCTTGACGCGCTGGAAAAAGGCGAACGTACAGGTGGACCGACGCAGAAGGCATTGATTGACGATCTTCCGCTGTTTTCAGCCACGCCACCACCGCCGCCCGTTCAAAAATCGTCCGAACTTGAAGAGACGCTGTCAGACATCCACCCTGACGAGTTGTCGCCCCGAGAAGCATTGCAGATTCTCTATAAACTGAAAGAGGCGTCACAGTCCTGACTGCAACGCCCCGCTTTCATCTTTTCAAAAATACTTCCGCCGGAGGCTCCGATAAATCTGCGCCACTTACCCTGCCGGGGTCGATGACACACCAACCTGCGCCGGGCGCAGCAAACGGTCGTGCAGCATGAACCCTTCGGCCGCCACCTGAATGATGTCACCCGCCTTGGTTCCGGGAACAGGGGCCTCGAACATGGCCTGATGATTTTGCGGGTCAAACCTGTCACCGACCTGCGGCGAAATCAGTTCGATTCCGTGCTTTTTGAAAACATTCAAAAGCTCGCGCATCGTCAGCTCCACACCTTCCAGAAGCGCCGCGGAAACCTCGCGCTGATCGTCCGTCGCCGCTTCCAGCGCGCGCTTCATGTTGTCGTAAACCGGCAGCATATCCCGTGCCAGTTTTGATCCGCCGTATTGCTCCGCTTCACGCCGGTCTTTTTCAGACCGTTTGCGGGAATTTTCGGCATCAGCCAGCGCGCGCATGAACCGGTCACGAAACGCATCCCGCTCCGCTCTCAATGTGTCGATTTCCAATGCCTCGTCGTCAATTTCCAGCATCTCGTCGGCATATTCTTCTGCCTCTGCCGTATCAATATCGTCAAGAAAGTCTTCGTTTTTCGGCTCTGCCATTTTTCACCTCTAACTCCGGTCGGAAATCAGTTTTCCCACCAGTTGCGCCGTGTAATCCACAATCGGCACAATACGTCCATAGTTCAGTCTGGTCGGTCCGATTACCCCGACCGCACCAATTATCTTTCGGTCTGCGTTCATATATGGGGAAACCACCAAAGAGGAACCCGAAAGTGAAAAAAGTTTGTTCTCAGAGCCAATAAAAATGCGCACACCCTCACCGCTTTCGGCGCCTTCCAGAAAATCGGCTATATCGCGCTTGCGCTCAAGATCGTCGAACAGTGTGCGAATCCGCTCAAGGTCCGCCTCTTCTTCCTCTCGGGCAAGAAGATTGGCGCGACCCCTTACAATCAAGCGCTCGCTGCGTTCACCTTCGTTTTCCCAAAGGGCAACGCCGCTTTCCACCAGCGCGCGCGCGAGAACGTCAATCTCCTGTCGCCGCTCTGCGATTTCGTGGCGCATGACTGTGGAAAAATCGCTCAGCGTCTTGCCTTCAATCAACGAGTTCAGGAAATTCGCGGCTTCCCGCATTGAACTGGGGGTCTGTCCTGGTGGGGGCGCAAATATCCTGTTTTCGACATGACCGTCCGCAAAGACAAGCACCACAAGCGCTCGATCCTGGCCCAGCGACACGAATTCAATATGCCGAATCGGGGCCTCGTGCTTTGGCGTCAGAACAAGGGATGCGCCCTGTGTAACACCTGACAGCGCAGACCCGACACGATCCAGCAACCCGGCAACGTCGGGTGAGTTTCCCCCCATCGTCGCATCGATTTTCTGGCGGTCCGCCTGATCAAGATCGCCGACTTCCAGCAATCCATCCACAAACATCCGCAAGCCCAGTTGCGTCGGAACCCGACCGGCGCTGATATGCGGGCTGTTCAGAAGGCCCAGATACTCCAGATCCTGCATGACGTTGCGGATCGTAGCCGCGCTGACCTTTTCGCTTAACGTGCGCGTCAGCGTCCGGCTTCCAACAGGGTCGCCGCTGGCCAGATAGCCTTCTACGACCTGTCGAAACACCTCTCGGGACCGGTCATTCAGTTCGTCCAGCAACTGTGTACTTTCAGACATTCTTACTTCCTTGAATGGGCTGCCATTAAAACGGGCCCGGACGAAACGTCAATCGGGGTTGCATCTGCGTTGGCTGGGGCGGTATCCCGATGGAACCCAAAAAGGATTACAAAATGCGCCCCTCTGGTAGAAATTTAAGCGAAATGCGTGCCGTTTCAATCGAAACCGGTGTTACAAAACACGCCGAAGGCTCTTGTCTGATCAAAATGGGTGACACCCATGTTCTGTGCACAGCCACAATCGAAGACCGCGTACCGCCTTTTATCAAGGGATCCGGACTGGGGTGGGTCACGGCCGAATACGGAATGCTGCCGCGCGCCACAAACACCCGCATGCGCCGCGAGGCCGCTTCCGGGAAACAAAGCGGGCGCACTGTTGAAATCCAGCGCCTGATCGGGCGGTCATTGCGCGCCGGTGTAGATCGCGTTGCCCTGGGTGAACGGCAGATCACAATTGATTGTGATGTTATCCAGGCAGATGGCGGAACCCGCTGTGCATCAATCACAGGGGGGTGGGTTGCTCTTAAACTGGCAGTCAACAAACTGATGAAAATCGGCGATGTTACCAGTGATCCGTTGATTGATCCTGTGGCCGCGATCAGTTGCGGTATTTACGCGGGACAGCCGGTTCTTGATCTTGATTATCCCGAAGATTCAGAAGCCGGTGTCGATGGAAACTTTATCATGACAGGATCGGGCCAGTTGATCGAAGTCCAGATGAGCGCGGAAGGCTCGACCTACTCGCGCGATCAGATGAATGCCCTGATGGATCTGGCGGAAAAAGGCGTGTCGGAACTTGTCGCGCTGCAAAAATCTGCTGCCGCATGACGCGTAAATTCACCGACAAAACGCTTTTGGTTGCGACCCACAATCAGGGAAAGCTGGAAGAAATCGCCGCTTTGCTTGCCCCTTTTGACGTGTCCGTTGTCGGGGCCGCTGAAATGAATCTGGCAGAGCCTGATGAAACGGAGGCGACTTTCGTCGGCAATGCCCGTATCAAGGCGCACGCCGCAGCGCGCGCAACCGGCTTACCTGCTTTGGCAGATGACAGCGGAATCGAGATCGAGGCGCTGGGTAACGCGCCCGGCGTCTACACCGCAGATTGGGCCGAAACACCTTCGGGCCGCGATTTTGTCATGGCCATGACCCGTACACATAACGAGCTTGAAGCCGTCAACGCACCCTACCCGCGAAAAGCACGGTTTTGCTGCACTCTGGTTCTTGCATGGCCGGATGGTCACGATGAAGTGTTTCCCGGCGTAATGCCGGGTCAGGTGGTCTGGCCGATGCGGGGCAACCAAGGCCACGGATATGATCCGATATTTGTACCGGACGGGTATGATGTGACATTCGGCGAAATGGACCGGTGGGAGAAAAACAAGATCAGCCATCGGGCCGACGCGTTCAAAAAACTTGTCGCAGGCTGTTTTGACTGAAGACTGGCAACAGGGCGGTTTCGGCCTTTACGTGCATTGGCCCTATTGCGAGGCAAAATGCCCGTATTGCGACTTCAACAGCCATGTCTCGCGTAACATCGATCAAAAGGCGTGGGCGCGGGCGTATCAAAAGGAACTGGAACGGATCGCAACCGAATTGCCCGGCCGTGTCCTGAACACCATTTTTTTTGGCGGCGGCACACCCAGCCTGATGAATCCCGATACTGTTGCCGGTATTATCGAAACAGCACGCAAGTTCTGGCCAACTTCAAATAATCTGGAAGTCACGCTTGAGGCCAACCCCGGCTCGGTAGAGGCGGGTCGTTTCACGGCATTCCGCGATGGCGGCGTAAACCGGATTTCAATGGGTATTCAGGCCTTGAACGATCTGGATCTGAAAAGACTGGGCCGCATCCATACAGTTGCCGACGCTCGCGCAGCCTTTGATATCGCGCACCAGACCTTTGAGCGGGTCAGTTTTGATCTGATCTACGCACGACAGGATCAGACCCTGACAGATTGGGAACAGGAATTGACCCTGGCGCTGTCCATGGCCGTCGATCATCTTTCCCTGTACCAGCTGACGATCGAAGACGGCACCGCCTTTGGCGATCGGTATGCCGTTGGAAAATTGCGGGGCCTGCCCGATGAAACCCTTGCGGCCGACATGTTCCAGATCACTCAGGACATTTGCGAAGCGCACGGCCTCCCGGCTTACGAAGTGTCCAATCACGCACGCCCCGGCTCTGAATCACTCCATAACCTGATTTACTGGCGCTACGGTGATTACGCCGGCATCGGTCCGGGCGCGCATGGGCGCATAACGCTAGGCGGTCAGCGTTTGGCTACAGAAAGCTGGAGCAATCCGCAGAAATGGCTGGAGTCTGTTGACCGGGGAACCGGTGAAAAAACCCGCGATCTGATCTCTCTTGAAGATCAGGCCAGCGAATATCTGATGATGGCACTGCGCATCCGGTCCGGCCTTGATGTTGATCGTTATACGGCCCTTGCCGGGCATCCACCCGATGCTGAATCACGTTCATCTCTTGTTCATCTTGGCATGATTGCCGACACGGGATCAAATATTTCCATTACAAAACAAGGACTTATGGTTCTAAACGCGGTAATCCGTGAACTTTTGCCCACCTAACGGGCGCTTAGAATCCGGCAAATTTCATCCAGATCGTCCAAAGACTTGTACGAAATCACCACATCACCCATTTCGCTGTCTGCCTTGTGATTAACCGCCACGTTCATTCCAAGTGCCGCAGACAGATCCCCTTCAAGCGCTTTGGTGTCTGCGTCTTTTTCCGCCGATCCGGAAACCTTGGGTGGTTTCGGCTTCGACCCGTCAGCGTCTTTTGTGTTGGCTTTTTTCACCAGGGCTTCTGTCTGGCGCACCGACAGCTGGCCTTTTACGATCTGTGCGGCCAGCCTCGATGGCTCGGCCGCCATAATCAATGCGCGCGCATGCCCCGCCGAAAGAGAGCCGCCCCGGACAAGATCCAGAACATCATCAGGCAACTGCAAAAGCCGCATCAGGTTCGCAATATGGCTTCTGCTTTTTCCCAGCGCCTCTGCCAGCTTTTCCTGAGTATGTCCGAATTTATCCATAAGCTGCCGAAAAGCCGCCGCCTCTTCGATTGGGTTAAGATCAGCGCGCTGGATGTTTTCGATAATTGCGACTTCCAGAACCTCGACATCATCAAAATCGCGAACCAGAACGGGCAATTCGTGCAGTTTTGCCAGTTGCGCAGCGCGCCAGCGACGTTCACCAGCAACGATTTCATAGTTGCCGCCGCCCTGTTGGCGCACGATCAGCGGCTGGATAACTCCCTTTTCGGAAATTGATGCGGCCAAATCATTCAGATCATCTTCGGAAAAACGGCGGCGCGGCTGGTTCGGATTGGGCACAATCCGTTCAATCGGAACAAACAGCTCCGGGCGGCGCGGCTGTTCGGGTGCATCTCCGTCAGGTTGCGCAGACACGTCCGCCATAAGCGCAGACAGCCCCCGGCCCAGGCCCCTTCTTTTGTTTTTTTCATCTGCCATATTCCTGCCTCCGGAGTTTACGCTGCAACGCTTGCATGTTTTTTCAAGATTTCCCGCGCCAAGGCACGATACGCTTCGGCACCCTTGGATGTCGTATCGTAGTTCAACACCGGCACAGCATAGGATGGTGCCTCGCTTACCCTGACATTTCGCGGGATTTTGGTGGAAAACACCAGATCGCCCAGATTATCGCGTGCGTCCTGTTCGACCTGTTGCGACAGATTATTTCGGCGATCATACATTGTCAGAACGATCCCTTCGATCCGCAAATTCGCATTTGCCGTCTGGCGGACCTCGCGCACAGAAAGCATCAATTGCGAAAGCCCTTCCAGCGCAAAAAATTCCGCCTGCAAAGGAACCAGAACAGAATGCGCGGCCACCATTGCATTAACCGTCAACAGGTTGAGCGATGGCGGACAATCGATCAGGATAAAATCAAATGCAAATGCATCCATGGCTGTCTGGCGCAAGGCATCATGCAACAAAAAGCTGCGCTTTTCATTCGCCATCAGGTCTAAATCAGCCGAACTGAGGTCTACCGTTGCTGGAATCACATACAGACCCTCATTCGATGTTGTTTGAATAATCTCATTCAAATCAACATCTTCCAGCAAAAGCTCGTATGTTGTCAGGTCTCGGTCATCCACATCAATCCCCAGCCCGGTTGATGCGTTTCCCTGCGGGTCCAGATCAACAACCAGAACACGGCAGCCTTTTTCAACAAGGGCCGCAGCCAGGTTGATTGTCGTCGTTGTCTTTCCGACACCGCCTTTCTGGTTGGCAACTGCGATTATTTTCGGACCTGCCGGACGGGTTGGATCAAACACGCAATGCTCCCTTGATTTTCAGAATGACGGCTCCGGATTCCGTTATACTTTTAATCGCCTCACACTCAAATGACCATCTGGATCGTGCGGTTTCGACTTCTTTTTCCCACGTCTGCCCCTTTGGGAACAGGGCCGTGCCACTTTCTGCAAGATGGCGCTCTGTGTACTCCAACAGCTGGTCCAGATCGGCAAGCGCGCGCGCTGACAGCGTGTTTGCATTCTGCTTCGCGGCACTTTCCACGCGCTCGGTCAGAACGGTCGCGTTCACGCCGGTTTCGCGGATCACAGTGCGCAGGAATGCCGATTTCCTTTGATCGCTTTCGATCAGGGTAAACAGTGTAGCGGGTGATTTTTCGCTTGCGATACACGCGACGACCAGTCCGGGAAAGCCCCCGCCACTCCCAAGATCAACCCAATGCCCAACTTCTCCGGACAGCGCGAACATTTGAGCGGAATCAAGCATATGCCGCGTCCACATCTCGGAAAGACTGGCCCGCGAGACGAGGTTAATTTTGGGATTCCACTTTTCCAACAGATTGGCGTAGCAACGTAGTTTATCGGATGTTTCACGTGAAACATTCAACTCCTGCAAGACCCGGTCCTGATCTGTCATAGGGCGCGCTTTGCCCGATCAACCTGACGGATCTTGGCCAGCACCAACGCCAGTGCGGCCGGTGTCATCCCGTCAATCCGGGCGGCCTGCGCAAGGTTTGTCGGCCGCGCCTGTTGTAATTTGGCCTTGAGTTCATTTGACAATCCGCTGATGCCCTCAAAGCTCATATCGGGCGGAAGCTTTTGATTTTCATCACGTTTCAGCGCCTCAACATCCCGTTCTTGCCGCAGGATATAATGCGCATACAAAGCGTCCCGCTCCAACTGTACCCTTGTCGGGATATCCAGATCTGACAGTTCTGGGATCAACGCCTCCAGATCTTTGCAACCGACATTGGGGAAGGCCAGAATATCAAAGCCGGTCCTCTTCGAACCGTCCTCTTTTACGGTCAGGCCAGCCTTGTTTGCTTCCTTCGGCGTAAATGTCCGCGCAGAAAGCACCATTCTTCCCCGATCAAGTTTGTCCATTTTTGTGTTGAACGCCGCATTCCGCCGGTCCGACACGCATCCAAGTGCCTGCGCAACAGGTGTCAGCCTTTGGTCCGCATTGTCTGCGCGCAAAGAAAGCCGGAATTCCGCCCGCGATGTAAACATGCGATAGGGCTCTGACACACCACGGCTTGTCAGATCATCGATCATCACACCGATATAGCTGTCAGAACGGCTGAAAACAGTCGGCTCTTTGCCAGTCACTTCAAGCGCCGCATTCAGGCCTGCGACTAGCCCCTGCGCTGCAGCTTCTTCATATCCTGTTGTGCCGTTGATCTGTCCGGCCAGATATAGCCCCTCGACATCCTTGAGAGACAGACGCGGCGTCAACGCCCGGGGATCGATATAATCGTATTCGATGGCATAGCCCGGCTGCAGAATGACGGCCTGTTCCAGGCCAAAGATCGAACGCACATATGCTTCCTGAACATCCTGGGGCAGCGAAGTTGAAATGCCGTTCGGATAAACGGTTGGATCATCTACACCTTCAGGTTCAAGGAATATCTGATGCGATTCCTTATCTGCAAAGCGAACGATCTTGTCCTCGATAGACGGGCAGTATCTTGGCCCGATCCCGTCGATATGCCCGCCATACATCGCAGAACGATCAAGGTTTTCACGAATGATTTCATGCGTTTGTGCGTTTGTGTGCGTGATCCCGCAAGACACCTGCGCCGCCTCGGGTCGGTCAGACAGGAAAGAGAACATCGTCGGGTCTTCATCGCCCGGTTGCATTTCAAGCGCGTCCCACCGGATCGTCCGACCATCCAGCCGCGGCGGAGTACCCGTTTTTAGCCGGCCCATCGAAAGTCCGAATGAATCAATCCTTTCGGCCAGCTTTACAGACGGCTTGTCGCCCATTCGCCCACCCGGGCGCGAAACGTTCCCGATATGAATGACGCCGCGCAAAAATGTTCCAGTCGTCAGAATGACCGCGCCACATGAAATCTGGCTGCCGTCATCAAGCACGACGCCACAAACACGGTTGCCCTGCATCACGAAATCAACAATCTCGCCGATCAGGATAGAAAGGTTTTCCCAGCTTTCAGTTTCCTGCAACATCGCTGTCTGGTAAATCTTGCGGTCCGCTTGCGCGCGCGGCCCCTGCACCGCTGGCCCCTTGCGCCGGTTCAGCAGCCGAAACTGGATGCCTGCCCGGTCCGCAACGCGGCCCATAACACCATCCATTGCATCGATTTCGCGTACAAGATGACCTTTTCCTAGCCCGCCAATGGCAGGATTACAGGACATTACGCCAATACCGATTCGTGTCAGCGTAACGAGCGCGGTTCTTACGCCCATACGCGCAGCAGCATGGGCGGCCTCGGCGCCTGCGTGCCCTCCGCCAATCACGATTACATCAAAATCCGAATGTTTCACGTGAAACATCCCCTCATTTACCAAGACAGAAGCTGGCAAAGATTTCATCCAGCAGGTTTTCTACATCGACATGCCCGACAAGAGATTCAAGGGCTCGAATCGCCGATCGCAACTCCTCTGCGGCAATATCATATTGATCACTGCCCTGTCCCAGAACTTCTTGCGCCTTGGCCAACCCCGCATTTGCTCTTTCCATCGCTATTCGGTGCCGTTCGCGGGTTGCGATCCCGGCCTGCGCCGTTCTGGTTGATAGGGTGCTCGTCAAGCGCGTCACCAGTTCGGAAATCCCCTCGCCCGTCTTACCCGAAACAGCATCGGTTCGGTCAAACAACATGTCGGCCTTGGGTCGAAGAACGATATCTTCCGGTTTGATCGAGATCCCCAAATCTTCTGAAGTCTCGCCCAGAAAAACCCTGATATCAGCCAGATCAGCGCGCTGGACCGCCCTCGAAATTCCGATACCTTCGACAAAGTCATCTGTTTCCCGCAAGCCAGCGGTATCAAGAAGCGTCACAGGCAGCCCGCCCAGTTCCATCCGAACTTCGATAACATCTCGCGTGGTGCCGGCATATTCTGAAGTAATCGCCGCATCCCGTCCGGCCAACGCATTCAGCAACGTGGACTTACCAACATTCGGGGCGCCAACAATAGCCACCTCGAACCCGGAGCGAATGCGTTCGTTGATCTGGACCCCGACAATTTCCTTTTCCATGTCGGTCTGCACAGAAGTCAGCAGCGCGCTCACCTCCGGCGTCACGTCGGTAGGAACGTCTTCATCGGCAAAGTCTATTGTCGCTTCCAGCAATGCGGCAGCGCGGATCAGTTTCTGGCGCCAGTCCTGCGCCAGTCGGCCCAGTTCGCCCGACAGGACACGCTGCGCCTGCCGTCTTTGCGCTTCTGAATCCGCATCAATAAGATCGGCCAGGCCTTCGACCTGCGCCAGATCAAGCCGCCCGTTTTCCAAAGCGCGCCGGGTGAATTCCCCCGGCTCGGCCATACGCAGCCCCGGTTGCTGTGACAGAAGCCGCAGCACGGCAGATGTAACCGCGACGCTGCCGTGCACTTGAAGCTCTACCACATCTTCGCCGGTAAAGCTGGCCGGCCCCTGAAAGCACAGAACCAAAGCAGTATCGATCAAATTTCCTTGGCTGTCGCGCACATCACGCAAAGCCGTATGCCTTGGTTCAGGCAAAGATCCACATAAAAGCGTACCTGCCTGATGCGCCAAAGGCCCCGATATCCGGACAACAGCAACGCCCGCCTTACCGGGCGCCGTTGCCAGGGCAAAAATTGTATCCATCAGCTTAACACACTGTTATTAAACAGTTATTACGTGTTCATCGAGTCAAAGAACTCTGAGTTTGACTTGGTTTGCTTCAGTTTCGAAAGCAGAAATTCGATCGCATCTGTCGTTCCCATCGGGTTCAGGATACGACGCAGCACAAAAGTTTTCTGCAAGTCTACCTTATCGACAAGCAGTTCTTCTTTTCGGGTTCCCGATTTCAAAATGTCGATCGCAGGGAATACGCGTTTGTCAGCAATCTTGCGATCCAGAACAATTTCAGAGTTACCGGTACCCTTGAATTCCTCAAAGATAACTTCATCCATGCGCGAGCCAGTATCAATCAGTGCGGTGGCAATGATTGTAAGCGATCCGCCCTCTTCAATGTTGCGGGCCGCACCGAAAAACCGTTTCGGTCGTTGCAGCGCATTGGCATCCACACCACCGGTCAGAACCTTGCCCGATGACGGAACAACCGTGTTGAACGCACGCCCCAGACGGGTAATCGAATCCAGCAGGATAACTACGTCGCGCTTGTGTTCGACCAGACGCTTTGCCTTTTCGATCACCATTTCGGATACCGCAACATGTCGTGTCGCTGGTTCATCAAATGTCGAAGACACCACCTCGCCCTTCACAGAGCGTTGCATATCGGTGACCTCTTCAGGCCGCTCATCGATCAGCAGAACGATCAGATAGCACTCCGGATGGTTCTTTTCGATCGAGTTGGCAATATTCTGCAAGATCACCGTTTTACCCGTTCTTGGCGGAGCAACAATCAATGATCGCTGGCCTTTCCCGATCGGCGCAACCAGATCGATGATCCGCGCTGTACGATCCTTGATCGTCGGGTCTTCGATTTCCATTGTCAGACGCTCGTCCGGGTAGAGCGGCGTCAGGTTGTCGAACGCGATCTTGTGCCGGGCCTTTTCGGGGTCTTCGAAATTGATCCGCGTCACATTGGTCAGCGCAAAATAGCGCTCGTTGTCGCCCGGCGCGCTCATCACGCCTTCGATTGTATCACCGGTGCGCAAGGAGTGCTGACGTATCATATCAGGGGACACATAGATATCATCCGGACCCGGCAAATAGTTCGCCTCGGGCGACCGCAGAAAACCAAACCCGTCTTGCAAAACCTCCAGCACGCCATCGCCGGAAATTTCCCATCCCTCATCCGCGCGTTCGCGCAGGATCTGGAACATCATGTCGCCTTTGCGCATGGTCGATGCATTTTCGATCTCAAGCTCTTCCGCCATCGAAAGAAGGTCTTTGGGTGTTTTTGCCTTCAGATCGGCAAGGTTAAGCGTTTCTGGTGTTTCGTCGGAAACAGGATCAACAACATCTGTCATTATAAACAGTCCTTAAGTCGCACCACTTTCGTGAGCGCAAAGATGAAAATTCGGAAAGTACCGGTGCCCGGACGGGCTGGATTGCCTGCTGTGTAATCCGGCCAGCAAGATCTGTCAATTCTGGCTAGAATTTCACAACCACAGACAGGACAATCACAATCAGCAGGATTGTCGGAACTTCGTTCATGATCCGGTAGGTGCGGCCGGTTACAACATTCTTGCCTGCCACAAAATCCTTGCGGCGTAACGCCAGCCAATGATGAAACCATGTCATGGCCAGTACGGCGATTGCCTTGGTCCAGGGCCAGACCGATGACCAATCAACAATACCGGGCGTGAACACCAGACATAGACCGGCGATCCAGACGGCGAACATTGCCGGATTCATGATCAGCCTAAGCAGCTTGTATTCCATCATTTCAAACACTGGGGAAAGGCCGTCAACCTTGTCGGCCTGTTCAACGTGATGAACAAACAGTCTTGGAAGATAGAACAAACCTGCCATCCATGCGATCACTGCGATAATGTGAAAAGACTTTGTCCATGGGTAAAGGCTGGCCAGTAAATCTGTCATCATCAGTCCCGTTCTAAGCTTTGGCTTACTTAATAATAAATAAAGAAAAGAAAAAGGATGATGATTAAGTAGGGATCGCAAAACCTGTGGATCATATTCTTATCCCATGTTTCATCCTCAACGGGATAACTTTCTGCATGATACCAAGGCGTGGTGAGTGTCAGAGTATTATTATTATTTATCAGATGTTTATGAGAAAATTGCCAGCAGAAGCACTGTGGACGAATTTGGTATAACCGGTGGAAACCACATGCCACGCACAGAGATGCCGTTGTTCTTGTTCCATGCTTAACAAAACATGAAAGGATCCCTGAAAATCCGTCACTTGTTCGATCTATTGTCCGCGATGGGAATTTCCGGCAAACAGGCATGCAGCAAAACAAAGGCATCCCGACAGATGCAAACAGGGTTATCCACATGAACACCACGCTGGTGCTGGCATCAGGGTCCGAAATCAGGGCGCAATTGCTGAAAAATGCCGGAGTTTCGTTCGTTAAACAGGTGGCGCGCGTGGACGAAGATATGGTGCGACGGTCGCTAGAGGCCGAACTGGCCAGCCCACGCGACATCGCGGACGCGCTGGCAGAGATGAAAGCACGGAAAGTCAGCGAAAAACACACTGACGCGCTGGTTCTGGGGTGCGATCAGGTTTTGGATTTTCAGGGCACAATACTGGCCAAGCCCGACAGTCGGGATACGGCGCGCGCACAGCTCAAGATGATGCGGGGACAGCGGCATATGCTTTTGTCCGCGGCCGTGATTTATGAAAACGGTCGCCCGATCTGGCGACATGTCGGACAGGTTCGCATGTTGATGCGCCAAAGCAGCGATGCGTATATCGACGCATATGTTGACCGGAACTGGCAAAGCATTCGCCACGCGGTGGGGTGCTACAAACTGGAAGAAGAAGGCGTGCGTCTTTTCACCCGGGTTGATGGCGACTATTTTAATGTCCTGGGCCTGCCCCTGCTGGAGTTGCTGGCTTTTCTGATGTTGCGAGGGGACCTGGAACAATGACACATCCAAGAATTCCGCTGGCTGGCGTTATCGGCAGCCCGATCGCACATTCCCGATCACCTGCCCTGCACCAGTTCTGGCTCCGAAAATACGGTATTCCCGGGTTTTACATTCCCATGGACGTCGCGACAGATAACCTGGAACAGGTTATCAGAACCTTGCCAAAAATGGGATTTGTCGGTGTGAACGTTACAATACCGCACAAGGAAACCGTGATGAAAGTCGCTGATCTGGTGACAGACAGGGCAACGCTGATCGGTGCTGCAAACACTCTGATATTCAGAAAAGATGGAAAAATTCACGCCGATAACACCGATGGCTTCGGGTTTATCGAAAACCTGAAACAGGGCGCGCCGGCGTGGAACCCGAAATCGGGGCCAGCTGTGGTTCTGGGTGCAGGCGGGGCTGCGCGAGCAGTTGTTGCGTCTCTTGCCGATAGCGGTGTTCCGGAAATCCTGCTAACCAACCGAACCCGCGTTCGCGCTGAAAAACTACGCGATGATTTCGGAAAACGCGTGACTGTGGTGGATTGGGTGCAGGCGGGCAACCTTATGGAAGACGCGGCAATCGTCATCAATACCACGTCTCTTGGGATGATCGGAAAACCGGAATTGCGGGTTCCGCTGGATGGGTTGAGAAAGGGCACAGTGGTGACGGATCTGGTATACACCCCCTTGAAAACCAACCTGCTGACCGAGGCCGAAGCGGCGGGATGCATAACGGTGGATGGCCTGGGTATGTTGTTGTATCAGGCCGTGCCCGCGTTTGAACGCTGGTTTGGAAAGCGACCGGAGGTCGACAGCGAAACCAGAGCGGTCGTTCTGAAATGACGTTCCGGCTGGGTCTGACCGGATCAATCGGAACCGGAAAATCCACAACGGCAAAGCTGTTCGAAAAAGAAGGGTGCGCCGTCTGGGATGCAGATGCGGCTGTGCACCGGCTCTATGATGTGGGTGGCGATGCCGTGGACCCAATTGGGGCAGTGTTTCCTGATGCCATCAAGGACGGTGCGGTTTCCAGAGCCGCTTTGAAGCAGATTATCGAAAAAGACCCCGGCGCGCTGAAAAAGATCGAACAGATCGTGCATCCGCTTGTCGCGCAGGACCGCGCGGCCTTTCTGGCAAAATCGGATGCTGATGTGACGGTTTTTGATATTCCGCTTTTGTTTGAAAACGGGACAGATGCACAGATGGATGCGGTCGTTGTTGTTTCGATCGGGGCAAAGCAGCAGCGCGAAAGGGTCTTGCAGCGCGCGACCATGACGGAAGCCCAGTTCGAACATATCCTGTCCAAACAAATGCCGGATGCTGAAAAGCGCGCGCGTGCCGATTACGTTGTGATCACGGATACGGTTGAACATGCCGCCGCACAGGTGCACGATATTCTGAAAGACATACGGGGAAAACAGGCTGATGCGTGAAATCGTACTGGATACCGAAACCACAGGTTTTGATCCCGAAAGCGGGGACCGTATCGTGGAAATCGGGGCCGTTGAACTATTCAATCACGTCGCAACGGGCGCTACGTTTCACCAATATATTAATCCTGAACGTGCAATGCCGAATGAGGCCTTCGAAGTGCACGGTCTGGGCGACGATTTCTTGCGCGACAAGCCGGTTTTTGCGCTTATCGCCCAAGATTTTCTGGATTTCATCGGAGATGCCCAACTGGTTATTCACAACGCCGCTTTTGATATGAAATTTCTGAATGCAGAGCTTGGCTGGGTCAAAAAGCAGGCTCTGCCGTGGGAAAGGGCGATTGATACCCTTGCAATTGCCCGAAAGAAATTCCCCGGTTCACCGGCGTCGCTTGATGCCTTGTGCCGCCGGTTCAACATCGACAATTCGTCGCGCACACTGCACGGGGCGCTTCTTGATTCTGAAATTCTGGCCGAGGTTTATCTTGAACTGGTCGGCGGGCGGCAGCCTGATTTCGGCTTGAATACCGCAGCTTCGCAAACGGAGTCAGACGCATCAGAGCAGGTCTGGCGACCGACGGCGCGCCCGCATCGGCTTGCATCAAGGGTGACACCAGAAGAACGCGCCGCCCACGCAGAGTTTGTAAAGGCGCTGGGCGACGCGTGTTTGTGGTCGAAAGCTTAAGCGTCGGCTTTGGGCGCGGCCTCGGCCGCCTGACGGCGCGCGATTTCACTGCGATATAACTGCAGAAAATCGATGTTTTCCAGATTGAGGGGTGGGAAACCGCCATCCCGGGTCACATCGCTGACGACGCGCCGCAGGAAGGGGAAAATCATCCGCGGGCATTCGATCAAAAGATACGGGTGCATCTGATCTTCCGGAACGCCTTCGACGTGGAAAATGCCGACATAGTCGATTTCCAGCAGGAACAACTCCGCGCCGCTTTCCTTGGCCTTTGACGTGACATTCAGTTTGATCGAAACTTCAAACTGATGCTCGACGCCGCGTTTCTTGGCATCAAGGTTTACCTGAACCTGAATGTCCGGTTGTACATCGCCACTTACGCCCTTTTGGGCCATGATGTTTTCAAACGACAAATCGCGAATGAACTGGCCCAGAATACGCATTTGTACCTGCGGCGGTTGTGCTTGTTCGTCTTTTCCTGCGGTTGTGCCATTCTCGGCCATGATGATCTCCTGATAAACTGTTTGCCCGCGCCTTATCAGCTTGATCGGGCAGTCTCAATCCTTGGGTATACGTGTATTCTTCCGGTTGTCGGGCTGATCTGACGGGGTTTTGACCTCTTCGAATTCGCCATCGATCACGTCGCCGCCTGTTGAGTGGTCGCGCGGCCTTGGATGCGTGTCGCCGCCCATATCAAAGCTTTGTACTTTAATGTGCGATCTGAGAAACTGGTAAATCGCAGACCGTATGGGCGGAACCAGCAAAGAAAACCCCACCGCATCCGTAAAAAAACCAGGAGTCAGCAGCAATGCCCCGGCAAACAGGATCATGGCACCATGGGCCAAAGGCTCTGTCGGGTCCTGCATCTGCGAAAAAGAAGACCGCAACTGCCCCATCGCCATGAGCCCTTGGGTGCGTACAAGCCACGCCCCGAGAATTGCGGTAAAAACGACAATCGCAAGCGTCCAGCCAAGACCAATAGCACCGCCAATCTGGATAAACAGCGCGATCTCGACCAGTGGAATGGCTAAAAAGGCTAATAACAACCACATGATCGGCGTCCTTTCGACTTGGGCATAGTGGACTTGCCCCTATCGCTCACCTACATAAGAGCGACAGTTGTATGATACCATGCCTTTTGCGCAAAATGAGGTTCCTATGAATTCACCCATGATCCAGTTGCTGGTGCTTGCCGCTATCGCGGTATTTCTGATTCTGCGGTTGAAAAACGTGCTGGGAACCCGCGAAGGCTTTGAAGAGCCGCCGGTGCCCAAGGGCGGAACCGAAACAGGAGCCCGCCGGGATTTCGAAGTGATCGAAGGTGGGCCGGACAGGGATATCATTGATCATGTTCCCGAAGACAGCGATGCCGCGGCCGCCCTGGCAGAAATGAAGCGGATCGAGCCCTCTTTCGGGGTCAGTGATTTTCTTCAGGGCGCCCGCAGCGCCTATGAAATGATATTGATGGGCTACGAGCGCGGCGACCTTTCTGCGATTCAGCCGTTTCTGGCCGAAGATGTTTTCGAAATTTTTGTCGACGGTGTAAGCGCGCGGGAAGATCAGGGCCTGACCATTGAGGCCGAATTTGTCGGTGTGCGAGAGTTGACTCTGACAGACGCAACGCTTGATCCTGAAACCAACATGGCAGAACTGACAATCCGCTTTGTCGGAGAGCTGACTTCGGTTGTGCGGGACAAGGGTGGCGACATCGTGGAAGGCAGCCCGACGAAAGTGAAGCGTCAGAAAGACAATTGGACATTTGCGCGTGTCATGGGCACCGATGATCCCAACTGGCGCCTTGTCGACACGGACGCATGATTGGGGCGGTTCGTGCAATTGCAGTAGCGGGGTGGATTATGTCCGCAACTGCCACTGGCGCCGAACCGTCCTATGATATCCTTACGTTTCAGGACCTGGATGGCTGGGAAAATGATGATCATTCCGCCGCTTTGGCCACGTTCCTGAATACATGCGCGGATCTGAAAGAGCCTGATTGGCGATCTCTTTGCGCCGTGGCGCAAAACCAGAAAGACGCAAAATCGTTCTTTGAATTGTTCTTTCGTCCGATCCAGATTTCTGATGGAAACGCGCCGTTGTTCACCGGCTATTTCGAACCGGAACTTAACGGGTCGCTGCGGTATTCATCGCGTTACAGATATCCGGTTTATTCAATGCCACCCGAGGCAAAGCTGTCCAATCCCTGGCTGACGCGTCGCGAAATTCTGGATGGCGACGCGATGCAGAACAGAAGGCTTGAAATCGCCTGGGTCGATGATCCTGTGGAACTGTTCTTTCTTCAAATTCAGGGATCCGGGCGGATCAAACTGCCGGGCGGTCAAACAATTCGTGTTGGATATGCCGGCGCGAACGGACACCCTTATCGGTCAATCGGGGTCGAACTGGTGCGGCGTGGAATCTACGATGCACATCAGGTCAGTGCCGAAGTGATCAAGAACTGGGTCCGGCGGAACCCAGAAGAAGGCGAAGAACTGCTGTTTCACAACCCGTCATATGTTTTCTTTCGCAAGGTCAGCCACGTACCTGCCGAGAAGGGGCCGCTGGGCGCGATGAACCGTTCCATCACGACGATGCGAACAATTGCTGTAGATCCGGCCTTTACCCCGCTGGGTGCCCCCGTCTGGATTGAAAAGGACGGAGAAAACCCGCTTAGGCGGTTGATGATCGCGCAGGATACCGGATCTGCGATCAAGGGCGCCCAGAGGGCAGATGTATTCTTTGGAACCGGTGATGCGGCCGGTGAAGCAGCCGGTAAACTCAAGGATCCGGGCCGCATGGTTGTTCTGATGCCCATTCAGCGCGCATATGCCATGTTGCCGGAAGGCGATCTATGAGCAGAAAAAAGCTAAGCGCCGAAGATCTGGAGCTTTGGCGCAAGGTAACGGAACAGACCCGCCGCACGCAGCCTAAAAAACCAACAGAACTGTTTACGCCACAGTCAAAGAAACAGGTTCGTGTTGATGCGCCACGATTTCCGGCGTTTGAAGTGGGCAGCAAGCCGCGCAAACAACCGGTTGCCCATGACATTCTTCCGTCTCTGTCGGACAGGTTGGCCAGCAAACCGGTACAGATGGACCGCAAGGCGTTTGGCCGTATGAAACGCGGCAAGCTTAGCCCCGAAGGCAAAATCGATCTTCACGGAATGACATTGGAACAAGCACATCCGGCGCTGAACCGGTTTATCATGTCGGCCCACAGTGCCGGAAAACGGCTGGTTCTGGTGGTTACGGGCAAGGGGAAATCCGGGCGCGATACCGGGCCGATCCCTTTGCGAAAGGGTGTCTTGAAACACCAGGTTCCGCAATGGCTGACAATGCCGCCCTTGGGTCAGATCGTGATGCAGGTCACGCCGGCACATATCAGCCATGGTGGTGACGGTGCTTATTACGTCTATCTGCGCCGTGCGCGCTAGGCGATCAACGCTGTCTTGTAGCGCGTAATCCCGACCGTCATCATAACTGTCGTAAGAACGAAATACGCAGCGATTGCAACCATTTGCGTGTCCCATCCCATGCCAAGATCAATCAGGACTCCGGTAATGCCCGGCCCTATGGCCGATCCGAATACCATGACAGCCGCAGCCATCGCCTTGATGGAACCAATGTTCTGCGTTCCGTAGAACTCGGCCCAAAACGCATTTGGCAGGGTCGAGTTGGCCCCTGTTGTCAGCGCCATGAAAAAGAACCCGATCAACGCACCTGAAATGCTGGTTGTCATGCCGAATGCGACAAAGGCCAGCACCATCGGCAGTTGGAAAAAGGGCATCAGGCGTGGTGTTCCAAACCTGTCCAGAGCCCAGCCGGATATCAACATGGACCCGATTCCAAACAAGGTATAAAGCGGAAACAGGGATACCAGCTGGACATGTTCCCAGCCTTTGATCTCGGCATAATGTACCTGATGGAAAAACAGTGCGGTGCCAAAAGCAGATGGCCCCAACAGGGCCGGAACCATGAACCAGAACAGCGGGTGCCGCAAAGTCTGGTTTCGCGTCCAATGCCGCCTGAACATGCCAAGGCTGGGGTTTTCATGCGCCATGGATTGGGGCGTGCGTTCGTTGCGCAACAGCAAGGACAGAACCGGAATACCTGCCAGCGCGATGATCGCTGCGATAATCCACAACACCCGCCAGTCAACAAAGGCCATGAGCGCGACAAACAGAACAGGCAACAGCGCCTCGCCCACGGAAAACCCCAGCGTTGCGATCGCCAGGGCCCGCCCGCGTGTCGCAACAAACCAGCGCGCCATCGCGACGACCGCTATGTGGCTTGTCATGCCCTGCCCGGTAAAGCGCAGCGCGAAAATGACAAATACCAGCGCCCAGGCTGCTTTGACCGAAGCCATCGCGATGCAGGCACCTGCCAGCGCCAACAGGATCAGCGCGCCCAAACCGCGCACGCGAAACCTGTCGGTCAGCGCGCCAGCCCATATCATCACAATGGCCGATGTGGTTGTGCCCAGCGAATAGATGCCGCCCCATTCGCCGTGGGACAGTCCGAATTCAGACCGGATTTCGCCGGCAAAAATGGAAATGAAAAACGTCTGTCCGAAACTGGACAGAAATGTCAGCAGCCCGCCCGCAGCCAGCCACGGCGCATTCAGGCGTAAAAACGGGCCCAGCTTCATGCAGCCAAAACCCGGTTCGGTACCGCGAGCATTGCTTAACGCCCGGGTTCAAGGGTGATTTCTGTAAAGCCACCTGTGGAATTAAGGCTGACCGGCAATAAATCTGACATCCCGGAATCACCAGACATGAACCCCCGGTCCAGTTTTCGGGCGCCTTCGATCAGTGCGATCAGGTCAGGAGAGCTTCCGACGACAAAGTGGCTGGTGCTGCTGTCATCCGAAAACGCGGTTACGTCGATCACGGACACGGGCAAGTCTGATATGTCAGACGTGTTGCTGATATTGCCCAGGCGCGCCGGCTCTCCGGTAATTCTGGCCGACAAACGCAATGCAGCATCCTGACTGGACACGAAGATGACAAACGGTTGCGGCACCGGTTCAAGATACGAAACCTGATCGCGGAATACATCAACATCAATGTCCGGCGAAATCAGCACAAGCCTGTCCAAAGACCGCGCCGACCATCCCCGATCTTGCAGATCAATCTGCCGCAAGGTTTCCATCGTCAGAAAACCACCCATAGAGTGGCCGACCAGATTGATGCGTCCTATGCCGCTTTTGCTGAGCGTGACGAGCAGGTTTTGCAATTCGGTCCGGGCCGCCAGAACCGAATCCTTGTCGTATTCATATCCAAACGCGCTGCCGCGACTGGGCCACGCGAAGGTCAGAAACTCACCCTCTATCTCCAGATCGTGCTTCAGCTGGGCAGCGCGGAAAACAGCCTCGGAAAACCCATTGTTATATCCGTGGACAAATACCGTTACCTCTCGCTCTAGCGGTGGCTGCGACCGTAGACCTTTTTTCAGGTCAGATATGAATGATGATTGCGAAGC
Source organism: Sulfitobacter sp. JL08 (assembly GCF_003352045.1). Taxonomy (NCBI): domain Bacteria; kingdom Pseudomonadati; phylum Pseudomonadota; class Alphaproteobacteria; order Rhodobacterales; family Roseobacteraceae; genus Sulfitobacter; species Sulfitobacter sp. JL08. The sequence continues at coordinate 4,228,347 of NZ_CP025815.1, forward strand.
GATGGGCCTGCGTTCGGCGATCACAAAATCCTTCTGTGGATCGGCGCGCTCGCCCCCTGTCGGAACCTGCCCGACGGCACGATCAGGGGGAACGGACACTGTCAGATCAAGATATTGAACGGAACGCGACCGCTCAATCGTGAACTGGCCGTTGGTGTCGATTGATCGGTTTGTCACCACAAACACCCGTTCATTTTCCCGATATTTATAGCTTCGGGCACGGGTTGTTCATCAATGACATTCGTACACGCGGCCAGTACCAGCAACGGGGCCAACCAGAATGATTTGCGCATCATAGGTACTTTCGAACATTTCATCGTCAAGCCGTACCCGATTGGCGCATTTATCGCTAGAGCACGTATCGGCTTAGGTCGGCTGACTTTGTCAAAGCGCCAAGGTTCGCATCTACGAAATCTGCGTCGACCGTTACGCGATCACCTGCCCTGTCGGGCGCGGCAAACGAAAGCTCTTCGAAAACACGCTCAAGGACCGTGTACAAACGACGCGCACCAATGTTTTCAATCGACTGGTTCACATCGGCTGCAATTTTGGCAAGCGCAGCAATACCTTCAGCGGTAAATTCGACCGTCACGTCTTCGGTGCCCATCAGAGCAGTGTATTGCAGGGTCAGTGCGTTGTCGGTTTCTGTCAGGATGCGCACAAAATCGGCCTCTGTCAGGGCGCGCAACTCGACTCGGATTGGCAATCGGCCCTGAAGCTCTGGCAGCAGGTCGGATGGTTTGGCGATGTGAAACGCGCCCGAGGCTATGAACAGAATATGATCGGTCTTGATCGGGCCGTGTTTGGTGCTGACAACGGTGCCTTCGATCAACGGAAGCAAATCGCGCTGCACGCCTTCGCGGCTTACATCACCACCCCGCGCATCGGAGCGGGCACAGACCTTGTCGATTTCATCCAGAAAGACGATGCCGTTCTGCTCTACCGCGTTTAGCGCGGCGCGCGTTACCGCTTCGTCATCCAGAAGCTTGTCGGCCTCTTCACCGATCAGAACATCATAGCTTTCCGAAACTTTCATACGGCGTTTTACGGTGCGCCCGCCCATCGCCTTTCCGAACAGATCGCCAAGGTTCAACATTCCCATATTGGCGCCGGGCTGTCCGGGGATATCAAACATCGGCATCGGGTTTGATGTATCCGCAATCTCCAGTTCGATTTCAGTGTCGTCCAGTTCCCCCGATTTAAGCTTTTTGCGGAACATTTCGCGGGTGGCTTCCCGCGCGTCTTCTCCGGCAATTGCTTCGATCACACGGGCCTCGGCGGCGGCATGCGCGTTGGCTTTGACGTCTTCGCGCATCTGATCGCGCGTCATCGCGATGGCGCTGTCGACCAGATCGCGAATGATCTGTTCAACGTCCCGGCCAACATAGCCGACTTCGGTAAATTTCGTCGCTTCAACTTTGATGAAAGGTGCGCGGGCAAGTTTCGCCAACCGCCGGCTGATTTCGGTTTTGCCAACGCCGGTCGGGCCGATCATCAGGATGTTCTTTGGATACACCTCATCGCGCAGATCATCAGGCAATTGCTTGCGCCGCCAGCGGTTTCGCAAAGCCACCGCAACTGCGCGTTTCGCATCGGACTGGCCAATGATAAACCGGTCAAGCTCTGATACGATTTCTCGTGGGGTAAGATCGGTCATGTTTTGTCCTTCCCGAAGCGGTACTTTGGTGCGCTGGGCCGCGCGTTATCTGGAAATGGTTTCGACAGTCAGATTACCGTTTGTGTAAACGCAAATATCGGCTGCGATGGCCATTGCATTTCGGGCGACCTGTTCGGCGGTGCGGTTGCTATCCATCATGCCGCGCGCGGCGGCCAAGGCATAATTGCCGCCAGACCCAATCGCAGCCACATCATGTTCCGGTTCCAGAACGTCACCGGCGCCGGTAATGACCAGCATTTCCGATCCATCCGAAACGATCAGCATCGCCTCAAGCTTTTGCAGATACTTATCGGTGCGCCAGTCCTTGGCCAGTTCCACGCTGGCGCGCGCCAGTTGCCCGGGCGTCGCCTCAAGCTTGCTTTCAAGACGCTCAAGCAGGGTAAATGCATCGGCTGTCGAACCGGCGAAACCGGCAACTACATCAAACCCGCCCGGAGAAAGGCGGCGCACCTTGCGGGCACTGCCCTTTATCACGGTTTGACCCAACGAGACCTGACCGTCACCGGCAATCACAACCTTGCCGTCTTTTTTGACACCGATGATCGTGGTGCCGTGCCACCCCGGAAAATCCTGCTTTGACATGCCTGCCTCCTGTCGCTTTGGTCTTATATGAAGTGGTGACGCCACAGGTACAAGACCCGGGCTTGTCCAGCCCCCCTGCCCCAGTTAGCGTTTGTTCATGGCTGAACCTAAAATTCTCAGGATTTATCTGGACGATGATTTGCGGCAAAGCGCAAAGCACGGAGAACACAATTTTCTGGGCAAGGTTTCCACTGTTTTACATGATTCAGGATACCGGGTTGAGTATCTGCCAAACACCGCGTCAAATCATGTGAAGGCGACGCGCCGTGATGGATACTGCATGTTTCACATGGATGGCCCGGTTGGTGATCGTTCGCTCGTCTTTCGTCGCGTCTATGCTTATCCGTTCTGGGCGATAGAACACAGTCCGGCGCGATGGGACTGGCATGTGGCGAAATCGGCGTTCGAACCAAACGAAATAGCCGGCGAAGCCGCAGAAAAATTTCACGCCTTCTGGAAAAACAGATTGTTCAACCCGCCCGTCGAACCGGCCGGGATGGACGAATTCGTCTATGTACCCTTGCAGGGCAAATTGCTGGATCACCGATCATTTCAGGCCTGTTCCCCACTTGAAATGATACGTTCTGTTCTGGAATACGATCCGCACCGCCCTGTTGTCGCGACCCTGCATCCGCGCGAACATTATGCACCGGCTGAACTGGATGCCTTGCAAGCCTTGCAAAAAGAAACCGACAGGCTGATCGTAAGGACCGGAGAGATGGCGCGCTATCTGCCGGCCTGTGACTACGTTGTCACGCAAAATTCAAGCGCTGCCTTTTTCGGGCATTTCTTTGAAAAACCCAGCGTTCTGTTCGCGAAAATTGATTTTCACCACATTGCCCAGAACGTGAACAAGGTGGGCGTGAAAAACGCGATTTGTGCCGCGCCGCAATCACGACCGGAATTCAAGAAATACATTTACTGGTTTTGGCAGATTATGTCGATCAATGCCGGGCGGCCCGAGGCCGAGGCCAACATTCGTTCAGCGTTCACCCGCGCCGGTTGGCCAATGTAAAAAGGCGCCCGACAAGGCGCCCTTTCAACTCAAGCTATTTTTAGCGATGTTCAGATCGCGCCTTCGATCCAGCTTTGCAATGCAGCCTTGGGCCGCGCGCCCGCCATGTTCGAAACAACTTCGCCATTCTTGAAGATAAACAAAGCCGGAATACCGCGAACGCCCATCGCCGCAGCAGAGTTGGGGTTGCTGTCAACGTCAACTTTGACAATTTTGACCTTGCCGCCCATTTCTGCGGATAATTCTTCCAGTGCGGGGCCGATCTGTTTGCACGGGCCGCACCATTCAGCCCAGAAATCGACCACTACGGGAATTTCTGAGTTTTTCACTTCAGCATCGAATGTGTCATCTGTCACAGCAACGGTGGCCATCTTCGGATCTCCTGGCAGGAATGCGTTTGAGGCCTGAACCTATGTAGCGGCAGAAGCATCGTCAAGATATGGTGTGCGTTTCAGGGCATCTGTCACAAGATCGTGCGGTAATCGCATAAGAGTTGGTGTGGCGGTCCACAAAATTGCGGTTTCAATTTCACGACCCGGAAAGACCTGCGATAGCGCATGCGCATAGGCCCCCAACTGACGCAAAATGCCTTCGGGAACCTCGCTGGCTGTGCCCGGCGCTGTGGCGTTGGTTTTGAAATCAATAGCCGTTACGCGATCATCGGCGACAATCAGGCGGTCGATTGTTCCGTGCAATCGATGCCGCCCCAGTTCGGCGGTAACCGGTACTTCGCGCAGCGCTGATCGCGTGAACACGCCTGACAGGTTCTCTTCACTCAAAACATTCAACGCTTCGCCGATCAGGCCGGGCGCGTCTTCCGGCGTGGCCGCATCCGGACCGTTCTGTAACAACTGCGCGGCAAGCGCGGCGCGCTGGGCGGGCGCGATATCTTCCAGGTGTTCCAGCAACAGATGGATTTGCCGCCCCTTTTTCAAGGCGCTTTCCTCGTCAGCGCCAGCGTCGCCGGGCAATGCCTTGGCGCCGCCCAGATCAGACGGGCTGATCGTTTTATGTGCTGGCGGCAAGGTCGGCACCGGAGTTTCAAAGAAAGCTTCAAGCACCGGATCGGGTGTATCGGTTTCGTCTTCGGTTTCAATCCGCAAGCCGGCCCAATCACCGTGCGACAACCGAAGCCCTTGCCCGCCTTCAAAATCATGAGACACCGCACCGGCCTGTTTCATCGCATTCTGGATCATTTCGTACCAGCTGCTGTCATCCTTTGTCAGCTCGCCAGCCGCCGCTACGATAAGCCATTTTTCCGCCCGCGTCATGGCAACATACAACAGGCGAAGCCGTTCATTCAGTTCGGCGTTCTTCAAATCGTCAAGCGCCGATGTCAGGACTTCGGGGGCTGTGTCGGCGGCCGTTTTCCAGATTGCATGTTGGCCAACCGGGATGATCTCCTTTCGGAGGGGTGGTGCATATCTGGCCGTTTCGGGCAGGATGACAATGGGCGCTTCCAGACCTTTTGCACCATGCACCGTCATCACCCGGATCTGGTTGCTTGCCCCATCCATCTGGCGCTTGATGTCCAGATCATCCGTTTGCATCCACACCAGAAAACCGGTCAGGCTGGGCACGGAATTGCGCTCGTAAGACAGGGCTTGCGACAAAAGCGCATCAATCCCGTCTTCGGCCTCGTGCCCCAGACGCGCCAACAGGTTTTTCCGGCCTTTGTGCCGTGTCAGAATACGTTCGATCAGATCATAGGGGCGCAAGAAGTCCGTTTGATCGCGCAGGTCTTGCAGGATTGCCAGCGTTTCAGGATAGGTTTCGGGTTTTTCACGCAGCGCCTGCCACAGAAAGTGGGTTGTGCGACGATGTGAAAGGCTGAAAAGATTCTGTTCGCTCCAGCCGAACAGCGGAGAACGCAGTGCGGTTGCCAGGGCAAGATCGTCTTCCGGCGTGGCCAGAAATGACAGCAAGGCCCCAAGATCCTTGACGGCGGTTTCTGCCCCGACCCGCAACCTGTCCGCACCTGCGATAGGAAGGTTTTGCCCTTTACAGGCTCTGATAATTTCGTGAAACAGAGCGGAACGGCGTTGCACCAGAATTAGAAAATCACCGGGCCGGACAAGCCGACCGGCACCTGTAAACGCACCTTTGGTTTCGTCGGGTATCACGGTTTGATCATCGATCATCCCACGAATGGTGCGTGCAATCTGTTCCGCCAGAACAACGGTGTGGTGTTTCTCGCTTTTCTGATCCAGCGGATCATACCAAGCCCGCTCTTCGCTCTCATCGCTTTTTTCGACCACAGGCCAAAGATCAACCCGACCTGGCAAGTCCGTCTTGAACGCCTTGTGCAGGGCGTCTTTGGAAAAACCGGCAGCGCCCTGCGCGTCAAAGGTTTTATCAACAAGCCACAATATCGCTTCGGAAGACCGGAAAGAGTGCTCTAACGTCAGATCCTGTAATGCCAGCCCGACCCCGTTCAGGCGCGCCTTGAATTCGTTTTGCATCCGGTCAAATTCGTTCGGGTCTGCGCCCTGAAACGAATAAATGGATTGCTTCTTGTCCCCGACCACAAAAATGGTGCGGGTCGCATCTGTTCGTGCGCCCTGCCCACTGGTGAATTCCTGCGCCAGTTTTTCAATCACATCCCACTGCGCCGGGCTTGTATCCTGCGCCTCGTCCACAAGGATATGATCAATCCCGCCATCCAGACGATAAAGCACCCATTGTGCGACGTCTGAATCACGCAGCAACTGGCGCGCTTTCATGATCAGATCGTCGAAATCCAGCCAGCCGCGCTGTTGCTTGCGCATGTCGTAGGTTGGCAGAAACTGGCGGGCAAATGTGTAAAGCGCTTGCGTTCTGCGTGCGGCCATCAGGCCCAACCGCATCTGCCGCCCGCGCTCAACGCGCTGCATTAAAGCATCAAGTTCCGGCATGACATGGGCCAGATCCTTTTGTCGAGGTTTTGTCGGAACAGTGCCTAACTTGGCCGAAAATGGTGATTTTTTCAGCAAAAAAGCCGATTCCAGAACGGGCAAAGCCGACCAATCCAGACGCGTTACCGATTGCAGCAACCGCCCGGTCTTTTGATCATTTGTCGAACTGTTCAGAAGGGGCCCGATCAGCGCGTCCAGCAATAATTGTTCCGACCCAAGCATGACGGACGCAAGCACGGTGTCTTCGGTAGTATCGGCGGGCAGACCGAACAGGCCCAGCAAGTCTTTGAATTTGACACCGGCTTGGAAAAGATCGCGGTTGCGCACGATTTCATCGGTCAGTTTTGTAAAATCCTCACCGGTGAAATGCTGGGCGACCTTGCTGACGCAGCCGTCTACATCAGCCTCTGCCAGCTCATCGACAATCTCGGCGCGCAACAAAGCCGCTGCCCGGTCTTCGATCTCTGCAAATTGCGGGCTTACCCCTGCTTCCAGCGGAAACCTTCGCAGCAAAGATGAACAAAAAGAATGGATCGTCTGAATTTTCAGCCCGCCGGGGGCTTCGATTGCGCGGGCAAACAGGGTACGCGCGCTTCGCAGACGTTCCGTATCAAGCGTGCCTTCCAACCCAAGATCTAGCAGCGCTGCACGCAGGGGCGCATCTTGCAGCATCGCCCATTCGCCCAGACGACCAAATAGCCGGTTTTGCATCTCGCTTGCTGCGGCCTTCGTATAGGTCAGGCACAGGATGTGCTGAGGCTGCACATTGTTTAGCAAAAGACGCGCCACACGATCCGTCAGAACCCGTGTTTTTCCTGAACCGGCATTGGCTGCAAGCCAGGTCGATTCAACGGGGTTTGCTGCCTGTACCTGTCGTTCGGTTGCTTCGTTCCGGCGCATCACGTCAAATCCTCGGGTGTTGGATCGTCGCTGTTGTCCCATTCACCAAACCGCGACAATTGATCGTAATCGCCTTTATCAGTGTCTTTTTGCAGCATGCGCCGCGCCGTAAACCCTTGGGCAGGATCCAGATAGGCAGCGATCAGTTCTTTGAGCTCTTCCCAGATTTTTGCCGCCGGTTCGTCCTGAAGCGGCGCTTCAACTTCGGTCGGTTTGGAACCCAGACCGATGAAAACGGCACGCGCAACAGTTGCCGGCCCGACGCTTTCGAAACCACCGGCTTCGATCATCGCGGCTTCCAGCAGCAACTGTTTATCGAATTTCCGCTGTTCGGCCGCGCTGGGCGGTTGGCCGGTTTTGTAATCATAAAGATAGACAGTGCCGGTTTCGTCCTGATCAATCCGGTCTGCAAACCCCTTTATTTCAAAACCCAGTTCCGGCAGCACAACGATACCGCGGGCGTCCTTTTCAAAAACCAAAGGCGTCGCGTGCCGGCGCCGTTCTTCTTCACGCTCCAGAAACCAGTCGGCGACGCGTTCCAGCCGCGCACGCCAAACCAGTTTCGTTGCGGGCCACGGCGCTTTTTCATCCAGCACCTGATCTGCAATCTGCATCAACATGTCTTTGGTCAAGCTGGATGGGTCTTGCACCGTCTGGCGTACGAATTGTTCCAGAATCGTGTGTATCAATGTCCCCCGCAACGGCGCATCGGGGGACTGAACCAGTGGATCAAGCGGACGCAGTTTTAAAATATGTTTGGCATAAATCGCATAAGGATCCCGGATCAGACGCTTAATGTCAGTCACGGCCAACTTGCGCGGTCTTGCTGCAACGGGGGGTCTTGGCGATGGGCGCGGGGCGGGGGCAACGGGTGAAACACGCTCCAACTCTCGTGTTCTGGCAAGCCATTCATCGCCGCGTGCGGTCATGTCCGCCAGGCATTTCAGACCGCCCTGTTCCGGCAAACCCCGCATCAGATTGGTCAGGCGGTTGATCCATCTGGAGGCAACGGTTTCAGCGTCTTCCGACCGCACTGAACGTGTCAGCCAGATTTCCTTTGCCGAAACGGCTTGTTGATAATCATGTGCGGACAGGCCGATACGCCGTTCCGGCAGTAGCAATCCGGCGCGATCGCGCAATGTCCGGTTCAACCAGGGATCGGGGGTCGGGGCGGCAGGCCAGATGCCTTCGTTCAAACCGCCCAGGATCAGCAGTTCGGCGCCTTGCACCCGCGCCTCAAGCGTACCCCAGATCATGATGCCGGGCGTGTTGTCATCCCTGTCGCGCACCTCGCCCTGAGACAGCAGGTTGCCGATCAGATTGTTGTAATCAAAGGCCGACATATCCCCGGCAGATGCGGCCTCGCGCTCGACCGATTGCATGACCTGAAGCGCCGACTGCCCCGCATTCTTAAGCCACAGTTCGCCGGAATCTTCCGGCGCGGACCCTGCCGAAAGCCGTTGGGAAAGATCGATGTGTATCTGTGACCAGACGGACAAGGGGCGTGCGTCACCGGTGGCATTGCCCGGCACCGTGTTGCCCAGCCAGTTGGCCCAGTCCGGCGCGGCGGGATGGTCGTGCTGGCTCGCCCAGGCCCTGAAATCGGATTCCTTGGGGTAGGGCGGGGCAGTCCTGCGCAAATAAAGCTCAAGATCCCGCGTGAACAACAAGTGCTGATTGCGGCTTCCGCCACTGTGACACAAGGGATGCTTGAGCAGTGTAAACAGGAGTTCCGCAGACATTTTCTGTGAAAAAAGCTGTGCGACATGGCGCAAGAACCGGCCCGGCGGCGAAAGGTGCAAGGGCTGGCCCGCACTGTCATCAGGTGCGATGTTCCATTGATCAAGCGCCGCCGTAACACGTCGTGTCAGCATTCTGTCAGGCGTAATCAGCGCGGCGGTCTGGCCATCCTCGGCGGCTTGACGCAAGCGCAACGCAACGGCCAGCGCCTCATCTCTGGGATGACGGGCCTGAACCAGGGTCACGCCTTGTGTCGCGCCAGCGATATCCGGCAGGGCAGGGCCTTCGGCCAGCCAGGCATCGGTGAACGGGGCAGGGCGCAAAGACAGGGAAACCAACCGGTTGCGGGCTGCGACATCCGGCCCGATATCAGCACCCCAGTTTGATATGTCGGCAGGTCGCAATCCCAATGCCAGCATCAGCTTGCGGTACCGGTATTGCGGGTGATCCTCGGACAGCAGCGGATCGTCCAGCTTGGTCCACACGTCTTCCGGAAGATCAAAGTCGAATCCCGGCAAGATCAGCGCGCCTTGGGAGAGCTTTGCAACGGCCTGCATCAACATCATCGTCGTTCCCCGCGATCCGGTGGAACCGGCGACGATAACAGGGTCTTTGGGCGGGTTTGACGCCCAATGCGCGGCCAGCGCGGAAACGACAAGGCGCTGGCGGGTTTCCACATCGGGTTCGGATGTGGCTCCGTCAAAATACTTTTTGATAATGGAAATGAATGTCTTAGTGCGCTCCCAGTGTCCTGACTGATCAGAAACATCCAGTGCCGATATGGCATCGGGGGAAACGCCTTCGCCGTGCATTTCGTCCATTAGTGCGGCCAGACTATCGGAAAGGTCGAACAAGGCAGCGCGGGATGCAAGATCAGGTTCTTTTTCCAGCAAAGTGCCAATCAGTTGCGACAACTCCAGCCGCCGGCGCAAAGCGGGAACAGCCGGCGGAATGCCCGCACCAACAGCGCCTTGCCCAAGGTCTGTGATGACCTGAATGCGCGGCAATAACATCGGTGGTCCGGCATCAAACAGATCGCGGATACGGCGGGCCATCCGCTGTGTGTTCACGATCACTGTGACGCGCGTCAGCTTTTCGGGTGGTTGGTCTTTGTGGCGTGCAATCAGGCCATCAACCAACGCCTTGGGAAAATCTGCACCCAATGGCAGGCCAAAAACCCTTGGGCGGTCTGTCGGATCAAACATTGCGGGCCGTCAGGGCGGCTTCGGCCAGTGGGATGCTTTCGGGTTGGCCCACATCACACCACTTTCCGCGGTATTCCAGACCAAACAGGCGCTGATGCTTCAGCATTTCCTCCCACACAATGTTCAAAGAGAATGCGGCCTGCGGGACATCGTGCAGCATGTCCGTCTTGATGATTTGCGCACCAGAATAAATCAGGCCCTTGCCGCGCGAAAGACGCCCCGATCCGGCCAGAAAAAAATCCCCTGCACCGGAATGTCCAACTGCGTTTTCGGGGGAAACACACATCAGCAGCGCGTCCATGCTGTCCGGTTCCCACGCTTGTGACAAAGCTTGCAGCGGATTTGAACCAACCCAGATTGCATCCGTGTTCATCGTGAACACCGGTCCGCCCCCAAGATACGGCAGCGCCGCCCGCAAACCGCCGCCGGTTTCAAGAATGTCGGGGCTTTCGCGGGACAAAATAACGCCGTGTTGTGAAAGATGCGCGGCCAGCACGTCGGGCTTGTAATGCAGGTTCGCAACAACTTTTTCGAACCCCATGGGGCTTACCTGATCCAGCGCATGATCAACAAGTGGCCTGCCTGCGACGGGCACCATGGGCTTTGGCTGCTCGGCGGTCAGGTTGCCCATACGGGTTCCAAACCCTGCCGCGAACAACATTATGCTGGTTGGTGTGTCGCGCATTGCGTCCTTAGTTTTGCAAGGATTTCAGGGGTTGGGACGGGCAGGGGGACCGTAACAAGCGGACCAAGATGCTGTAATACAGGATGACGCAGATTGCGCTCGATAAACTCCCACACGCGCGGGATCATTTCGATATATCCCGGTTTTCCGGACTTGAGGCACAGCCTTGAAAAAACGCCGAGGATTCGCAGGTTCCGTTGCAAGCCCAGCAGAGCGTAACTGATGCGGAAACTTTCGGGTTCGACCCGGGCGCGTTCGATGTAATGCGACAACATTGCCTGTTCCAGCGCGGGCGGAACATCGCGGCGCGCATCCTGCAAAAGAGACACCAGATCATAAGCAGGATGCCCCAACATCGCATCCTGAAAGTCCAGCAGGCCGACCCGAGCAACGCCGTGTCTGTCGGGAAGCCAAAGCAGGTTTTCCGCGTGGTAATCACGCTGGATCAGAACCGTCGGTGCGGCAACGTGTTCGCTCAGTGCAGCATGAAACGCGGATCGGAAATCAGATTTTGCCTGTTCATCCGTCTGACCCAGTGCCCCCAACTGGTACCAGTCAAACGCAAGGGCCGCCATTTCCGTCATGAGGATCGAATCATAAGCAACCAAAGCTGGCGGTTTCGCAGCATGAAGGGTGATTAGCGTGTCTGTTGCAGCCTGATAAAGCGTGCCTTCCAGCTCGGGTTTTGCCATCGCAACTCTGGCAAACAGATCATCCCCCAAATCCTCAAGAAGCAGAAATCCGTTTTCCCTGTCTTCCGCCAGAATGCGCGGCGCACTTAACCCGATGTCGCGCAGATAACGCGCGATGCGAATGAACGGCGCGATATCTTCGCCTTTTTCCGGGGGTGCGTCCATCAAGACTGCTGGCGTGCCGTTCTTTGCCTTAAGGCGTTCGTAGCGGCGGCTTGATGCATCCCCCGCAAGTGCAGCGCGGTCACATCCGGCCCAGGCCGTGCCGGAAATGAAAACAGCTGCCTTTTCTTCACGCGGTGTCATTTGGTTATGGCCTTTGACAGGTTTGCCCATCGATCATTCTGCCAGCTGAAGGTCAAGGTTCTGGCTGTTTCGGTGTCGCCCAGCTCAAACCGGATCAAAAGCGCATCTTCCGGCGCAAGTTCGCCCAGACGATCCGGCCATTCAATCAGGCAGATTGCAGTTTGAAACGCGTCTGACAATCCCAACTCCTCAACGTCATCCGGGGATGACAGACGATACAGATCGGCATGCCATATCTGTCCGGGTTTGGTGTCATAGACCTGAACCAAAGTAAAACTTGGCGAAGGTACATCTTCTGTCAGGCGTTGCTGTGACTGGATAAGATGCCGCGCGAAACAGGTTTTACCAGTTCCAATGTCCCCCTCAAGAAGAACAACATCCCCCGTTTCAAGCTGTTTGCCCAATCTGACCGCCAGTTCGGCAGTTTCAGCTTCGGTCGCCAGATCAAAAATCAGGGAGTGTTCATTCATGCCGCCAAACTATCGCCTGTGACAGCGCTCGCAAGTGGGATCATGCGGTCTCGGCTGTTATCGTTCGCTGTGCTTTCCGGATGAGGGGCGTTTCCGAATTCTTCTGGAACCTGACAAGCGTTGCCCCATTTGAAATCGGATGGACGCCGCACACCAATTCATGGCCGCAGTTCATACGCACAAGCCCGTCCCATTCGGCGCGTTCGGTACAATCCAGAACGTAGTCGCGCAACTCTCCAAACAGGGGGGTTGCTTGGCACTGCGTCTGAAAATGCCGTATGGCGTCCAGAATTGTCATGTCGACAAAGCTGCTGTCCGGGTCCGTCCGCCAAAGATCGCGATATGCGGTATTGGACAGGGTCAGAATGCCGGTCGAGGAAAAAACGACAAGCGCGTCGTCCAAAGCATCAAGCAGGGATTGCCCCTGTTCCAGTTCCGACCGGAACCGGCGGGTCAGCGAAACCTCGGCGCTGATATCTTCGATCAGGAATGCGATCGCACCATCCGGATGGGGCCGCCCGCTGACCTTGTAAGTCGGACCAGAGGGCAGGGTCCAGGTTTCGACGTAGTCGCCGTTTCGTGCGCTCGCCACCAGATCGGCAATCTGTTCGCGCCAGGATTTATAGTCCTTGGGCTCGGGCATCATTCTGTTGTCGCGCAAGCGGTCAAAGAAAGACAAAAGATTCGGGCGCGCGCTCAAAAACTCGGCTGAAAGTGCCGTCAAGTCGATCAGGGCCGGATTAAACAGCGCCAATTGTCGGTTCCGGTCAAATATAGCCAGCCCACTGGATAGCTCTGCAAAGGTTTTGGTCAGCGTCTGGACAAAATTCCGCCGCGCGACTTCGGCATTCACAACCATGTCCACGTTAACAGCGTAACAAAAGCTGCGATCTTCAGCCCGCGACACGAAAACATCAAACCAGGCCGTTTGTTTTCCGCTGTCAACACTAACCGAGGTCCGGATCTTGCCTGTCTTGACCCTGTCAATTTCGCCCAGATCAAACACCGGTTCGTTTTCTGAAATCCCCAGTTTGTTGCGCAGCACATCATAGGCCGGATTGTGCCATCTTGGCATGCTGTCATCACCGATTTGCCAAACAGGATAGGGTGCGCTTTCCATCGCCTCGCGCGCCATGGATTGTTCGGTGATTTGAACGGCCTCAACATGCTGACGTATCGCATTCCCGCTTGCGTCAGATGGTTCGATCACTTCAAGCCGGATGATTCCGTTATTCCATTCAACCGACAGCCTGGCCGGATCACCATGATCTCCGTCCGCATAGTCACAACGGCCAGAACCGGAAAACGTTTCGATGCTTCGTGGCAATTCCGGGAAACGGGGGCGCAGCACCTTGCCTATCCGGGTCCAGCCGTCATCGTCGATGATATCTTCGATCAGGGCTTCTGCGTCAGGGGATACATCGCGCAGATTTGTTCCATCCAGCAAAAACACCAAACCGTCCGGTGAAACGGAACGGATGTTTTCGACAGGTGCCGCCGGTTCGGAAGCGGTGCGGGCGATCCACAATAGGGCCAGCGCTGCAACGCCCGAACACACCAAGACAAGCAAAACCAAGTCACCCCAATACAGTCCTGTCACGGATCAGCCTTCCCTCGACACGGTCGCCAATCCCAACCTGTCCAAAAATGGTTAATGCCGGGTTAATGTCGAAAAAATGCAAGGGAAATTCAGGGTCAAAATAGACCGGATCAGATTTCGATAGGTTGATTGCGACCCGTCGTGAGAGAGATGTTTTCAACGGATTTCGCGTCGATCCGGCCCCGTGGCCAGGTGACTTTCACAATCGCGCCGCGTTTCTGCTTAGATGATTTTGACGGCCGGTCAGGGTTGGATCCGTTGGCAAAGCTCAACTCGGCACCCGACCTTTCCAACAATGTCTTGGCGATAAACAGGCCAAGCCCCATACCTTCGTATTCCGGTCGAGAGCGCCCGTCGGCACGGCGGTTTTTCACAAACGGGTCGCCGATCCGGCCGATAAGATGTGAAGGAAAACCGCGCCCGTCATCAACGATCCGCACTGATATCGTTTCATCATTCCAGCGGGTTTCGATCCATATGTTCGCACTGGCAAAATCGACTGCGTTCTGAATCAGATTGCGCAGCCCGTGAATGACTTCCGGACGGCGCAGGATCGATGGCTGGAGCGCATCGTTTATATGATCGCCTTCCTGAAAGTGGATCGTCTTTCCGCGGCTCATATGAGGCTCGGCGGCTTCTTGCAGAACAGTTACCAGAGGCGCTTGTCGCAACAGCAGATCGTCTTTTCCCACCCGCCCCATATCGCGCAGGATATCCCTGCACCGGTCTGCCTGCTGTCGTATCAGTTCCGCATCTTCGCGTAGTTCATCACGGTCGTGCAGTTCTTCAATCAGTTCGGCGCTGGCAAGTTTGATTGTCGCCAAAGGCGTGCCCAGTTCGTGGGCAGCTGCTGCAACAACCCCGCCCAGATCTGTCAACTTCTGTTCGCGGGACAGGGCCATTTGCGTGGCCGCCAACGCATCCGACATCGAATGCATTTCGGACGTGACGCTGCGCGCGTAGACAGACAGGAACACAATCGCGATCACCAGCGCGACCCAGTTGCCGAAAACAAACACATCCGGAATGCGCAGGATAAACCCCTGTTCCGTGCGCAACGGCAAATGAAATTCCGTAAGCAGCGTAGCGATCACAATTGCCGTACCTGCAAGAACGATGGTTGAACGTGGCGCAAGAACCGCAGCCGAGATCGTGACCGGACCCAGTAACAAAAGGGCGAACGGGTTATGCAACCCGCCGGAAAGATACAAAAGAAAGCTGAGCTGAAGCAGGTCAAACAGCACCATCAGGAAATTTTCGGTTTCCGAAAGCCGTTTATTTTCCGGAAAGACAAAGATGGCGATCAGGTTTCCGATCACCGAGACACCGACGGCCATGTAACATAGACCAAGCTCAAGCTGTAGGCCATACATGCGCTGGGCAACTGTAATGGCCGTTAACTGCCCGACAATGGCTGCCCAGCGCAAAAGGATCATCGTGCGCAACCTGATCCAGTTGCTGCGATCGTCCCCGAATAAGATGCCAGTGTTTGAATCGGTCATTTGTGCCCTAAGTCTATTGCATCAGCCGGATGGATTGATAGGTGTCTTGCGTCACCAAGGTAATGAATGTCGGATTGAAGGAAACCATATGCTTCGCGCTTTTGCAGTTGCAGCCGTTTTAGCGACTGTCGCCCTTTTGGGCGCGGTCTGGTTCGTAAGCCGCTCTGGTTCAGAAGCGGATCAGTTTGCGCAGTGCCGCACGTCCCAGATTGCGGGCGGAACGGGTTCAATCGGTGGCCCTTTCGAACTGGTGAATTTCGCAGGCGAAACGGTGACGGACAAAGATGTGATCACGCAGCCTTCGCTGATCTACTTTGGATACACGTTTTGCCCGGATGTCTGCCCCCTTGATACGGCACGCAACGCGGAAGCGATCGATATCCTTGAAGAACGCGGTACGATGGTCACGCCCGTTTTCATTTCGATCGATCCAAAACGCGACACGCCCGAAGTTGTTGGGGATTTTGCGTATAACCTGCACGAACGGATGATCGGATTGACCGGATCCCCCGAACAGGTGAAAGCGGCAAGTCAGGCTTACAAAACCTATTACAAGGCGCATGACGCCGAAGACGAATACTACCTCGTCGATCATTCCACATTCAGCTATCTCGTTCTTCCGGAAGCTGGGTTCGTCGAATTTTTCCGGCGCGAGATTTCGCCACAGGAAATCGCTGACAAGATACAATGTTTCGTTGATGCTGCGCAAAATTGACGCAGTGTTTGACGTTTGCACTGCGCCAGTTAATACTCTGAAAACCAATAAGGTCTGACGGGGAGAGGACTGTATGAGCGCACCAACGTCGCAGAATATCGGGGCAGACAAGTCATTGCTGCTGGTGGATGATGACGAGCCCTTTCTTCGACGTCTGGCAAAAGCGATGGAAAAGCGCGGTTTTGAAATCGAAACGGCCGGATCTGTCGCTGCGGGCAAAGCTATCGCAACAGCGCGTCCGCCAGCCTATGCAGTGGTTGATTTGCGACTAGAGGACGGTAACGGCCTTGATGTCGTCGAGGTGCTGCGTGAAAAACGCCCCGACAGCCGTATAGTGGTTCTGACCGGATATGGCGCAATTGCGACCGCCGTTGCCGCAGTAAAGATTGGCGCGACAGATTATTTGTCCAAACCTGCGGATGCCACCGACATTACCAATGCACTTCTGGCCAACGGCGATGAAATGCCGCCGCCGCCGGAAAACCCGATGAGTGCGGACCGCGTAAGGTGGGAGCATATCCAGCGCGTTTACGAGCTATGTGACCGGAATGTCAGCGAAACGGCGCGACGTCTGAACATGCACCGACGGACATTGCAGCGTATATTGGCGAAACGATCACCACGCTAAAGATCGAACCGCTTGCTGATCTTTCCGGTGATCCGCCCGTCTGACAATTCGGCAGCCGGGTCGATGTGCCAGTCTTTGAATCCCATGGCGCTGTAATAGGTCAGCCCGCTTTGGTTGTCGGCGCGGATCGTGGCGTTGATCCACTTGTATCCCAGATTTCTGCATGCATCGCGGGTCGCCGCAAAAAACGCCCGTCCGGTGCCCTGACCTGTGATGCCGGGTTTGACGAAACTGGCGATATCGGCCGCATCGGGCGGCAGTTGTGAGTGAGGTTCGGCGAATTGAAAGCCGATCACCGCGCCGTCCTGCTCTGCCAGCACCCAGGATGACGCTTCGGGATCATGATCCATCCATTGCCTTATGATTGGCCCAGACACGGGTGTCAGATGTGCAGTTGTTCCGCCAAGCGCGATAATTTCATTCAGAATGGCCGCAAGATCAGCCGCATCGGAATACTCAGCCGTGCGGATCATCATGCCATTGCGCCCAGCAAGACCTGATAGCGGGCAGTGAACGCATTGCGTGTTTCAACGGGCGGCCGCAATGTAATGTCCAACCCTTCGGTCAGGTTCAATTCGGGTTTGCCGAACAGTTTGTTGGCTTCGTCAGTGGTGAAGCCAGCGATCTGCGTCGCTTCCATCCAGGCGCTGATTCTGTCTGCTTTCTTGATCTGTTTCTTGATGTTGGATGGAATCGTCGCCGGCAGCCCGAACCTGATATGTATGGCGGCGGTCAATCGATCATCCAGGACGCCATAGCCCGGCCCCACTGCGGATTTTACCGGCGAAATCATATCCCCGATCACGTATTCCGGTGCATCATGCAAAAGGGCGGCCAGGCGCCATTTTGCCGGGGCGTTGGGAGCGATACGACCAAACAGCGTTTCCACCAGCAGTGAATGTTCAGCAACAGAATAGGCAAACTGCCCCTGTGTTTGCCCGTTCCATCGCGCAACAAAGGCCAGACCATGCGCGATATCTTCGATTTCGATATCAAACGGGGTCGGGTCCAGCAGGTCCAGTCTGCGGCCGGATAACATGCGTTGCCATGCGCGTGGTTGTTTCATGAATACCTCTGGGTTTTGACGCGACACTACGCAAGGCGCGCTGCCATTGTCGAGACAGTAAGACAGTGCTATCTGACCCGCTAAATCATCTGCAAGGAGACCGGCCAATGCCGAAGGATTACATCGTAAAAGATATCGCTCTGGCTGCCTTTGGCCGCAAGGAACTGGATATTGCGGAAACCGAAATGCCGGGGCTGATGGCATTGCGCGACGAATACGGCGAGACAAAGCCGCTGAAAGGCGCGCGGATTGTCGGATCCCTGCACATGACCATCCAAACGGCGGTTCTGATTGAGACCCTTGTCGCGCTGGGTGCCGATGTGCGCTGGGCGTCATGCAATATCTTTTCAACGCAGGATCATGCGGCGGCAGCAATCGCGGCAGGTGGCACACCAGTTTTTGCGATCAAGGGCCAGGCGCTGGAAGAGCATTGGGACTATCTGGACAAGTCGTTCATGTTTCCCGAAGGGCCAAACCTGATTTTGGATGATGGCGGCGATGCCACGCTTTATATTCTTCTGGGGGCGCGCGCAGAGGCGGGCGAAGAAATTATTCCGGTGCCCACATCCGAAGAAGAAGAAGCCATCAAGGCGCAGATCAAAAAACGGATGGCGGCCAGCCCGGGCTGGTTCACCAAAATGCGCGACCAGATCGTTGGCGTATCGGAAGAGACAACAACCGGCGTGCACCGTCTTTACGAACTGGTACGCGAAGGCCGGCTGCCTTTTCCTGCCATCAACGTGAACGATTCAGTCACCAAATCGAAATTCGACAACAAATATGGCTGCAAAGAATCGCTGGTTGACGGAATCCGGCGCGCAACAGACACGATGATGGCCGGTAAAGTTGCCGTCGTGATGGGCTATGGCGATGTTGGCAAGGGATCAGCAGCGTCTTTGCGCGGCGCCGGTGCGCGCGTTAAAGTGACCGAAGTCGATCCGATCTGTGCGTTGCAGGCGGCCATGGACGGGTTCGAAGTTGTTCTGCTTGAAGACGTTGTCGGGTCGGCAGATATTTTCATCACGACCACTGGCAACAAGGACGTCATCCGCATCGAACATATGCGGGCGATGAAAGACATGGCGATCGTTGGCAATATCGGCCATTTCGACAATGAAATTCAGGTTGCGGCGCTGAAAAACCACAAATGGACCAATATCAAGGAACAGGTGGACATGATTGAGATGCCGAATGGCAATCGCCTGATCCTGCTGTCCGAAGGTCGTTTGCTGAACCTTGGCAACGCAACAGGCCACCCGTCTTTCGTGATGTCGGCGTCTTTCACTAATCAGGTACTGGCCCAGATCGAACTTTGGACCAAAGGCGATCAGTATAAAAACGATGTCTACATCCTGCCCAAGCATCTGGACGAAAAAGTTGCGCGCCTGCATCTGGACCGTATTGGCGTGAAACTGACGCAACTGGACGCTGATCAGGCGGCCTATATCGGCGTGAAACCGGAAGGCCCCTTCAAGCCGGAACATTACCGGTACTGAGTATCTCGGGATGTGACAAACATCTGATAAGGTCTATTGTTAGGATAAGGCAGGTCAATTCGGAGGTTTGAAAATGGGACGTCTGTTCAGGTTTTTTGCTCTGGCGGCCGGTGTTACGTGCGCCGGATGGACCACCGCATCGGCCCAGGGTACCGCATCAGAGGAATTGGCGAAAAGCCTTTCAAACCCGGTTGCGTCGCTGATCAGCGTTCCGTTCCAGTATAACTATGACGAAGGGTTTGGCCCGAACGGCAACGGGTCGCGCACAACGGTCAATGTTCAACCCGTCGTGCCGATCAGTATCGGCAAGAACTGGAACCTGATTTCACGAACGATCGTTCCGTTTATCACCCAGGATGACGTGATCCCCGGAACATCGCAGTCAGGTATCGGCGATATCGTTCAAAGCTTTTTCTTCTCTCCGAAGGAACCGACAGCAAACGGGTTGATCTGGGGCGCCGGCCCGGCTTTCTTGCTGCCAACAGCCACGTCTTCGGCATTGGGCGCAGATCAGTTTGCGGCTGGCCCGACGGGCGTTGTGCTACGTCAAAGCGGCCCCTGGACCTACGGCGCATTGGGCAATCACCTGTGGGATGTCGGCGGCGGATCGACGGAAATCAACGCCACATTCATTCAGCCTTTCCTTTCCTATACAACGCCTGATGCCTGGTCATTCACGCTAAACTCGGAATCCACATATGATTGGGAAGCGGATCAATGGTCTGTCCCGCTGAATTTTGTGGTGGCAAAAGTGGTCACGATCGCAGGCCAACCGGTGAGTGTAGGTGGCGGTGTGCGCTATTGGGCGGAATCGCCAACCGGTGCTGCGGATGATTGGGCCGCAAGGCTGGTCGTGACTTTCCTGTTTCCGAAATAGTCAGGCATGGCTTGGCCGACGGATAATTTCCCCTTTGTCATGGCCCGTTTGGTTGTTACCTTTCCATCACTTGGCCTGCGGGCCGTTCACAATAGGCGGGAGATCCCAGATGGGTAAACGTGACGAGTTGATCGCGCAATATGCGGATGATCTGAGAAACAAATGCGGTATGACACCGGACATGGACCTTTTGACCAAGGTCACGATTGGTTGTGGTCCTGCGATTTACAATGCGGATGCATCTACGGTTGCGGCGTCGCAACAAAGTGAGCTTGAAACCGTAAAAGACAATTTTCTGGTCAAAAAGCTGGGTTTGGCAGACGGACCAGAGCTTATGGCGGCGATCCAGAAAGTCATTGAAACATACGGCCAGTCAGAGCGGAACAAGTACCGCGCGGTCGTCTATTACATGCTGACAAAGCATTTTGGCAAAGAAGCCGTTTACGGCTGAATGCAGCGAAAAACAACCTGAACGCCTGCTTTGTTAAGCGGGCGTTTTTTTTGGCGGGCATTTGAAATACTCGATGATTGCCCGTGCGAACGCATTGCTTTAGACCTGCAGACATCCGGCCAGTAAGGCCAGAACCGAATTTCGATACACGTGTGGTGGCTTTGGGAGCACGTGGGGTACGAAGGGTTCTGGTTTGCGCCGGAACCCTTCGTCATTATTTGACCAAGCGTCAGAACAGGGTCAGGACAAGGCCGATGACCGTGCAGCCCAGCGTGGCATATCCGCCGTCAATCAAAAGCAATTGTCGTGGCTTGCCGCCGAACCCGTAAAACGTTGCAATCCACGGCGTGACCAGAAACAGCCCGATGCCAAACCCGGCCATGATCCCTTTGCCAGCGCTGTCGATGCTGCTGAGCACAAAGATGTGCCGCATCATGCCTGCAACAAGAACAGATGCCAGAAAGCTGGTGATATAGGGAACCGGGTCAGACCGGTTTGCAGGTTGTTGCCCTGTGGGATCCAGTTCAACCCCTGACAGCGACATCCAGGGTTTTGCAAAAACAGTGTACCAGACAGCCCCAAATGCAAAAGATGCGATTGCCGCCGCGACAACGTTCAGAAATTCCATATCCACCTCCCTCTTTCACAGGGGGAAGATTGCCTAAAAATTGGGCATCAGACTAGGGGGAAACACCACCGAGGTGACAGACAATCGCCCACTCTTCTTCGCTGACCGGTTGCACTGACAGACGTGAATTGCGCACGAGCGTCATGCCGTCCAGTCGCCCATCCGCCTTGATCATGTCCAGCGTCACGGGTTTGGCAAAGGGCGCCACAGCCTTGATATCAACGCATTCCCAACGGTCATCATCTGTCGTGCTGTCGGGGTGTGCCTTGGTGATTACCTCGACAATGCCGACAACGGCCTTTTCAGTCTGCGAGTGGTAAAAGAACCCTTTATCGCCAACGGCCATCTGGCGCATGAAATTGCGCGCCTGATAATTTCGCACACCATCCCATTCTTCGCCCCGGTCGCCGCGGGCCACTTGCTGATCCCAACTCCAGGTGCTGGGTTCAGACTTGAAAAGCCAGTAGGCCATTAGCCGATCACCTTGTTCCACTGGATCAGTTCGACCGATTTGAACAGACCAGCCTTGGCATAAGGATCATTTGAGGCCCATCGTTCGGCTGCTGCCAGATCTTCAAGATCCAGCACCACAAGCGATCCGGCCATGGCGCCGTTTTCGTCAAGCAGTGGCCCGGCATGAACAACAACACCGGTTTCTTCAATATAGCCTAGATGCGCTGCACGATTGTCTTTGCGTGTTTGCAATGCGCCGTCTTTATCCCGTGCGATCAAAGCGATCAGCATATCATTCCTCCCTCAGCGGTCGTGCCAGCAACATTGCCAGCGCATCCCGAATATCTATCGTCTGGTCAAGCAAACGCACAACCACATCTGTGATCGGCATATCCAGACCGCGATCTGTTGCAACCTTGTGTACTGCGCGTGCAGTTGCCGCGCCTTCTACGGTGATCTTTGGATCAAACCCGGTTTGCAAGCCGATCGACAGACCCAATTGGTAGTTGCGCGACTGTTCTGACGTGCAGGTCAGCGCCAGATCGCCGAACCCCGACAACCCGGCCAGTGTTTCTGGCTGCGCGCCGAATGATGCAGCGATGCGCTGCATTTCTGCATAGCCGCGTGTCATCAGCGCAGCGCGCGCACTATCACCCAGACCGGCGCCAATTGTCGCGCCACATGCGATGGCAATAATGTTTTTCAGCGCCCCGCCCAATTCCGCGCCGATAGTGTCTGATGTGCGATACAGTCGGATATTCGGTGTTGTCAGCTGTTGTTGCAAGCTTTGCCCCGTGCTGGGGGATGCGCAAGCCAGCGTCAGGGCTGTGGGCAGACCCCTTGCGATATCCAAGGCAAAGCTGGGGCCGGTCAGAATGGCGGGTACAGCTGTTGGAACCTCATCCATGATGATCTGCACCGAACCTGTGCCAGTGTTCAGTTCAATCCCCTTGCAGCATGCCACCAGAACCTTGTTCTGCAGATCATTTGCATGGTCGCACAGCAGGCCCCGCAAGCGTTGCAACGGCACCGCCAGCAACAGTGTCTGGTGTTCTGACAAATCGGAAAAATCCGAAGTTACGGATAAAATATCGGGGAAAACACAGCTGGACAGATACTGTGCATTCATCCGCGCGGCTTGCATTTTGCGCGCCTGATCGGTGTCGCGCGCCCAAAGCGTAACAGGTTGGGTCTGAGCCAGCGATATGGCCAATGCTGTCCCAAAAGCGCCCGCGCCGATGACACCAACAGTCATGCCTTGGCCCCCTTTTTGCCGCTGCCCAACATGGAAGGGCTTGCCGTATCAAGCGGCCAGCGCGGCCGCGCGGAAAGCGTGAAATCATCGCGATGGCCCGCCTGAAACAGTTCCAGCCCGGCATAGGCGATCATCGCTGCGTTGTCTGTGCATAACGCGAGGGGGGGTGCAAAGAATTCGACCTTCAAATCATCGCAAACAGTCTCTAATGCAGCGCGAATTGCGGTATTTGCCGCCACTCCGCCAGCAAGGGCGAACTTCGCCCGATCCGGGTTTTCATCCAGATAAAGCGCAAGAGCACGCCGTGTTTTTTCCCCAAGAACATCAGAAACTGCGGCCTGAAACCCTGCACACATGTCTGCGCGATCCTGCCGGGTGAGTCCGCCCTTTTCGTCTACGATACTGTTACGCGTTCGCAGCAGTGCCGTCTTCAGGCCGGAAAACGAAAGATCACATCCCGGTCGGTCCAATAGCGGTCTTGGAAACGCAAAGCGATCGGCATCTCCGGACTTTGCTTCGATTTCGACAGACGGGCCTCCGGGTTGCGGCAGGCCCAGCAGTCTGGCGGTTTTATCAAACGCTTCGCCTGGGGCATCATCAATGGTGCCGCCCAACCGGCGGAAATCTTCAGGACCGCGTACAATCAAAAACTGACAGTGACCGCCGGATACAAGAAGCATGAGATAAGGATAAGGGATCTGATCCGTCAATCTGGGTGTCAGCGCATGTCCGGCAAGGTGATTGACGCCGATCAAAGGCATACCCGACGCGGCGCTTAAGCCTTTGGCGCACATCACGCCGGACAATACGCCGCCAATCAGGCCGGGCCCTGCTGTTACGGCGATTGCATCAAGATGTTTGAGATCGACGCTCGCCGTTTCAAGGGCCGTTTTTACGCAGATATCAATCTTTTCAGCGTGCGCGCGGGCCGCAATTTCGGGAACCACACCGCCAAAATCACGGTGCAGTTCAGTCTGACCATAAACAATCGAAGACAGAATTTCAGGCGGATTGCCGTTTTCCTGACGCACTACGGCGGCCGCAGTGTCATCACAACTGCTTTCTATTCCTAGAATGGTCAGGCTTTGCGTCATATTCAGAAGCGGTCCGGATCCGTTGCAACGTGTTGTCTGCGGAGGTATCACCCTAGTTCGTGGCGAACAATCCCGGGCCTTTTGATGCGTGTGTCTGAACCGATCCTGTTACTGACCAGACCACTGGACGCATCACAACGTTTTGCGACACTGATGCAGGACAGACTGGGCCGAGCGGTGCGAATCTGCATATCCCCGCTTTTGGACATTGTGCCTGTTTCGCAGGCGGTTGATTTTGGCAATGCGAACGGTCTGGTGTTCACGTCTGCAAATGGCGTTGTTGCGTTGTCGAGGTTAACACAGGATCGGACATTGCCGGCGTATTGCGTTGGAGCGGCCACTTGTGAGGCCGCGCGCACGCATGGATGGGTGGCTACGGTTTCGGGTCAGGATGCACAATCATTGATCGCAGGCGTTTCGGCATCAGGGATCAAAGGGCCGCTGATGCACATCAGGGGTGTCCACAGCCGCGGCGATGTTGCAAAAAACCTGACAGAGGTGGGCGTTCCGACTTCCGAGACGATTGTTTACGATCAGGTTGAACTGGAATTGAACCAGGACGCCAAAACCTTGCTGTCAGGATCAGACGCGGTGTTCGTTCCTTTGTTTTCCCCCAGAACCGCGGCAAGCTTTCAACGTCAGGTGTCGGGGACAGCGCCCGTATATCCTGTTGCGCTAAGTCAGGCGGTTGCTGACGAATTGCGCGATAAATGCCCCGTGGCGGTCAGTCCGGGCGCGCAAGCACTGGCTTTGGAAACAGAAAAGTTGATCAACAAGGTCTGTCCGCTTGAGGCGCGCTAGGTCGCACAGTAAGGTTCAAGTGTTAGTGATTGACGAATAAACAGAATCGAAAAGGTGCGGCACAGTGGCAAAGGCGACAAAATCCTCAAAAGAAACGGACGCTAAAGCTGATGATGCCCAGACAGATGAAAGCTCTGCTGCGTCTGCAATTGATACGCCCGAACCTGATGCCCCAACGGAACAGAATGACGTATCGGACGATACCCAAGACATCGTCGAAACAGGTCAGGATGCTTCGGAACCTGTTGCGGAAAGCAATGAAGCTGTGCCGCAATCCGATGCCCCCGAACAGACATCCAGATCTAGTTTCTTTCCGATGCTTCTGGGCGGACTCCTTGCTGTATGCATCGGCGTTTTGGTGGCAAAAAGCCCAATGTTCGAGACGTTTTTACCCGAAAACTGGCGAACTGTCAGCGCAAGTGACCTGAACGATCTTTCACAATCCGTCCAAGCCCAAAACGCACGGATTTCCGATGTTTCGGACAAACTGGCGGCAGTGCCAGTGCCCGATCTGTCCGGTGTCGAGGGCGCCATCGCAGCGCAGGCGGACAAGATTTCAGAATTGGGAGCGCAGATCGACAATCTGGCAGGTACTGTGAATGCGCTTGATGCGCGTTTGACGGCACTGGAAAAACAGCCGATTTCCCAAGGTGTATCGCAAGGCGCAATCGACGCCTACGAGCGCGAGTTGAAAGCACTGCAGGATTCGGTGGCCGCCCAAAGAAGCGAGATCGAGTCGCTACTGACAGATGCGCGCGCCATGGAAGAAAACGCCGAGATGACGGCCCAAGAGGCCTTGGCACGGGCTGCACTGACCCGCGTCTTGTCCGCAATCGACAGCGGCGGCGCGTTTGACGCCGCTCTTGGTGATCTTGAAGCTGTGACAGGTACGCAAGCACCCGAAGAACTGGCTTCGGTGGCGCAAACCGGCGTTACACCGATGATTCAGTTGCAAGACGCGTTTCCCGATGCCGCACGAGAGGCATTATCGGCAGCGCGTTTGGCCGAGCCCGATTCCGAACACAACCTGCGTTCTTTTCTTCAGCGGCAACTTAGCGCCCGGTCTGTAACACCCAAGGAAGGCGCGGACCCTGACGCGGTATTGTCGAGGGCAGAAGCGGCCCTGAAAGAAGGGCGATTGAACGATGCACTTGCCGAAATCGAAACACTGCCGCCAGAGGCGAGCGCTGCAATGGACGCTTGGGTTACACGCGCCCGGGCACGACGCGATGCACAGGATGCGGCAGAATCATTGGCGCAAAGCCTGAACAGCAAATAGGGTCCCATTATGCTTTGGTCATTGATTAAGATTGTCTTGTTTGTTGTCGTCGTAGCGGGCCTGGCGCTGGCGGCGATGTCTCTTCTTGAGACCGAAGGCGGGGTGCAAATCACTGTCGGCGGAGCCGAATACACCCTTGGGCCGCTGAACTCCGTGATTGCCGTGGGTGTGCTGATTGTTGCCTTGTGGCTTGTGCTGAAACTGTTGTCGTTGCTGGTGGCCTTCTGGCGGTTTCTGAACGGTGACGAAACTGCCATGTCGCGCTATTTCGATCGCAACCGAGAGCGAAAGGGGTTTCAGGCCCTGTCCGAAGGCATGATGGCGCTCGCCTCGGGAGAGGCACGGCTAGCCATGTCAAAGGCGGACAAAGCCGAAAAATATCTGCGCAAACCCGAGTTGACGAACCTGCTGACCGCTCAGGCCGCGGAAATGGCTGGCGACAGAACCAAGGCCGAAGAGGTCTACAAGAAACTCGTTACCGATGAAGCGACACGCTTTGTCGGCGTGCGCGGCATCATGAAACAAAAACTGGCAGCCGGCGACACCGACACCGCCCTGAAGCTTGCCGAAAAAGCATTCGCACTCAAGCCGCGGCACGAAGAAACCCAGGATGTTCTGCTGAAACTGCAGGCCGGCCACCATGATTGGGCCGGGGCACGCAAGACGCTGAGCGCCAAGCTGAAACACGGCTCTATGCCAAGGGATGTGTACAAGCGCCGCGATGCCGTTCTGGCCCTGTCCGAAGCGAAGGATATTGTTGACGAAGGCAATTCGATCGAGGCGAGGGAGGCCGCAATTGTCGCGAACCGGCAGTCGCCCGATCTGATTCCTGCCGCTGTGATGGCGGCAACGGCCTATATCGATCAGGGTAAAATGCGGTACGCGACCCGCGTTTTGAAAAAAGCGTGGGAGGCACAACCCCATCCCGATCTGGCCGCCACGTTTGCGGCCATTGCGCCCGATGAAACCCCGCAGGAACGGATCAAACGTTTCACGCCCTTGTTGCGACTGAAACCGGATCATCCTGAATCCCAAATGCTAGCGTCGGAATTGCATCTTGCCGCCGAAGATTTTCCCGAAGCCCGCCGGACCCTGGGGGATTTGGTTGAGGTCGCACCAGATGCACGGAACGTGACGATCATGGCCGCGATCGAACGGGGCGAAGGCGCATCTGATGCGGTGGTCCGCGGCTGGTTGGCCAAAGCGCTTCGCGTCCCGCGTGGCCCACACTGGGTTTGCGACAATTGCCAGCACATCCACGGGGATTGGGCGCCGGTATGCGAAAACTGCCAGAGCTTTGACACGCTAAGCTGGAAAACGCCGCCAATGTCGGAAATCGTATCCCCGTCGGGATTGCAGATGCTGCCGCTTATTGTGGGCGCGCTGGAAGACACCAGCACAGATGCGGACGAAACAGATTCTGAAATACCGGATGCGGAACTGGTCGAGGACGATGCCACTGACGAAGGTAATGCAAAACCCTAACCCTATGGCACCGATGTTGGCAAAACGCCTACATTTCGATCTGTTAAGCTGCCCGTAACGCGTTGGCTGCTACCTGTTCGCTTGGGTGAATAAAGGTGGTGACGAATGGCAGCGCAAAACAATGCGGCGCCAACAATCATCAAACGTAAAAAAGTTGTCAAAGGT
Organism: Sulfitobacter sp. JL08; assembly: GCF_003352045.1. NCBI lineage: Bacteria > Pseudomonadati > Pseudomonadota > Alphaproteobacteria > Rhodobacterales > Roseobacteraceae > Sulfitobacter > Sulfitobacter sp. JL08. The sequence continues at coordinate 4,256,009 of NZ_CP025815.1, forward strand.
GGCGGGCATCATGGGGGTGCCTGGAAAGTCGCCTATGCGGATTTCGTAACTGCGATGATGGCATTTTTCATGTTGATGTGGCTGTTGAACGCGACAACCGAAAAACAACGCAAGGGATTGGCCGATTACTTTTCGCCAACAATTGCAATCGCGCGAGTCTCGGGCGGCGGTGATGGAGCGTTTGGTGGCGACAGTGTGTTTTCAGAAGAAACATTGCCCCAGAACGGGACAGGGGCGACCAGTGATCGCCCGACCGACCAGTCCCAGGCACGCGGCGCGCGCGGCCTGGATGCGGACGGGCAAGAGATATCCCAGGACAAGGAATTTGCTTCTGTGCAGGCGGCGCTGACCGGGTATGGCGGTGAATCGCAAGTGTTGGAAAACGCACTGCGCCAGATCGTTACACGGGTCACTGATCAGGGTCTGGTCATCGAAGTGTTCGAAACTGACGAAGCGCCCCTGTTCCTTGCAAAGACGGCCCAGCCAACACAATTGCTGCGCGATATTTCCGGCATAATCGTGAAAGCCAGTCAAATTGTTACGAACCCGATTGCGATCGAGGCGCATGTAGCGGCCGAACCGGTCGTTGTCGTCCGCAACACTGTATGGGAATTGTCCGTAAGCCGGGCAGGCGAAATGCGTGTGTTGATGGAACAGGCAGGCCTGCACGCCCCCCGCATTCACCGTGTTACGGGGCATGCGGATAGCGCGCCGGCCATTCGTGATCCGATGCGGTCACGGAACAACAGAATCGAAGTGGTTTTGCTTAGGCCGGACCCAACCAGATAGGATTTTAGCTGTTAGCCCGATGTTAATGGCAAGGCCGGTATCTGTTGCGCCATTCTTTAGGTGGTGCAGCAGAAAGGCGTATCCATGACCATTTCTTCAGCTTTGAATGCCGGTGTCGCAGGGTTGTCATCCAATGCGACACGTCTTGCATCGATTTCCGACAACATCGCCAATTCGTCTACATACGGGTACAAGCGTGTCGAAACGGATTTTCATTCCCTTGTGATTTCATCATCGGGGGGCACCTATTCGGCGGGGGGTGTCCGGTCCACAACCCAAAGGCTGATTGATCAGCGCGGCGCGCTGGTTTCCACGTCGAACGCTACCGATCTTGCCGTGCGCGGGCGCGGTATGCTGCCTGTCGCTCAGGCGTCCGAGGTTGAGGTCGGCAATGGCGAAACCCAGATGTTCCTGACCACTACGGCATCGTTCCGAACGGATGCCGCAGGATATCTGCGGTCTGAATCAGGATTGATCCTGCTGGGCTGGCCTGCATTGCCGGATGGTACCGTTCCGACCTTTCCGCGCGATACGGCTGATGGTCTGGAGCCGGTGCAGATCAACGTGAACCAGTTTTCCGGTGAACCGACAACGCGGATGTCCCTTGGCGTGAACCTGCCGGCAACCGAAACAGAGGCGGGTGCATCTGGGGATGTCCAGAATCTGGCGGTTGAATACTTCGACAACCTTGGCACTTCGGAAAGTATACAGGTCAGTTTTCAACCGACTGTCCCTGCAATCGGCTCAACAAATGAATGGACAATGACGCTTACCGATACCGCATCGCCCGGCGTGACGATCGGGGAATATGTCCTGACATTCGATGACAGCCGCGCCGCCGGTGGCACCCTTGCAGCAATCACCGCGACAACCGGTGGGGCCTATGATCCGGCCACCGGAACAATCATCGTGAAAGTCGGCGGGGGCCCGATGGAAATCAACATCGGACAATTGGGGCAAAGCGACGGGTTGACCCAGCTATCGGATAAATTCGCTCCTGTTTCCATCTCGAAAGATGGAACACCCGTCGGGAACATGACAAGCGTGGAAGTCGATGCAAACGGGTTCGTTCACGCGTTTTTTGATACTGGCATCACCCGCACGATCTATCAGGTGCCTTTGGTCGATTTACCAAACCCAAACGGCATGGTTGCCCTTGATCACCAGACCTATCTGCCATCGCCGGAAAGTGGGTCGTATTTTCTGTGGGATGCGGGTGATGGCCCGACCGGCGATATCGTTTCTTATGCGCGTGAAGAATCCGCAACCGATGTTGCCGGTGAACTGACGGCCATGATCCAGACGCAACGTGCCTATTCGTCCAACGCCAAGGTCATACAGACAGTGGAATTGTCTTTGGCACTGGCGATGGACTTACCGGTTGAAATTTCACCCTGAATCTGGCCCAGATTGGCATTGATTGATTTTAGGGTCTGCAACGCAACCATTGCGCTGTTGTTTGTAAGAATGCTGGACATTCGCATTTCCTTTCTAGTCAGGCGCTTTGCGCCTATTGGTTTTCCACCCTTTCGGGCAAATGGGATGTCATTCTGAGCACTGCGACCAGCGGATTACCCCGTCGGTGCGCCACCCGTTTTCGGATGCAGGCCATGAATGAACCCTGACGCGCTAAAGGAGTCTTAAGGCACAAAACTCTTTTACGTGGCATTTGATGCAACAGCCGGTCGTCAGGTCCGCTTTTCAAAGGAGGGCGGTGTGCCGGATACCGAAACAGCCTTGTTTCCGCGCGAATCGTATGTGCCAAGGGAATTTCGTACCCGTCGCAAGTCCAAGAGTCGTTCGGAAATGGAACGCACCCCGTTCATCGCCTGCCGCAGAAGAGTTTGATTGCGCAAAAGGGCTTCACGTATCTGTTCAATGCGTGCGGATGTTGCCGGCGGGTGCGCATTGATCCTGCCGATCAGGTGTTTTTTCCGGTTCGCCAGTGCGCGAAGCTGTTCAAGATCGCCGGTCAGCAGGGCGGTTCGTTCGGTCAAAATCACCGTTTGCAGATCCGACAGATCCTTTTCACAAGCGGCGCTGTTCATGTCGCAGAGTCCCGAAGCGCCATAAACAAGGATTCGGCCAATCCGATACCTCCTGCGCGGACCATTTCTTCGGCCTGTGCCTGCACCAGAAAAGACTGGAACTGGTCTTCTCCCGCGCCTCCACCAAACGCATCTTGTGTCTTTCCAAAACCGGACGCCTTTAGCATTTCCGCCAGAAACACAGCTTCCAGTTTCTGGGCGGCTTCGCGCAAAGCTGCGTCTTGACGCGCTGCGGCTTTCACGGGCGCTGATTGGGCCGCTGTAACGATATCAGACATCTGATCCCTCGAATTAGATCGATTTTCCCGACTCTGCATGACAATCGGTAAAGAAGTCGTAACGGGTGATGTGTCTATTGGTGAAAGACCAGCGCGGAGCTTTCATGCATATCGACCCATCCAGACAAGCTGCGATGAACAGCGGACTGCCCATTGATAAGGGCGATACGCCAAATACCGGCCAACATCTTGATGCGGTTTTTGGCCGGCTTTTCGCCGCGTTGGAGCTGGCGGAACAGGGCGATAAAACGGATCCTGCCTTGCCGGCCTTTGACCTTTCGGATGACCCGGTCGAGCCTTTGGAAAATGCCGATGCAGGTACTCAGATGTCATCACGCTCGCACGAGCCCAAGTTGATGCAAAATGAAATGCCGACGGGTTCTTTCATCCCCGCGGGTCCGCAAAACGCCGGAAGCCAGACCCGTTCGGGCGTGGCGCATTCAATTACCGGGGTTTCCAGCGGCACCACAGGTTTTCATGGCAAAAGCGATGCAGGTTCCGTCGGGTTGCAGCCGCCACAAAGCCAGACTGACCAGCCTTTGGCCGAAATTCACAGTGCCCATTCGGCGCAGGCAGGTACAGAAAACCGGCATGCAGGCAAGAGGATTGCGCCGGAAACACCAGCGTCACAGACAGATGATACAAAACCGTTTGGGCAGGCCGGTTTCAAAGTAAAATTGGACATGGAAACCATCGTCCGGTCCTTGCAGGAAGAACCCCGTAACCGATCGCCAATGGCGCAGTTTGAGGATGCCAAGACTGCTCCGATCCTGCGAACGGCTGAAGGTGCACCAATGTTGCCAGTGATCAACCAAAGCAAAGATGGTTTGCAAATTGACCCACCTGATCCACAGATTGTGAAGCATCAGGAAATGATCCCTTCCAACGGTCCGCCGGTGCAAAAGGTAGCAACCCGGTTGCAGGCTTCGGGAAAACCCGAATCGGCGCAGTTCCCTGTCGAGTCTTCGCAGACCGAGACACATCGGTTGTCTCCCGACATCAGGGATATTCAAGGTCCTGAACTGTCCACGCCCCCCGATGAAAAAGCGGGTCATCCGGCGCAACCGACAGAGACAGGTAAATTCGAACAGGCAAGACCGGCTTTGCCGATCATTTTTGCACAAACCGCGCCGGTGCCAGCTGACTTGATGACAGAAGCAGCGGCTTTTGGAGGCATTGCGACGGAAGAGCTGGGATTAATTGCAAATACAGCACCGACAGGTTCGTCAGACATGCGGCTGGCAATGCCCCCGGTGGCCAGGGCAGACCTGCCCCAGACGGTCACAAGACAGTTGATCGAGGTGATAAGAAGCGGCCCGGATACACCGGTTGAGGTTTCACTAAACCCCGAAGAACTGGGACGCGTGCGGGTGGCATTATCGGCGCAGGACACTGGCGTTGTTTCCGTGACAATTGCGGCTGAACGCCCGGAAACGCTGGCGTTGCTCAAACGGCATATCGATCAGTTGGTTCAGGATTTTCAGGCCTTGGGATACTCTGGTGCGGAATTTTCGTTTGCTCAGGATAACCGGTCATGGGGTGCAAGCGACGGATCGCAAGAAAATTCATCATTCGCCGGACAGGCGGAGATCACTTCGAATGCACCGCCAGATTCACCACTCCTGATCCAGACAAGCGGGCTGGATCTTCGGCTATAAGGAACCAAGATGGAAACGAACGTAATTTCACAACAACAGTCTTTCAGTTCAAGGGCGGTGTCAGCGCCACAATCCGGCTCTGTTCTCTCATCGGATTTTGAAACCTTTCTGAAAATGCTGACTGCGCAAGCCCAGTATCAGGATCCGCTCGAGCCGATCGACTCGACACAGTACGCTTCGCAGCTTGCGCAGTTTTCCGCAGTCGAACAACAGGTGCTGAGCAATGATCTTTTGACGGCCCTTGTCGGGCAAATGGGGGGGTCTGATTTGTCTCGCCTTGCCGGATGGGTCGGGATGCAGGCGCGCAGTGACGCACCTGCGATGTTTGACGGCCAGCACATCGTTTTGAACCCAAAACCGGTGGCGATTGCGGATCAGGCGTTTCTTGTCGTGCGTGACCAAGAGGGCAAAGAAACGCAACGGATTGAAATTGCCGTCTCGGACAACCCGATTGAATGGACAGGAAAGACCGGCGATGGCGGGCAGGTGCCTTACGCGGCATACAGCTTTTCCGTCGAAAGCTTTGCGGCCGGGAAGCTGGTCTTGTCAGATACTCTTGAAACCCATGCGCCGATTGTCGAGGCGCGCAATTCAGGGGGCCAGATGGAACTGGTCCTGCGTGGCGGCCAGACAGTGACGCCACAGCAGGTTACGGCTCTCCGATCCGGACCCTGATCGCCGTTACCTTGGACCCGAAGGTTTGCATCCGCTAGGCGGAATAATCGCGCCGCCCGACCGATACGTATCCTACAAACCCGGCCTGCTGGGCATCTTTTTCTGAATAGATGTTACGCAAGTCCGCCATGATCGGATTTTCCATGCGGTTCGCGAGCCGTTTCAGATCAAGCGCGCGGAATTCATTCCATTCGGTCAAGAGAACCAAGGCATCTGCATTCTGGGCGGCCTTATAGGCATCTTCCATCCAGTTCACGCCGGGCAGCAGGGCTTCGCCTTCGCGCCGGCCTTGCGGGTCAACGACCCGTACTTTGGCGCCCGAACCCACCAGCGCAGGTACAATTGTAAGCGAGGGCGCATCACGCATGTCGTCCGTGTTCGGTTTGAAGGTCACGCCCAGCACAGCAATGATCTTGCCATTCACAGACCCCCCGCACAGGTCCATGATCTTGTCGGTCATCCGCCGCTTGATTTCATCGTTTACCTTGATCACCGTCTCGGTCAGCTGCATCGGCACCGCGTTTTCCTGCCCGATCCGTGCCAGCGCTTTTGTGTCTTTGGGAAAGCATGATCCACCATAGCCGGGACCGGCATGCAAAAACTTGTTTCCGATCCGGTTGTCTAGCCCCATGCCTTTGGACACCATTTTTACATCCGCGCCGGTGCGTTCACAAAGAGCAGCGATTTCGTTGATAAAGGTGATCTTGGTCGCCAGAAAAGCATTGGCCGCGTACTTGATCATTTCGGCGCTTTCCAGATCGGTGCTCATGATCGGAAATTCGCGCAGATAAAGCGGGCGGTATATCTGCGCCATGACGTCGGCCGCTTTTTCATTCTCGACACCTACGACGATCCTGTCCGGCCGCATGAAATCATCGATTGCCGCGCCCTCGCGCAAAAACTCGGGGTTTGATGCGACATCAAAATCGGCCTCTGGACGGGCTGCAGAAATCACCTGTTTGACCTGTCTGTTCGTACCGACAGGGACTGTCGATTTTGTGACAATCACGGCATATCCGGTCAACGCTTGTGCAATCTCTTGGGCGGCGGCCATTACAAAAGTCAGATCGGCATGGCCATCTCCGCGGCGCGTCGGTGTGCCCACGGCGATAAAGATCGCATCGGCCCCATCTACTGCCGCGGCAAGTTCCGTTGAAAACGAAAGACGGCCAGCGCTGACATTCTTGGCCATCAATTCATCCAGGCCGGGTTCATAAATCGGAACCACACCTTTGTTCAGCTTCTCGATTTTCGCGGGGTCTTTATCGACACAGATAACATCATGGCCAAAATCGGAAAAACAAACGCCAGAAACCAACCCGACATAGCCGGTCCCAATCATCGCAATTTTCATTGGCTTACCTTTACCTTACGTTCTGCCAAAGGCATGCGCGATGCAAACTGGCCTGTCAACGCGTAGAAAGATCGAATGTCAGGGCGTGTTGCCGGGTTGCGAACCCGACAGCACCAGCGCCTAAAGATCGGCCAGAGTATACGTAGCATACATCGGCAGCATCACGGCCCGGCGGGCACGGCCAAATGGAAATGTCGCCATCGGTTTTTGCATGACGTGCGGGACAACCCCGTGTCCCTGCACCAGTTCCGCCAGCATTTTTCCGGTATAACTGCCCATGGCAACCCCGTTGCCGTGAAACGCCAGCCCTGCAAACACACCCGGCATATTCGGAACGGGCCCGATATAGGGTGTCAGGTTACGGGATACACAGACCATTCCGGACCAACTGTTTGGGGTTTCAACATGGGCCCAGGCCGGGAACATGGTTTCAAAATCCCGGCGGTTTCGCTGTGCGGATCGCCGATCGGCGGACGGGGAAGACTGGAAACCGCCGCGCATGCCAAAAAGAAAGCGGCGATCAGGCATTAGGCGAAAATAGTGCAGCAGATTGCGTGTGTCGTAACACATCTGATGCGATGTCCAGCCCTGATTGTTCAGTTCTTCATCGCTGAGCGGGCGGGTGACAATTACATTCGACTGGGTCGGCAGATATCGCGATGCCAGCCAGTCGGGAAGATCGTCACTGGAATAGCCGTTTGTGGCGATCAGGACATTTTCGGCCCGAATTTCGTGACCGTTTATGTTCAGGCACCACCCACCCGAGGATGGCTGCAGCTTTGCCACTGGGCTGTTGGCATAAATCTGTGCACCCGCTTGCGCCGCGGCCTTGGCCAAGCCGGTCAGGTATTTCAATGGATTGAGGGCAAAGCCGACCGGGTTGGTCAAAGCCCCGAAAAACGGGCCGCCCATGCCACTTTGCCTTAGCTTGGTTTTTTCAATCAGGGTTGGTTCTACTTTGTATTCATCACGGATGAACTGCGCCTGTTTTTGCAGATCGTGCATATCCTTGGCGCGGTGTGCCAAAAGCGTTTCGCCATGGGAATGTGTGTCGGCATCGATACCCAAACGATCAAGCAGGCCAGCGACCAGTTGAACCGAGTCCATTTCCGCCTGATGAAATTCCCGGGCGTGCTCCGTGCCAAATCTGGAAACCAGTTCCTTGTGGCTCAGCTTGCTGCCACCCAGACAACAAAACCCGCCATTGCGCCCTGACGCTCCCCATCCCGGGTGCTGTGCATCCATAACTGCAACGCTTACGCCTGCTTCGGCAAGGTGAAGCGCGGCAGACAAGCCAGTGAATCCGGCCCCGATTATAGCCACATCGACCTGTTTGTTTTCGTCAATGCTCGGCCATTCAGGTGCCGCGCAGGTTTCATCCCACCAGCAGCTGTGACGTGGCCCCGCCCCGTACGTGTGCGTGGGGTAAATTCGTTTCATGCCGTCCGGGCGGCTGCTTGCTCGTCGCGTTGTTGGCGCACGCTTGCGCTTTTTGAAACAAGCGATGCAGTGATAACACCGACGGTTACAATTCCGATCATGATGGTCGACAAGGCGTTGATTTCGGGGCTGACCCCTAGGCGCACGGCGCTGAAGATCTTGATCGGCAGCGTTGTCGCGCCCGGACCGGAAGTGAAGGATGCAATCACCAGATCATCCAGCGACAATGTGAAGGCCAGCAACCAGCCCGAAATCACAGCCGGGGCGATGATCGGAAGTGTCACCAGACGAAAGGCATCTAAGGCTGAACATCCCAGATCAAGGGCCGCTTCTTCCAGCGACCGGTCAAATGTGATCAGGCGGGACGACACAACAACCGAAACATAGCACATCGAAAACGTAGTATGGGCCAAAACGATTGTTAGAACGCCGCGATCCAATCCGATACCGATGAACAACAACAGCAGGGACAGGCCGGTGATAACTTCGGGCATCACCAACGGCGCGTAAATCATTCCGGAAAACAGGGTACGGCCCATAAACCGGCCACCACGCACCAGAACATAGGCCGCCATCGTGCCCAGTACGGTTGCAAATGTGGATGACAGAACGGCAACCTTGATGGTGACCCATGCAGCATCCAGAAATGCTTCGTTCTGCATCAGTTCGCCATACCATTTTGTGCTGAAGCCCGCCCAGACTGTCACCAGTTTGCTTTCGTTAAAACTGAAGATGATCAGGATCAGCATCGGGATGTACAAAAACGCAAAGCCAAGCGTCAGGGCGGTGACATTAAACCACGAAAAACGGTTCATTTTTCTGCCTCCGCCTGCTTTTGCTGGTTCCGCTGAAACAGAACAATCGGAATGATCAGGATCAGAAGAAGAACAACCGCTACGGCACTGGCCACCGGCCAATCACGGTTGCTAAAGAATTCTTCCCACAACACCTTGCCGATCATCAGGGTTTGCGACCCACCCAGCAGGGATGGAATGACAAATTCGCCCAGCGCCGGAATGAAAACCAGAAAACAACCCGCAATAATTCCGTTTCGGGACAGCGGAACGGTGACCAGCCAGAACGCCTTGATACGGGAACACCCCAAATCTTCGGCGGCTTCGATCAGGGACCCGTCCAACCTGTCGAGCGCCGAATAGATCGGCAGGATCATGAAGGGCAGATAGGTATAGACGATACCGATGTAGACGGCCGTGTTTGTGTTCAGGATGGTCAAGGGATCATTGATGATCCCCACCCATAACAGAAACTGGTTCAGAAACCCTTCCTGACTGAGAATGCCCATCCACGCATAGACCCGGATCAGGAAGCTGGTCCAGAACGGCAGGATCACCAGCATCATCAGCGTTGCACGCCACTCCTCTGGGGCGCGGGCCATCGAATAAGCAATGGGATAGCCGATAATCAACGTGAAGATCGTTGATAATACCGCGATTTGCAGACTGCTCAGATAAGCGCGCCAATAAAGATCATCAGACGTGAGAAAGGCAAAGTTTTCGAAATCCAATTCCGCCAGAAAGGCGCCTATGCCTGCACTCCAGTCGAATGTCGGGGTGTAAGGCGGGATCGCCAGTGCGGTATCGGACAGCGAGATTTTCAGAACTATCAGGAACGGCACCAGAAACAGGGCCAGAAGCCAGAAGTACGGAACCGAAATCAAGAAAAAGCGGCGCATGGCGTTATTGATCCAAAAGAACGCCGGCGGTGGCGGTCCATGAAATCCAGACGGGGTCTTCCCAAGTGAAGCTGCGCCGCGCGATGCGTCTTGTGTTTGCCATTTGCGATTTGATGATGTCGCCTGACGGCAATTCCACGTGATACGTGGACAGGTTGCCCAGATAGGCGATGTCCAGAATTTTGCCCTGAACTGCGTTCTCGGCTTCTGCGGGCTTTTCTGTTGAAATCGTCACCTTCTCGGGCCGGATGGCAAGATGGCATTCCTGACCTTCCGAAAGGGAAAGGGTTGAAGATGCGTTCAAAGGCGGCTGTGACTCGCTCCAGTTCAGATGGAACATGTTTTTACCGGCAGGGCTGACAGTGCCTTTGATCAGGTTCACATCACCGATAAAGTCGGCCACATAGACCGAATTGGGTGTCTCGTAGATCCGGTCCGGGGTTGCCACCTGCACCACGCGGCCTTCGTCCATGACAGCAACGCGGCTGGCCACTGTCATGGCCTCTTCCTGATCGTGGGTCACAATCACAAAGGTCGTGCCGGTTTTTTCCTGGATATCCATCAGTTCGAACTGGGTATCCTGACGCAGCTTTTTATCCAGCGCACCCAAAGGTTCATCAAGCAGCAAAAGCTTTGGCGCCTTGGCCAGCGATCGCGCCAACGCCACACGCTGTCGCTGTCCGCCGGAAATCTGGTGCGGTTTGCGCTGGGCGAATTTTTCCAACCGGGTCAGTTTCAGCATCTCTTCGACACGGTCGATGATATCGTTCTTGGGCATGTTGCCGCGCCGCAATCCGAAGGCGATATTTTCAAAGATCGTAAGGTGGGGAAACAGCGCATAGGACTGGAACATCATGTTCACCGCCCGCTTGTTCGGCGGCACCGGTCCGATATCCTGCCCGGCCAGAAGAATAGCCCCTTCGCTGGCTGTTTCAAACCCGGCCAGCATCCGCATCAGGGTGGTTTTTCCGCATCCGGACGGGCCCAGAAGGGCAAAGAACTCTTGCTCGAAGATATCCAGTGTCAGGTCTTCGATCGCGGTGAAATCGCCAAATCTTTTGGTAACGTTCTGAAACCGGATCAAAGGTTTTGCGTCGGGATCGTCCCAAGGCGCGAACACTTTGTTATTCATCTTTGTCCCCTTTGGTCAGTATGGGGCAGGCGCTTCTTGTGTCGCCTGCCCTTTTCTTGTCAGACCGTATCAGGTCCCGGATTTGACCTTGGTCCAAAGACGCGTCACGCCGCGCTGAACCTTGGCGGAGTAAGGCGTCGTTGTATACAGGTTTTCAAGCGTTGCCTCGTTCGGGTAAATCGCCGGATCGCCGATCACATCGTCTTCCAGAAACTCTTTGGACGCCGCATTGCCGTTTGCATAGTAAACGTAGTTCGATGCAGCAGCCATGTTTTGCGCGTCCATGATAAAGTTCAGGAACTTGTGCGCTCCGGCAGGGTTTGGCGCATCAACCGGAATGGCCATCTGGTCAAACCACATCAGCGCACCTTCGGTCGGGGCGTTATAGGCAATTTCCACACCATTGTCGGCTTCGGCCGCGCGATCACGCGCCTGAAGAATGTCACCTGACCAGCCGAATGCGACGCAGATATCGCCGTTTGCCAGTGCGTTGATATATTCCGAGCTGTGGAATTTCTGCACATAGGGGCGCACACCCATCAGCACCGGTTCAGCCTTGGCAATGACATCGGGGTCCTGGCTATCGGGGTTTTCGCCAAGATACTTCAACGCCGCCGGTATCATTTCCGCCGGTGCATCCAGGAAATGCACGCCGCATTCTGCCAGTTTGGACATGTTTTCCGGGTTGAAGACCAATTCCAGAGAATCGATCGGAGCATCGTCGCCCAAAATTTCGGTTACTTTGCCAACGTTCACGCCAATACCTGTGGTGCCCCACATGTAGTTGATGGAATGCGTGTTGCCGGGGTCGTATTGTTCGGTTCTTTTCTCAACAACGTCCCACATGTTTTCAATGTTGGGCAGTTGCGAACGGTCCAAAGGCTGGAAAGCACCGGCAACGATCTGGCGTTGCAGAAAGGTGCCCGAAGGAACGACAACGTCATATCCCGAACCACCCGACAGCATTTTGGTTTCCAGAACCTCGTTGCTGTCGAAAACATCATAAATCAGTTTGATGCCGGTTTCTTCTTCGAACTGGGTCAGCAAGGCTTCGTCGATATAGTCGGACCAGTTGTAAACTCGCACTTCCTCGGCCGTCGCAGCCGCGGCGCTCAGCAATAGCGATGCTGTCAGCGTTAGTGTCACATTTTTCATGATATACTCCCATTGGGTTGCAGGACTTTTTGCCCGATCAGATTATATTTGATCAAGTTTTGCGTCTTGGGGCAAGATGATTTATGTTTCCATGCAGTGCAGCGATGCGCAATACACGTTGCAGCAAGACAGGGCAGGCCGAAATGACGATGCTTAAAAACCAGGCACAGACGCAGATGGCGACGGGCGCAAACCTGCCTGCGCACGAAGTGGTGTACCGGCAATTGCGCCGCCGAATTTTGTTCGGTGATATCGCGCCCGGTCAGGCGGTCACGATACAGGGCCTGGTCGAAACGCTGGGTGCCGGCATGACTCCGGTGCGCGAAGCCATTCGGCGCCTGACATCGGATGGCGCGCTTGAGTTTTTGGGCAATCGCCGTGTCTGCGTCCCTAAATTGACCCCCGACAGTATAGAAGAGATTGCTTTTATGAGGAAATCTCTTGAACCGGAACTGACGCGCCGCGCCGTTTGCCGGGTTGATGAAGCGCAGGTCGAGGTGTTGATGAAGATCGATAACGGGTTGGATCTGGCCATTTCGAACGGCGATGTAAACGGATATCTGGAGCATAATTACCGGTTCCACACGACGCTTTATGCCATGGCGGATGCGCCGGTTATGGCGGCGGTGGCTGACCGGCTTTGGCTGCGGTTCGGTCCTTCGCTTCGTGTTGTGTGCGGCCGATTCGGAACGCAGAATCTGCCGGACAAACATCACGAACTGCTGGATGCGCTGCGCGCCCGGGATTCCGAACGCGCCGCGCAGGCCATGAGCGATGATGTTGAGCAGGGAATGAGCCAGATCGGCGACGTTCTAGAGGCCGTTGCCCTCCGAAGCTGATTCGATTGACACTTATTAATTTGATCATATTCTGGCTGTCAGCTAGAGTAACTGACAACGCGATGCCCCCGAATCTAGAAAGGCTTTTCCCATGCCCGTAATTTCGAATCACATGCCAACTGCAGAACTTCAGGCGCTGGATGCTGCCCACCATATGCATCCCTTCACGACGCAGGACGAACTTGCAGAAAAGGGCGCGCGCGTCATTACCCGGGCCAACGGTGTCTGGTTGACGGATAGTGAAGGTAACGAAATTCTAGACGGAATGGCGGGTCTTTGGTGTGTCAACGTCGGATACGGCCGGACGGAAATGGCTGACGTGGCGGCGCGGCAAATGCGTGAACTGCCCTATTACAACACGTTTTTTCAAACCACGCACGTGCCGGCAATCGCACTGTCGCAAAAGCTGGCCGAACTGGCGCCGGAACATCTGAACCATGTGTTCTATGCCGGTTCGGGATCTGAAGCGAACGACACCAACATTCGCATGGTGCGCACCTATTGGGCGCAAAAGGGTCATCCCGACAAGAAGGTGATCATCAGCCGCCACAATGCCTATCACGGCTCAACGCTGGGGGGCGCAAGCCTTGGCGGCATGTCAGGCATGCATGCCCAGGGCGGTCTTCCGATTCCCGATGTGCACCATATCGGACAACCCAACTGGTGGGCCGAAGGCGGCGACATGAGCCCCGAAGAATTCGGTCTGGCCCGTGCCCGCGAATTGGAACAGGCCATTCATGAACTGGGTGAACACCGTGTCGCGGCGTTTATCGCTGAACCTATCCAGGGTGCTGGTGGCGTGATTATTCCTCCGTCAACCTATTGGCCGGAAATCCAGCGCATATGCGATGCCCATGATATCCTGCTGATCGCCGACGAGGTGATTTGCGGTTTTGGCCGGACCGGTAACTGGTTCGGTAGCCAGACCCTGAACATTCGTCCGGACATCATGACAATCGCCAAGGGCCTGAGTTCGGGGTATCAGCCGATTGGCGGCTCGATCGTCAGCGATGACATCGCCGAAGTGATCGGGGCGTGCGAATTCAATCATGGATACACCTATTCCAGCCATCCGGTCACAGCAGCGGTCGCGCTCGAGAATTTGCGTATTCTTGAAGAAGAAAAAATTCTTGAGCATGTGCGCAACGTTGCCGGCCCGCATCTTGAAACGAAATGGAAAGCGTTGCTGGATCATCCGCTGGTCGGCGAAGCGAACATCGTCGGCATGATGGGATCAATCGCACTGACCCCACACAAGGAAAGCCGCGCCGGGTTTGCATCCGAAGCAGGTACAATCGGATATATCTGCCGCGAGCGCTGCTTTGCCAACAATCTGGTGATGCGCCATGTCGGCGACCGCATGATCATTTCGCCCCCACTGGTCATGACACCGGACGAGATTGATACGCTGGTCGCACGTGCGACGGTTGCGCTGGATGAATGTTACAGCCGGATCAAAGCGGACGGCCTGCTAAAAGCTGCGTCCTAACGCAGCTTTTCAAGCAGGGCCAAAGACGCATAGCCGTCCGGATCCATTCCAACACTGCGTTGGAAGCTTCGGACGGCATCAATTGTTTTCGGCCCGATTTTTCCGTCGATACCTTTGGTATCAAAGCCTTTGCCGGTAAGGCGCTGTTGCATTTCCTTGCGCTCATCATAGGTCAGCGCGCGGTCGCCTCTGGGCCAGTCTGACTGAATTGCAGGGCCGCCTTTGATGCGATCGCTTAGGTGGCCAACGCCGATCACATAGGCATCTGCGGTGTTATAGCGTTCGATAACGCTGAAATTCTTGAAGATCATGAAGGCCGCACCTTGCCCGCCCGCAGGCAACAGGATGGAGGCCTGCCCATAGTCGGGAACCGCCGTCCCGGCCATGCTGACAACGCCAAGCCGGGCCCAAGCCGACGGGGATTTCAATAATTCGCGGTTCGCCAGCGCATAATCAAACCCGCGCGGCAGTTTTACTTCGACCCCCCAGGGCTGGCCTTTTACCCAACCGAATCTTGCCAGATACGCTGCCGTGGATGCCAGCGCATCACTGGGGTCTTCTGACCAGATATCGCGTTTGCCGTCACCGGTAAAATCAACCGCATAAGACAGATAGGATGTTGGGATGAACTGCGTGTGCCCCATGGCGCCAGCCCAACTGCCGGTCATCTGCCTTGGGTCGGTATCTCCACTTTGCAATATTTTCAGGGCCGCGATCAGTTGTTCTTCGAAAAACGCACCGCGCCGACCGTCATAGGCAAGTGTTGCAAGCGACCGGATGATGTCATTCTCTCCGCGAAAGTGACCATAGGCGCTTTCAAGGCCCCAGACCGCTACAACGATCTCCTTGTCGACACCGAATTTGGCCTCGATCTGTTCAAGAATCTTTCGGTTGTCGCGCAGCGCGCTTTTTCCATTGGCGATGCGGGTTTCAGACGCAGCACTGTCCAGATAATCCCAGATCGTCTTGGTGAATTCCGATTGGTTTCGGTCGCGCTGGATCACCGCGCCATCATAGCGCACGCCGTCAAATGCACGGTTCAGAACATCACTTTGAATGCCCTGGCTGACTGCTCTTGATCTGAATGCCGCGACCCAGTTTTGAAACCCGGCCTCGGATCCACTCTCGCCCAACCCTTGATCGGGCGCCTTTTCAGACGCCAAACTGACCATTTTCGCGGCTGTTCTGGTATCAGGTCTGCTTTCGGGGCGAATTGACTGTTCTACCGCCGAAGCGTGAACTGATTGCACTGCCAACGCCGACAGAACCGCGATTCCACATATCGTCCAACGCATTTTTGCACCGTTTTTTTCTGCTCGGCCCAATGCTAGCGCGCCTTACTGAATCGCGAAAGGCGCAATTATGATCAAGCGCGGTCCTTTGCCGAAGCCGGAATTTGATATGCAGGTGGTGATCATTTACACTTGTCAAAAGGGATTTCATTCGGTTCCTTTTGCCGTTCATGTGCAACAGTGGTGGCGCGTCCCGTGACCCAACCGTTTTCAACAGACGCAGTTGCAGCAGCATTTCAATCCATGCCCGAAAGCGCCGTGGCCGGTCTGATGGAATTGCGCGCTTTGATCTTCAAGACGGCTGCACGCCTGCCCGAAGTCGGCCCGATAGAAGAAACGCTGAAATGGGGCCAGCCCGCCTATCTGACGCCGGTTACAAAATCAGGCTCTACCCTGCGTCTTGGTGTGCCAAAGTCGGCCAGCTTTGCACTATTCGCGCATTGCCAGACCGATATCATTTCGGGGTTCGCGGCAACGTTTCCCGGGCTTGACCGGATTGTTGGCAATCGCGCGGTGCTTTTTGACGCTGTTCACCAGATTGATCCTGCCCGGCACGGGCTGTTGATCCGGCACGCGCTGACCTACCACCTTTAGCGGCGCGACCGCGTCAGCTTGCGCTTTGTCTTGTCGCTTTTGCGTTTGGCCTTGCTGATCTTGCGGCGGGGTGAACGACCTGCGGGGGAAACCCCTTTCGGCAGTGCTTTTCCATCAAGCGTCAGCAGTTCCAGACCGATTCCACCGGTCACAGGGGCGGCTTCGGTCAGGCGTACAGTGGCGCGTTGCCCTATGCTGATCGTCAATCCGGTATCCGACCCCATCAATGTGCCGTTCTTGGCATCGAAATGAAAAAACTCGCGCCCCAAGGAACGGATCGGCACAAGCCCGTCAGCACCTGTTTCATCCAGTTTCACAAAAGCGCCGAACCGCGCAATCCCGCTGATGCGTCCGGTAAATTCGTTACCCACGCGCTCAGACAGATAGGATGCAAGATAGCGATCATTGGTATCCCGCTCCGCCATCATCGACCGGCGTTCGGTATCCGAAATATGTGCAGCGGTGGCATCCAGTCGTTCAATGTCATCCGGTGTCAGGCCATCATCACCCCACTTGTGCGCACTGATCAAAGCGCGATGCACAATCAGGTCGGCATAGCGCCGGATGGGTGACGTAAAATGTGCGTAATGTTGCAATGCCAGACCAAAATGGCCGAAATTTGCAGGGCTGTAATAGGCCTGCGCCATCGAACGCAGGGTCGAAAGATTGATCAGTTCGGCTTCTTCTGTTCCCGCAGCATCATTCAGCAGCCGGTTCAGGTGGCTGGTTTTCAGGACCTGACCCTTGGCCAGATTGAAACCTGCCGCTTGCGCCGTATCGCGCAGGCTTTCAAGTTTTTCGGGTGTCGGTTCTTCGTGTACCCTGAACAGCAGCGGCGATTTTTTTGCGATCAGGGTTTCTGCTGCGGCGACATTGGCCAGCACCATGAATTCTTCGATCAGTTTGTGCGCATCAAGACGTGCGCGGAATTGAACTGACTTGACGGTGCCGTCCTCGCCCAGCTCAACTTTGCGTTCCGGCAGTTCAAGATCCAGTGGTTGGCGCAGTTTCCGGGCATTGTCCAACGCGTGGTAGGCGGCAAATAGCGGTTTCAGAACCGTATCAAGCAATGGCGCGGTTTTTTCGTTCGGGGTTCCGTCAATGGCGTTCTGGACTTCCTGATAATTCAGCGACGCGGGCGACCGCATCAATCCCCGCACGAAACGATGGCTCAGTTTGCGCCCGTGTGCATCCAGAACCATCCGAACGGCCACGCAAGGGCGCGGGACACCTTCGTGCAGCGAACACAAATCGCCCGACAAACGGTCTGGCAGCATCGGAACAACGCGGTCCGGAAAATAGCTGGAATTGCCGCGCTTTCGCGCCTCGCGGTCCAGCGCCGATCCTGATGTGACATAGGCGGCAACATCTGCAATCGCCACCCAGACAATATAACCACCCGGGTTCTTGGGGTCGTCATCAGCCTGCGCAAAACAAGCATCGTCATGATCGCGCGCGTCGGATGGATCAATGGTGATCAGCGGCAAATCCCGCAAGTCCTGTCGCCCGTTCAAACCTTGCGGTTTGGCAGCATCCGCTTCGGCAATCACTTCGTCCGGAAAATCATCGGGGATTCCGTGCTGATGGATTGCAATCAGCGACACTGCGCGCGGCGCGGAAGGATCGCCCAACCGTTCGACAATGCGGGCGCGCGGCAGCCCCAACCTGTCCTTGGGGCCCGATTGTTCAGCTTCGACCAGTTCACCGTCCTTGGCGCCGTTGGTCGCGCCGTCAGGGACAACCCATTCGCTTTCGCGGCCTTTATCGATGGGCAGGATCCGCCCGCCTTCCGCTTTCTTGCGAAACACGCCCAGTATTCTTTTGGGGTTGCTTCCGATCCGGCGGATCAAACGGGCTTCGTAATTGTGGTCTTCTTCCTGCACGTGGGTCAGACGGGCCAGAATGCGATCACCTTCGCCCAGCGCCGGATCGGATGCCCGCAACACCATCAATACGATGGGTTCGACGCCCTCACCGTGCCATTCCAGAGGGCGTGCAAACAAATCTCCGTCAGCATCAGGGGCAAGAACCTGCAAAACACTTACCGGGGGCAGACGATCAGGATCGCGATAGGTCTTTTTTCTTTTTTCCAGATGCCCTTCGGCTTCCAGTTCTTTCAGCACCCGTTTCAGATCAATTCGGGCAGCGCCCTTGATCCCGAATGCCTTGGCGATATCGCGCTTGGCGGTCAGGGTCGGATTGTTGGAAATCCATTCCAGAATCTCGGGTTTTGTGGGGATACGAGCCATGCTGCTTGCGTATCACGGCCTAATCGCGCCGTCATGCGCAAAACACGCCAGATCGGCCATTGTGTCGACGTCCCGCAAGACATCTATTTTGCTAACGCGCGCATCTTTCAATCCTGTCAGGCTGTCAGACAAGGCGTGTTCAGTGGACCAGCGCACATTGGCAAACAAGGCTGGCGGAACAGGGGCGGGCCGTTTCAGACCAACAAGCCAGAACCCGCCATCAGTGGCCGGCCCAAAGACAGCATCGTGATTGCCAAGCGCGCGAAATGCGGCATTGATATGCTGGCGCCGAATGCCGGGAATGTCGGCACCGATAATGCAAACGGGGCCTTTTTGCGCGCTGCGAAATATGTGACGCATCCGGTCGCCCAAATCGCCCGCGCCCTGCGCCAGACGCGGCAGGTGCGCCGGCCAGACCCGGCTGGCCAATCCAGCCCTATCAGGTGTGACCGCTAAAACGATATCCCATCTTGGGTCCGCAACCGACCGCAACAAGAACGCAACCTGATGGCGAAACCACCATGCGGCCCTTGTCATCCCTATCTCGTGCCCCAGCCGCGTTTTCACGCGCCCCGGGCGCGGTTCCTTGACCATGACAACCAGAGTTTTTCGCCGCATTGCTTACTGTCCAGATGCCGAACGACAGCGCGTTTGAAAGGCGCGTGCTTTAGCCAAAATAATCCTTCAAAATCCGGGTGTAGATCGATTTCAGCTGATGGATTTGCGCCACCTCGGCCCGTTCATCGACCTGGTGCATGGTTTTTCCGACAAGGCCAAATTCAACAACAGGACAGTGATCCTTGACAAACCGGGCGTCCGACGTGCCGCCGGTGGTGGACAAGACCGGCGTGATACCTGTTTCCGACGCGACTGCCCCGGAAACGAGGTCCGACAATTCGCCCGGCGGCGTAATAAAGCTTTCGCCCGAAACCTTGACCATCGTGTCGATCGTCACGCCGAATTCCTGCGCAACCTTTTCGGCTTCCTGCAACAACCAGTCGGTTATGCCTTGTCCTGTATGGCTATCATTAAAGCGCACGTTGACGGTTGATCGTGTCGACGCGGGAATAACGTTCGTTGCCGGGTTTCCGGTGTCGATTGTGACTACGGCCAGCGTGGACGGGTCGAAATGCTGTGTTCCGGTGTCCAGCGTGTGGCTTGACAGGCGATCCATCAGCCTGGCCATAGCCGGCAATGGATTGTTGGCGCGATGGGGATATGCCGAATGGCCCTGTTCACCGGTCACGGTGAAAAATGCCGTCAGGGAACCGCGGCGTCCGATCTTGATCATTTCGCCCAATACATCCGGACAGGTCGGTTCGCCGACCAGACACACCGTCATCTGTTCTGCGGATGATTTCATGTAGTCCAGCAAGGCAGTCGTGCCGTCGATGGCCGCGCCTTCCTCGTCGCCGGTTATGGTCAGAATGATCGCGCCGTCCGGCGGTGTGTTTCGAACGAAATCCATCGCCGCCGCTGCAAAGGCCGCGACGCCTGATTTCATATCTGTCGCGCCCCTGCCATACATGAACCCGTCTTTGATCTCACCGCCAAAAGGCGCCATCGACCAGGCGGCCTCATCACCCAGTGGAACGACATCGGTGTGGCCGTTGAAGCCAAAAGTGCGGGCATGACCACGTGGACCCCAGCGGGCAAACAGGTTGCTGACGTCACCGCGATCTGCGCGCGTGCATTCGAAACCGGCCTCGCTCAGAACGCTTTCAAGCAACACCAGCGCGCCACCTTCAACGGGTGTTACAGATGGGCACCGGATCAGTTTTGCGGTCAGGTCGGCAGCGTCTGTATCTGTCATGGATATCCTCTTTCTTCCAACGCCGTGGGTAAATCCGTAACGCGCATGATGCAATTGTGGCCAAAATGGCGCGTGCAATCACACCTGATGGTCAACAAGCCCTTAACAGAGCGGGAATCTTCGTGCTAGGATTCTGGCAATAATATGACCCGAGGCAGGGCAATCAGCAGTTAGGCCGAAACAAGCCGTTGAAAACACAGTTGTTTTCTATTCGAAACCACGGGGAAGAAACCCTGTGCTGATGCGTGTGCTGTCTCTTGTTGGTTCGAGTAGGGGCAGACATGGCAACGGCGACAGAGCTTTCGATCAATGAATCGGCGTCTGCCCTGCAAATGGCGCAAGCTATTTTTGGCACGGGCGTAACGATCATCACCGCGTCGGTACCGGGTGGCGATGCCCCTGATTATGATGGCGACAACCGGTCTTCGGGTATCTTTACCGGCGGGAACACGACGTCACCGGGTGTTACGCCGGGCGATAGTGGCGTGATCCTGTCCACCGGTCGCGTGCGTGATTTTACGAATTCTAATGGGTCTTCAAACACCAACGTGCGCGGCAATACGTCAACCAATACCAGCGGCGACAACAACGACCCGCTGTTCAACGCCGCGGCCGGCGCCAATACGTTTGATGCGGCTTATCTGGATGTTGATTTCATTCCCACAGGCAGCGTGATGACGATGCAGTTTGTGTTTGCGTCCGAAGAATACCCGGAATTCCAGAATTCGGTATATCAGGATTTCGTTGGCGTATGGGTCAACGGCGCACAGGTAGAACTGTCACTGGGCAACGGTGATGCCGACCCGGGCAATGTCAATTCCAACAGCAACGCCAACCTGTACCAAGACAATACAGGCGATCAGTTCAACACGGAAATGGACGGTTTCACCGTTACCATGACCCTGAAAATGAACGTGGTGCCGAACCAGATCAATTCGATCCGCATCGGTATCGCCGATGTGTCGGACAACAGCTACGATTCCAATCTTCTGATCGCGGGCAACAGCATCCAGACCGACATTATCGCGCAGGATGACAGCACCAATCTGTTTCCGACAGGGACGCGAACGCTGGACGTGCTGGCCAACGATATCGACAATGGCAGCACGCTGACGATAACCGAGATCAACGGCCAACCTGTCGGTGTGGGTGACACCGTGACGCTGACGTCCGGGCAAACAGTGTCTCTGAATGCGGACGGCACTCTGGAAATTGTGGGTGACGGCGATACCGAAGACTTCGCGTTTACCTACAAAGCCGACAGCGGAACCAATTCTGATATTGCTTTTGTCAATGTCAGTTCAATCCCGTGCTTTGTGGCCGGCACTTTGATCCTGACACCGGACGGTGAGGTACCGGTAGAATCCCTTGCGCCCGGCGCGCTGGTTGTAACCCATGACAACGGGCATCAGCCGGTACGGTGGGTCGGTCAGCGCACCGTCGACTCCGAAGGCGCGTTTGCCCCCATTCACATAAGGGCGAATACCTTTGGAACGCACAAGGATTTGCTGGTGTCTCCGCAACACCGGGTTCTGATCCGTGACAGTCTGGCCGAACTTCTGTTCGGAGATGCCGAGGTGCTGGTTGCTGCCAAGGATCTGGTCAACGACTACTCTGTGCGCCCCCGAACCGGCGGAACAGTCACGTACGTGCACATCCTGTTCGATGAACATCAAGTGGTCTTTTCCGAAGGATTACCAACGGAAAGCTTTCTACCGGGGCCACAGACCACGAAAAGTTTTGAACGGGATATTGTAGAAGAAATCTGTGCCCTGTTCCCCGAGATTGACCCCGAAACCGGCTCTGGATACAGCGCGGCCGCGCGCCGCACGCTGCGCCAGTTCGAAGCGCAGGTTCTGATGTCCAGACAGAAGGCGGCGTAAGACGATGGCGTGGCTGGCACTTGCAGATCATGACGGTCAGGAATTCACGCTGACCGGTCTTGGCACCGCTGATGGGCCAAAGGCTGGAATTGAACCGGATGGGTTGTTGGCAAGGGGAACCCTGCTGATCGAAACACGGCTTTCGCCGGATGGCAGACCACAGGATCTGTTTGCATTCAGGGGGCGGGATGGCTGGCTGACAGCGCTGACGCTCAAGGCCATTCCCGGCGGCGGGCTGACCCTCGTGATCGCACAGAACGGGGAAATCACCCATGCGACGATCCTGCAAAACAGCGCGGTGCGCACGGATGTTGTGCGCGTAACCTATGCATGGGATGCGCCGAAACGCTGGGCACGGCTCGCAATTGAACGACCGGAAGGTATTGATGTTCACATGGTCAGCGTGGCGAACCCGAAACCGCTTCCGCTTGCGGATTTGCACGATCTGTTTCTTGCACATCACCAGCGCTATATTTCCGAAGACGTGGTGTTTTTCGCGCTGTCAGACCAGATTGAACCAATCGGTCCGATGCCAACACTCACCCGATCCGCGCCGATTGAAACATCCAAAGGACATGTGCGTGCCGGCAACCTGAAGCGCGGTGATCTTGTTCGGACAGAGCAGACAGGCCTTGTGCCGGTGCTGCATACCGTAAAACGCACCGTGCCCGCACGGGGAAGTTTCGCGCCCATCCGCCTGCGCGCGCCCTATTTCGGGCTTCAGCAGGATATCATCGTGGCCCCGGACCAACGGTTGGTGATCCGCGGATCAGAGGTGGAATACCTTTTTGGTCGTGAAGCGGTTCTTGTACCCGCGCGGCATCTTGTGAACGGTACGGTTGCCTTGCCACAGCAGTTTTCCCAAACAATAACCTACACACAAGTGATCCTGCCAAAACACGAAGCCATGATGCTTGCGGGTGCATCAGCCGAAAGCCTTTATATCGGGCGCTTGCGTCGTAAGCCGGATGAGCTGAAGGCCAGTGTGCTTGCAAACGTGAACCGCAATGATTTGCCTGAACACGGACAGGCCGCATTTCCGGTTCTACGATGGTTCGACGCAATTACATTGGCGGAACAACGCGCGGCATAGTTTCGACCGTCTTGATTACGCATCAGCTTTGACGTACGGGGCAATATGCGGTTCATGTTTTTCAAAGTCTTGGCATTTGTTCTGATCTGGCCGTTTTGGGCCTCGGCGCAGTCATTGACAATCAGCACTGTTGAACGGCCACCGTTCTCCATGAACATCGATGGGGCGCAGACCGGCTTTTCCATCGATCTCTGGCAGGCTCTTTCTGAAACCATCGGGCAGGAATTTACCATCACGCGCCATGATCGGTTCTCGGACATGCTCGATTCAGTCCAGAACGGCGAAGCGGATGCCGCGATCGCCAACATTTCGATCACATCCGCGCGCGAAGCCAAAATGGATTTCAGCCACCCGATTTTTGAATCCGGTTTGCAGATCATGACGCAAAAGCAGGCGTCAACAGGCCCGTCCATCTGGCGGGCTGTCGCCTCGGTCGAACTTGTCCTGGCCGTGCTGGCGGCATTTGCCATGTTGTTGGCGGGTGGAATGCTGATGTGGCGGTTTGAACGCCGTGCGCAGCCTTACTTTGATCGCAGCGCATCCGATGCCCTGTTTCCGTCGTTCTGGTGGGCGCTGAACCTTGTCGTGAACGGCGGGTTCGAAGAACGGGTGCCGCGAACGGTTTTCGGCCGGTTGTTTGGCGTTCTTCTGGTGATTTCCTCGCTTTTCATCGTGTCGATTTTCGTGGCCCACATCACGTCGGCCATGACGGTCGAGGCCATCAACGGGTCGGTGAATTCGTTTAATGATCTTTATGGCAAGCAGGTCGGCACAATCGAAAATTCGACGTCGGCCAGTTTCATGGAACGGCGCGATCTGGACTATGTTGCGTTTACAACGCTTGATTATCTGCTGGCCGCCTTTGAAGCGCAGGAACTGGACGCCGTTGTTTTCGATGCGCCTGTTCTGGCCTATTATATCGCGACTGAAACAAACTCTGTCGGCGAACTGGCCGGTGCGGTGTTCATGCGGGAAAACTACGGCATTGCCCTGCCATCCGGCAGTGCGCTGGTCGAAGATGTGAATCAGGCGCTTTTGACCCTGCGGGAAAACGGTGAATATGAAGAAATTTACCGCAAATGGTTCGGTAAAAGCCCCTAAGGGGCGCTTGTCCAACTAGTCAAAAAATGGCGTGACTTGCGCAATGATCACGGCGTTTTCGTCCAGCGCGCGTTGCATCAGTTGCCGCTCATCCTCATCAATGTCATGCCCTTCGGCCTCTCGCTCTGACAAAGTGCCATAGCCGGTGACATCCAGTGGCGCTGTATCCGCTTGTTTCAGAATGGCGACAGTTTCGCGAACAGCTTCCGCCTCGTCTATGCCGGATGCAAAACACATGAGTGCGGCACCTGTCGCCTTATCCGGAAGGCCATCGCCTTCTTTGCGGCCGATCTGCACGACAAGAGTGTAAACCTGCTGCCGGCTTGGTTTCTTATCGCCCATTTTCTACTCCTGTCGGTCGCGGCTGTGGCGCAACCGGTATATTCTAGTCGCGCAGCAATTCGTTGATACCGGTTTTTGACCGTGTCCGCGCATCTACTCTTTTGACGATAACCGCGCAGTACAGATTGATCCCGTTTTTCGACGGCATAGACCCTGCGACCACTACGGAATAGGGCGGCACCTCGCCATAAGTGACGGTGCCGGTTTCGCGATCTACGATCTTGGTGGACTGCCCGATAAACACACCCATGCCCAGAACCGATCCTTCGCGCACAATACACCCTTCGACAACTTCGGATCGTGCGCCAATGAAACAGTTGTCTTCGATGATGGTTGGTCCGGCCTGCATCGGCTCAAGTACACCACCAATGCCCACGCCGCCCGACAAATGCACGTTCTTGCCGATCTGGGCGCATGACCCCACTGTGGCCCATGTGTCCACCATTGTACCGCTGTCCACGTAGGCCCCAAGGTTTACAAAGGACGGCATCAACACGACGCCCGGCGCGATATAAGCGCTTTTGCGGACAACGCAGTTCGGAACGGCCCGAAATCCTGCGGCTTTCCATTGGTTGTCGCCCCAGCCTTTGAATTTACTGTCTACCTTGTCCCACCAGCCGCCGGCCTGCGGGCCGCCATCCTGCTGTTCCATGTCCTTGATCCGGAACCCAAGCAACACGGCCTTTTTGGCCCACTGGTTGACGTGCCAGTTGCCGTCTGTCCCGCGTTCGGCGACACGCAACGCGCCGCTGTCCAGGGCGTTCAGCGTGTCTTCGATCGCTTCACGCGTTTCACCGCCTGTTGTCGGCGTAATTGTATCGCGCGCATCCCATGCGGCTTCGATTGCGGTTTCCAGTTGAGCGTTGGACATGGTTAACCCCTTGTTGTGCTGCGAACGGCTTAGACACCATCATGTGAAACCTTGCAATCACACTCTGGGCAATTCACCTCTTTCGCGATAGGTTCTCAGGCTGGAAAACATAGGTGCACAGAATGAAAGAAGACCGCCACAGCCCGTTTCGGGACGCGCATACCGATATTGAAACGGCCGAAGGTATTCCCAATACCCCGCAAACGCGTGCTCCGGCGTACAAACTGGCATTTGCGGATGCCGATTTTCTGTGTCGGGATGAATTGCGCCCGGTCCGCTTGCAACTGGAACTGCTCAAACCCCAGATGATCCTTGATGAACGCGGGATCGAAAGCACAGTTGTACTGTTCGGGGGCGCGCGCATTCCCGAACCTGCGCACAAGGACCGCGCCCGCACCAAAACGCTTGCCGATCTTTCGAAATTCTATGACGAAGCACGCGAATTCGCGCGGTTGATGACGCTGAAATCTGTCCAGAGCTATGGCCGGGAGGATGTGATTGTCACCGGTGGTGGCCCCGGTGTGATGGAAGCCGGAAACCGTGGTGCCATCGACGCAGGCGGCGCATCAATCGGGTTGAACATCGTGCTTCCACACGAACAGGCCCCGAATGAATATGTGACGCCGGATCTGTGCTTTAATTTCCATTATTTTGCGATCCGCAAGATGCACTTTCTCATGCGGGCCAAGGCAATCTGCATTTTTCCGGGCGGATTCGGAACTTTGGACGAAATGTTCGAATCCCTGACGCTGATCCAAACCGGGCGTATGGAGCGCGTGCCGTTTCTGCTGTTTGGCCGCGCATTCTGGGAAAAGATCATCAACTGGGAAGCGCTGGCTGACGCCGGCACGATTTCCGCCGAAGATCTTGATCTGTTCCGTTTTGTGGAAACCGCGACCGAAGCGGTAGACCTCATCGAGAACTGGGAGCCAGCGCCCGCGCGCGACAACCTGCCCGGTCGTTAGGCCAGATCAGGCTGCGGCGGCGTGCGGCACCATGCAAAGCGCGTTTCCGAAGGGCAGTTTGGTAACGATCATGCCCTCGGTGGTGTTTTCGATGCCATATCCATAGCCGGCCAAACGGTGGCGCCATTCGCGGGGCGACAGGGCCTTGGAGCGTTCCTGCGTGACAAGGCTCAGGATTTTTTCGGCTTCGAACGATTCGTTTTTGTTTACCATCGACATAAGGTTTGGTCCTTTGATTACCTTTTACTGGGCACAGCATTGCGGTTCACAATGGCCTTTATCGTCCGCGAACAGGGCAATTCAGGGGCATCCTGCAATCAATTAAGGCAACGAAACGGGCCGTCTTGCGCTTCCAGTGTAATCAACTGATCCAGATTTGTGGGACTGATCGAACCCAGAACCAGTGTCCGGCCAATCACGGTTGCCGGTGTTCCGATCACGCCCAGGGCACTGGCAAGCGCCTTGGATTTACGCAGGCTGCTTGCAACAGGTTCACCGCCGACATCGCGCAGCAGTTTATCGGGGTCCAGATCAAGCTCTTGCGCCATTTGGCGCAAACCAAAAGGACCGGGCGGTAACACCTTGCGCATCAGGTAACGGTGCGCGGCGATGTATTGCCCCTGCTCAGCCGCCGCAAGCGCAGCTTTGGCCGACCTGTCGGAACGGTCCCCGAGCAATGGAAGTTCGTACCAGACCAGCCGGATTGGTGCTCCGCTTTCCTCAAGTCGGATCAATCGTTCGCTTAGCACAAAACAATAGGGGCAGTTGTAATCCGAAAACACGGCAATCGGCAGACCGTCTTCCGGAGTGTGATTTTCGTACAGCGCGGCGCAGGGCGTCTGAAGCAATTCGGCCCGTTCCGCTGCAATCGATGGGTCCGGTGCATCCAGCCCGATCAGGGCAACCGGCCCTGATGAAACCGGCCCCTGATCCAGTTTCCGAAATCCGGGAAACCCGTCCAGCGGTACAAAATCAAAAGACGGAAATGCGCGTCGCCACAATGGCGGTATGCCAAAAACTGCCAGCAGAACCGCAGTGGACCCCAGAATATCCCGTCTGCGCAGCGCCACCGGTCAAAGCCCGGCCTCGGCCTCGATCTGCTTGCGCGATTTGCGTTCCCGTTCGGTGGCGGATTTCAATTGTCCGCAGGCGGCCATGATGTCTTCGCCGCGCGGCGTGCGTACGGGGCTGGCATAGCCCGCCCGATACACGATTTCCGAAAACGCCCGGATCCGGTTGTTCGAGGATCGTTTATAGGGCGCGCCGGGCCATTCGTTGAACGGGATCAGGTTGATCTTGGCAGGAATGCCCTCGATCAGTTTGACCAGACGGTGTGCGTCTTCATCGCTGTCATTCACGCCATGCAGCATGACGTATTCAAACGTGATCCGTTCCGAATTGCTGACCTTGGGATAGGTGCGCAATGCATCCAGCAACTCGGCGATGTTCCAGCGTTTATTGATCGGAACCAGCGTGTCACGCACTTCATCCGTTGTTGCATGAAAGGACACCGCCAACTGGCAGCCGATTTCCTGCGCGGTGCGGGCGATTTCCGGCACCACACCCGAAGTCGACAGTGTAATGCGGCGGCGCGACAGTTGAATGCCTTCGGGATCCATGGCGATTTTCATCGCGTCGCGCACGTTTTCAAAGTTGTAAAGCGGTTCGCCCATGCCCATCAGAACGATGTTGGACAGCAACCGCGCCTCGACATTGGGGCTTTTGCCCGGCTCGGGCCATTCGCCCAGATCATCGCGTGCGATCATCACCTGGCCGATTATTTCCCCGGCAGTCAGGTTGCGCACCAGTTTCTGCGTGCCGGTATGGCAGAACGAACAGGTCAGCGTACACCCGACCTGAGAGCTGATGCACAACGTGCCGCGCCCTTCTTCGGGAATGTACACAACCTCGACCTCGTGACCGCCGGCAATGCGCACCAGATATTTGCGGGTGCCGTCACTGCTGACCTGACGGGTTACCACCTCGGGAACTTCAATAACAAAATGCTGGGCCAGTTCTGAACGATAGGGCTTTGCCAGATTGGTCATCTGGTCAAAATCACGCACGCCCTTTTCGTAAATCCACTGCCAGATCTGGCGCGTGCGCATCCGGGCCTGTTTTTCCGGCGTGCCGTGGGCCACCAGTGTGTCCGCCAATGCCGCGCGGGTCAGCCCGACAAGGTTTATCGGCCCCTCGGGCAGTTTCCGCGGGATCGTATGTACATCCTGTGTGATCGGCGCCTTTACAGACATCGGGACTCTCCGTTTTCAGCAATGTGCCTCTATATAGGGTCAGACTGAAATATCAAAAGAAAACGCGGCATCAGCCGCGTTCATTTTTTGCTAGACTGGTCATAGCTTTTGGTAGCCGGGCTGGATCAGCCCTCGCACCGCTTTTCAGCATCTTCCAGTGCGGCGGTGAAACCCAAAAGCGAAAAGGTGTCCTTGGTCTGGGTGCCTTTTGACGATACGGCCGTGACAACAGCCTGTGCGCCACGCTTCATCGCCGTGATGATTTTCGCGTCATCCGCCGTTGATGCCGGCCATGCCCATTCATCTTCGGTGAACAGTTCGAATTCGGTGCCACCGATATCAAGATTGACCGTGGAACCGGGTTTGAACGGATATCCGCCCGTGAATGTAACCTGGCCCTTCACTTCGGCACCCGGACGATAGAACACGAACAACAGGATATCGCCACGGCGTACAGCAACAATGCGGCCATCGCGCGTATTGACCGTTTCCTTGGGGGATGACACGCCCCAGCATTCCTTTGGGTCGCTTTCTACAAAAACGCTCCAGTCCGTTTTGGCCGCGACGCGGTTTGTGCTTTGCTCTTGCGCCCAGGCACTGCTGCCCAGTACCGCCAAACACAGCCCCGAAATTGCGCCCGCTAACTTAATTCCCATTTGTCCAGCCTCCAGCCGTCCTAATCCTCAACTTCAAACGCGTTTTTGCAGCCTTGTTCCGGCTGTCTGATCGTATCAACCCGTTTTCTTTTCGACAGAAGCACACTAGCCTGAAACCTGCCACAGGCGAAAGCCCGATTGGCAGGAATTCGCGCAACCGTGAGTATAAAATAATGAACAATTCCGCATCCGCACCCGTTCCCATGGTGGAAATCTGGCGCGGTCCTTTTCTGGAAAGTATTCATGCCGGCCACGCCGTGATCTGTGACGAAGCAGGACAGATCGTTCAGGCATGGGGTGATCCCGAAGCCGTCGTGCTGCCGCGCAGTTCCGCCAAGATGATTCAGGGCCTGCCGCTGATCACATCAGGTGCCGCAGATCAGGCCGGTTTGACGACGGAACAACTGGCTTTGGCGTGCGCATCCCACAACGGCGCGGCCATTCACACCGACCGTGTGGCGGCGTGGCTGAAAGACCTTGAACTTGGCGATGACGATTTCCGGTGCGGCCCCCAATGGCCGGATGACAAGCCGGCAAATCACGCCCTGATCAGGGCATATGAAAAGCCGTGTCAGATGCACAACAACTGCTCGGGCAAACATGCGGGGTTTCTGACCCTGTCCCAGCATCTTGGTGCCGGGCCGGATTATGTTGATCCCGATCATCCGGTTCAAACCGCCTGTCTGGAAGCGTTTGAACAAACCACGCAACAGGCCAGTCCGGGTTTCGGGGTAGATGGCTGTTCTGCCCCCAATTTTGCAACAACCCTGCACGGAATGGCCCGCGCGATGGCCTTTTTCGCCTCTGCGCACGAGCGGACCGACACGACAAGTCAGGCCGCTGTAAGATTGTCGCAAGCCATGATGCTGCATCCTGATCTGGTGGCTGGCGAAGGCCGTGCCTGTACGGAACTGATGCGCGCGATGAACGGCAAGGTTGCGATCAAAACCGGTGCCGAAGCGTTCTTTGTGGCCATCATTCCCGAAAAGAAACTGGGTGTCGCGCTAAAGATCGTTGACGGCACCACGCGCGCCAGTGAATGCGCGATTGCATCCATTCTGGTCAAATTGGGTGTGCTGGACGCGGAACACCCCGCGACACGCAAACGGCGTTTTGCCCCGATTCTGAACCGGCGGGGGATCGAAGCGGGTTCAATCAAACCCGCTGCGACTTTACTTTGACGTTTACATTTCGACCACTGGCGCAACTTCGACACTGCCATTACCGCTGCTGACCATCGGGCAGCCTTTGGCCATGGCGACAGCAGCATCAATGTCTTTCGCACGGACAATGGTGAACCCCGAAAGCGGATTTGCGCCGCCATCATCTGCGACCCCTGCGGCACTTACGGTTTTTGACATACCCACGGGATTCCCCGGATTTACGACTGCGTCACCCAGATTTTCGAACCACGCCTGCCACTTGGCCATTTCCTTGGCGCCCTCTTCCGGTGTTTCCGGCATTTTGCCGCCATGATAGGCGAAAATGAAATCTGTCATAATACTCTCCCTTTGTGGTTGCTTTGGTTAATTCAATATCCGGCCAAGCCGTACCAGAGTCGCGCTCCAACCGGCTTCGTGGCGGGTCGCAATCTCGCTGTCGGGCAGCTCCCGGTGATCCACAATCAATCGTGCCCCAGATGCCGTTGGAACGATGGTGAACGTGACATGGCTTTCCTTGCCGCGTTGGTCGGTATCGTCGTGCCAGCCCCACGTGAACCCGACGGATCTGGGTGAATCCACATGGGTGACCTGACCTGACATCTTGAACCGCTGGCCGTTCTGATCCGACATATCAAAAAACCACGGCCCGGTTTTCGAGAAATCGATATGTTCTTTCTGAACAACCATCCCGTCGTGACCCCACCATTGCAAAAGCTGCGCGTGTTCGGTGACCACCCGGAACAGTCGTTCGGCTGTTACCTTGAATTTGCGTTCCAGACGGATATCAGCCATCTTCGTTTTCTCCCTCTGCGGCCAGAAAGGCATCAAGCCGGTCAAGGCCAGCCTCCCAGAATGCCTTGTGGTCCAGTGTCCATCCCGAAATCGCCTGTATGGCTTCGGGCCGCACGGAATAATAGCGTTTGGTTCCCTCGGCGCGTTGCCGGATCACGCCGGCTTCGCGCAGTACTTTCAGGTGTCTTGAAATGGCGGGCGCTGTCATGTCTGCCGTGGCCACCAGCGCACCGGCAGGTTGTTCGCCTTTCTCCATCAATCGGGTAACCAGCGTGAAACGGGTTTCATCCGAAAGGGCTGCAAATATCTTGATCAGGTTCGACATGTACAATAATTAACGTAAATGTTAATTAAATGCAACGTTAATTATTTCGTATGAATTCAGCTTTGCTGTATCCCTGAATGTACAAAAGCGCAGTCAGGTCACCGTGATTGATCCGGACATCACATTGCGCGGCAACCGCTGGCTTGGCATGCAACGCGACCCCGGTTCCGGCCCGTGTCAGCATCCCCAGATCGTTGGCGCCGTCGCCCACCGCCATAACGTCTGTTTCCGGCAATCCCAGCCTGTTCGAAATATCCACCAAAGCATCAACCTTGGCCTGCCGCCCAAGGATCGGCAGGGCGACATGCCCGGTCAGTTTGCCGGCGTCGATCATCAGGGAATTGGCGCGATTTTCGTCAAAGCCCAGATGCCGGGCAACCTGATGCGTAAACGTCGTAAACCCGCCCGAAACAAGTGTCGTGTAAGCGCCATTGGCCTTCATCGTCGCGACAAGTTCGGCCCCGCCCGGCATATACGTTATGCGTGTCGCCAGAACGTGATGGATCACATTTGCGTCCAGCCCAGCCAGCAGACCGACACGTTCAACCAGCGCTGCGTTGAAATCCAGCTCTCCGTTCATCGCCCGCGCGGTGATGTCCGCCACATGCGCACCCACACCCGCCTCGTCTGCCAGTTCGTCAATGCATTCCTGCTGGATCATGGTGCTGTCCATATCGGCCAGCAGCATTTTCTTTTTGCGATTGTCAGCTTGCTGTACCACCAGATCGACGCCCAGCTTTTGCAGATCATCCCAGACCTGCGGGTGATTGTCAGGCATCACCGGAAAGGTGAATTCTGCTGCTTCATCCGCGGCGAGCCACAGGGCACCCCCGCCGCCCCACGCATTGCGCAATGAGTCGACAAGGCTTGGATCCAGTTTCCGGCCTTGGGGCGAGGTAAGGAGTGTGGCAACAAACGGGCCTGCCAAGTTTCCGATCCACTTCAAAAAGGTCGCATTTAATTCATCAAGCGGCGCTATAGCGGCGTTTTGGCGCTTGCACCACCCCGATTGCGCCCGTATTTCCAGCGGTGGGACACCCTTCCCCAACGAAGGGCGCTTATCTGGAAGGATAGCAGAAATGGCTATTAAACAACCGGCATCGCGGCCGGCTAATCCGCGGTTTTCGTCTGGCCCTTGTGCCAAAATCCCTACATTCGAATTGCAAAAACTGTCTGACGCCCCGTTCGGGCGCAGCCATCGTGCCGCAGTTGGCAAGGCCAAATTGCTGGCCGCAATCGAAGAGACCCGCGACCTGCTTGGCATACCTGCCGATTATCGCATCGGTATCGTGCCGGCATCGGATACCGGCGCCTTTGAAATGGCGATGTGGAACCTGTTGGGGGAACGCCCGGTTGAAATGGTCGCATGGGAAAGTTTTGGCGCTGGCTGGGTCACCGATGCTGTCAAACAGTTGAAAATCGACGCGACGGTTCACACAGCCGATTACGGGCGGATCGTGGACATGGCGGCATTGAACTACGATCACGATGTTTGCTTTACCTGGAACGGCACAACCTCGGGCGTGCGGATGCCGAACGGGGATGTTATCCCATCGGATCGCGCAGGTCTGACGCTGTGTGATGCCACGTCGGCCGCGTTCGCGATGGACCTGCCTTGGGATAAACTGGATGTAACCACATTCAGCTGGCAAAAGGTTCTGGGCGGCGAAGGTGCACATGGCATGCTGATCCTGTCGCCCCGCGCGGTCGCCCGGTTGGAAAACTATGCACCGGCCTGGCCATTGCCCAAGATTTTCCGCCTGACAAAAGGCGGCAAACTGATTGATGGCATCTTCAGGGGGGAAACCATCAATACACCGTCGATGATGGCGGTGGAAGATTATCTGGTTGCCCTGGACTGGGCGCGTTCGGTTGGTGGACTGACCGGATTGATCAACCGTGCCAACGCAAACGCCGCCGCGATCGAGGCCTTCGTGAATGCCAATGACTGGATCGCCTATCTGGCAGAAGATCCGGCGACGCGGTCCAATACATCCGTTTGCCTGAAATTCACCGACGCCCGTATCGTTGATGGCGCGGCTTTCGCCAAGGCCGTTGCGAAACGGCTGGATGCCGAAGGTGTCGCCTATGATATCGGGGCCTATCGCGATGCCCCCCCCGGCCTGCGCATCTGGTGTGGCGGAACGGTAGAAACGTCCGACATATCAGCCATGCTGCCTTGGTTGTCCTGGGCATTTGACGCGGAAATAGATGCGCAAATGGAAGCTGCATAACCGAGCAATCCCGGAATCGAACACCATTGGGGTGCGCCACGTTGCGCCCCCCGTTCCCACAATTAATATCATCAAGGAGCGCCGAAATGGCCCCCAAAGTTCTTATTTCTGACAAGCTGTCAGACGCCGCCGTACAAATTTTCCGTGACCGGGGCATCGAAGTGGATTTCATGCCTGATCTGGGCAAGGACAAGGAAAAGCTTGAGGCGATGATCGGCCAGTATGACGGGCTTGCGATCCGGTCCGCTACAAAAGTGACCCAAAAAATACTGGACGCAGCGACCAACCTGAAGGTCATAGGACGCGCCGGGATCGGCGTGGACAATGTCGATCGCGAGGCTGCTTCGAAAAAGGGTGTGATCGTCATGAACACACCTTTCGGCAACATGATCACAACGGCCGAACACGCAATTGCAATGATGTTTGCCGTCGCGCGCCAGATTCCCGAGGCCAGCGCATCGACCCACGCGGGCAAATGGGAGAAATCCAAATTCATGGGCGTAGAGTTGACAGGCAAAACGCTGGGTGTGATCGGCGCGGGCAACATCGGCGGTATCGTCTGTGATCGCGCGCGCGGTCTTAAAATGAAGGTTGTCGCCTATGATCCGTTCCTAAGTCAGGAAAAAGCCGACAAGATGGGCGTTGAAAAGGTGGAACTGGATGATCTGCTGAAGCGCGCTGATTTCATCACCCTGCACGTTCCCTTTACCGATCAGACCGCAAATATCCTGTCTGCCGAGGCTATTGCGAAGATGAAAAAGGGAGTGCGTATCATCAATTGTGCCCGTGGCGGATTGGTGGACGAAGCAGCGCTGGCAGATGCACTGAAATCGGGCCACGTTGCCGGCGCGGCGTTTGATGTGTTCAAAACCGAACCTGCGATTGAAAACCCGTTATTCAATCTGCCCAATGTCGTTTGCACACCGCATCTTGGGGCCGCAACCACCGAAGCGCAGGAAAACGTTGCATTGCAGGTGGCGGAACAAATGTCCGACTATTTGCTGACCGGCGCAGTAACCAACGCGCTGAACATGCCGTCCGTGACTGCGGAAGAGGCCAAAGTGATGGGGCCATGGGTGAAACTGGCCGCGCATCTTGGTGCCTTTATCGGCCAGATGACAGACGAACCGATCAAGGCGATCAACATCCTTTACGACGGATCGGTCGCGGCGATGAACCTGGAGGCGCTGAACTGTTCGGTGATTGCGGGCATTATGAAAAAGGTAAACCCGGATGTGAACATGGTCAGCGCGCCTGTGATTGCGAAAGATCGCGGTATTCAGATCAGTACCACCAATCAGGACAAATCCGGCAGTTTCGATGGCTATATCAAAGTGACGGTCGTCACTGAAAAACGCGAAAGATCAATCGCGGGCACTGTGTTCAGCGATGGAAAGCCGCGCTTTATCCAGATCAAGGGCATCAATATCGACGCCGAAATCGGATCGCATATGCTTTACACCACGAATGAAGACGTTCCCGGAATTATCGGTCTTTTGGGGCAAACCATGGGTGAAAACGGCGTGAACATCGCCAATTTTACCCTGGGTCGATCGGCAGCGGGCGGCGAGGCGATTGCATTGCTTTATGTGGATGCCGCTGTGCCTGCCCCGATCCTCAAGAAGCTGTCGGACACAGGAAAATTCACTCAGGTCAAACCACTGGAGTTTGACGTTGCCTGACTTAGTTTAACCGCCGAAACCCAAAACGTCGCCCTGTCGGGGCGGCGTTATTTGTTTTATGGAACATCCAACACCCCAAAGGAGCGCCGGAATGACAAAACCAGTTTACGCCATCGGCGATATCCACGGCCAGATCGACATGTTGAAGGCCGCGCTGGCTTTGATCGAATCCGATGGCGGGCCTGATGCCAAGGTGGTGTTTCTGGGGGACTATATTGATCGCGGGCCGGACAGTTGTGCCGTCGTGCAGACGCTGATCGAAGGCTACGCACAGGGCCGCAACTGGAGGGCCCTCAAGGGCAACCACGATCGCTATCTGCTGCGGTTCATGAGCGACAAGAATGTGCATGACAGCCGGACCCGGCCTGACTTGATGTGGTTCAACCCGATCCTGGGGGGTGACAAGACAATGCTGTCTTATGGCGTTTACGCAAAGGATGGCGCATCGGTCAGCAATACACATACCGCCGCTTTGTCAGCCGTTCCCCAATCGCATCTTGATTTTCTGAACGATCTTGATCTGACCCACACCCACGACAAGCTGCTGTTTGTTCACGCCGGAATTCGCCCCGGCGTGCCATTGGCCGATCAGGTCGAAGACGATCTGATCTGGATAAGAGAGCCGTTTTTAAGCGATCCGCGGGACCACGGATATCTGATCGTGCATGGCCACACCGCGCTGGATGCGCCGCAGCACTATGGCAACAGGGTCAATCTTGACAGTGGCGCGGGCTTTGGGCGGCCCCTTACCACTGCGGTGTTCGAGGGGCGGGATTGCTGGTTGCTGACACCAAAGGGTCGTATTGCGTTTGGGCCGTGACTGTCGCGCACAACCTGTCTAGGTCCAGTCCAGAACAACCTTGCCACTTTGGCCCGATTTCATCGCGGCAAAGCCCTGTTCGAAATCATCAACCCCAAACCGGTGTGTGATAACGGCTGAAACGTCCAGTCCGTTTTGCAGCATTGCGATCATCTTGTACCACGTTTCGAAAATCTCGCGCCCGTAGACGCCCTTGATGGTGATGGCCTTGAACACGATGCGTGACCAATCCACAGGTGATTTGCCGGGCGGAATGCCCAGTAACGCAATGCGCCCGCCCATCACCAGCGCTTCGACCATCTGATCCAGCGCGCGCTGGTTGCCGGACATTTCCAGACCCACGTCAAACCCTTCGCGCATCTTCAGTTTCGACACTGTTTCGGCCAGTTCCTGTGTCGCCACGTTGACTGTCACAACATCGGCAACCCGCGCGGCCAGATCCAGCCGATCCTGATTGACGTCTGTAATGACCACATGGCGCGCACCCACATGGCGGGCCACTGCCGCGGCCATGATCCCGATCGGGCCTGCCCCGGTCACCAACACATCCTCGCCCACCAGATCAAAGCTGAGCGCGGTGTGAACCGCATTGCCCAACGGATCCAGAATAGCGCCGATATCGTCGGAAATCTCATCGGGCAAGGGCACGACATTGAATGCGGGCAGGCGCAGGTATTCGGCAAACGCCCCCTGTTCATTCACCCCGATTCCGCGTGTTTGCGGATCAAGATGAAACTTGCCAGCGCGACTTTGACGAGAGTTTTTGCCGATCAGATGGCCTTCCCCGCTGCACCGTTGCCCGATGTCCAACCCTTCCACATCACGACCCAGTTCGACGATCTCACCAGCGAATTCGTGGCCGGTGATCAGTGGAACAGGTACGGTTTTCCGGGCCCATTCATCCCAGTTCCAGATGTGGATATCAGTGCCGCAAATCCCGGTTTTCTTGATGCGGATCAGAACATCATCCGGTCCGATCTCGGGAACTGGCGCACGCTGCATCCACAGTCCTTCACGCGGGTGCGCTTTGACCAGCGCTTTCATTTCGTTGCTCATGTCAGAACCCCCACCGCCTTGCCGGCAACTTCGAATGCTGTCAGCGCATGATCCAGATCCGCCCGAGTCAGAGCCGCATTCATCTGCGTTCTGATCCGCGCCTGACCGCGCGGGACCACTGGAAAAAAGAACCCGGAAACATAGACGCCTTCGTCGAACAATCGCGCAGCCATGTCCTGTGCCAACCTTGCTTCACCCAGCATCACTGGCACGATCGGGTGCTGCCCGGGCAACAGATCAAACCCCAGCCGTTCCAGCCCGGCGCGCCAATAGGCTGTGTTTTCGAACAATTGCCGGCGCAAATCTGCCCCGTCTTGCACCAGGTGAATCGCCTCAATCGCTGCGGCTACAATTGCGGGCGGCAACGAATTGGAAAACAGATAGGGCCGCGCCCGTTGGCGCAGCAGATCAATCACAGGCTGCGGGCCTGCGATGTAACCGCCGATAGACCCGCCCAGCGCCTTGCCCAAAGTGCCTGTCAGAATATCGACATCCAGACCGAAGTGATCAGGCGTTCCTGCCCCGCGCGGGCCCATGAACCCTGTTGCGTGGCAATCATCCACCATGACCAGTGCGCCGGATTTCTTTGCAATTGTGGTGATTTCCGGCAGATTGGCCAGTGTTCCATCCATGGAAAACACACCGTCGGTTGCAATCATGATGTGGCGCGCACCATCTGCGCGCGCCTTTTCAAGCTGCGCCCCCAGATCTGCCATATCGTTGTTCCGGTACCGATAGCGTTTTGCCTTGCACAGCCGGATACCGTCAATGATCGACGCGTGGTTCAGGCTGTCGGAAACAACCGCGTCCTCCGGACCCAAAAGCGGTTCGAACAAACCGCCATTGGCATCAAAACATGCTGCAAACAGGATCGTGTCATCCTTGTTCAGAAATCTGGCCAGTGCCTGTTCCAGATCGCGATGGATATCCTGCGTGCCGCAGATGAACCGTACGCTGGCCATCCCGAACCCTTTTGTATCCATCGTGGATTTCGCCGTCTTGATCAGGTCAGGATGATCGGCAAGCCCAAGATAGTTGTTGGCGCAAAGATTGATGACCTGCCGCCCGCCAACCGCGATCTTTCCACCTTGAGGGGACGTGATCAAACGCTCGCGCTTGGTCATGCCGTCAGTTTCAATCTGGGTCAGGCTGTCGCGGATATGGGAAAGAAAGGCATCGGTCATGAAAGGCTCCTTTCGGTCATCCTAACATGACGGAACCGATTCCCAAACGAAAGAATACAGTATCACGGAAAAAATCCGTAATACCGGAATCAGGCGTTCTGGACCAACAAAAACGCACGGGCCGGACCGGTCGGCGCGGTGATCCGGTGGACAACATCTGCCGCGTAATAGGCGGTATCGCCAGCGCCCAGTTCTTCGGTGGCGTCCCCGGATGTCACCACGATATACCCTTCGATCACCGAAATATGTTCGCGCGCACCGCGCGTGTGCGGTTGGCTGTCCAGAACGCCGCCGGGTGCCAGGCGAAGTTCGTAAACCTCATTCCGGCCAGCCTGATCGGGTGGGGACAGGATCAGAATACGGCATCCTTCGCCCATATTGTCGATCGTAGGCACCTGGTCCGCACGCAAGATTTCAATTTGGTCGCTTAGGGGATTCGCATCCAGAAGGCCCGCGAAATCGACCTGCAATGCGCGTGTCAGGTTCCATAATGTTGCGATGGTCGGGCTGCTTTCGCCCCGTTCGATCTGGCTGACCATGGATCGCGACACGCCGGACAGTTTGGCCACCGCGTCCAGCGAAAGGCCTTGTGCGCGCCGCGCTTCTTTCAGGCGGGCGGGCAGTTTCGTCAAGATAGCGTCGCTTTTCTCCGTCATGGCGGAAACTTGGCCGGTTCCACCCGCGCTGTCAACGTCGCCTGATGTGGGTCGAATGTGGCAAAATGCTCAGTTGGCATCTTTGGGCTGACATCCGGCTTGCGTTGCTTATTATTGGCTTTGAAAACTTTCAAAGGAATCCCGAAATGACCGATATCGTAATTCTTGACGGCGCCCGCACTGCAATCGGCACTTTTGGCGGTGCGTTGGCCGGAACGCCCCCAATTGATCTTGGCGCCGCGGCGGCCAAAGCGGCGATGAGCCGGTCCGGTGTCGAAGGTGGCCAGATCGGCCATGTCGTTTTTGGCCATGTGATCAATACTGAACCACGTGACATGTATCTGTCGCGGGTCGCCGCAATGCAGGCCGGAATTCCGGACACAACCCCGGCGATGAACGTGAACCGCCTTTGCGGGTCCGGCGCGCAAGCGATCGTGTCGGCGGTGCAATCCCTGATGTTGGGGGATGCGGAATTTGCGCTGGCGGGCGGGGCGGAAAACATGTCGCGTTCTCCGTTCATCATCCCGGATCAGCGCTGGGGCGCGAAAATGGGGGATATCCGAACGCTGGATATGATGCTGGGCGCGCTGAACTGCCCGTTCGGCACCGGCCACATGGGTGTGACGGCCGAAAATGTGGCCGCCGAACATGATATTTCGCGTGCCGCACAGGATGCCTTTGCCTTGGAAAGCCAGAACCGGGCGGCCAATGCATTGCAGAACGGATATTTCAAATCGCAAATCACGCCGGTCGAAGTACGCGTAAAACGCGATACCGTGCCGTTCGAAGTTGACGAGCACCCCAAAGCCACAACCGCTGACGCACTGGCCGGATTGCGCACCGTGTTCCAGAAAGACGGGACTGTCACGGCGGGCAACGCATCCGGTATCAATGACGGCGCGGCAGCAATTGTACTGGCCACAGCCGATGCGGCAGCCAAGGCAGGTCTGAAACCCAAAGCACGCGTTTTGGGCTATGCCCACGCCGGTGTTCGCCCCGAGGTGATGGGGATCGGGCCGGTGCCTGCTGTGGAAAACCTGCTGGCGCGCACAGGATTGTCGGTTGCGGATTTCGATGTGATCGAAAGCAACGAAGCGTTCGCTGCTCAGGCCTGTGCCGTGAACAAGGGCTTGGGTCTGGACCCAGCCAAGGTAAACCCCAACGGTGGCGCGATCGCGCTGGGCCATCCGGTTGGCGCAACCGGAGCGATCATCACGATCAAGGCGCTGTACGAACTGGAACGTATCGGCGGGAAAAGGGCGCTGATCACGATGTGCATTGGTGGCGGGCAAGGCATCGCGCTGGCGATCGAGCGGCTTTGATATCAACCTAAGACTGTTTCGGGGTTGGTGCGCATTGCGCCAGCCCCATGCGGATCAGTTCTGTTCCGGATATCCGGTAGTAGGTATTGATCCGCGCCCGCCCGGTTTTCAGGTACCATCCGCGCAATGGTTCCGGATAATGCGCCGCAATCAGATGGGACCAGTATTCAAACGCCTCCGGACGCAGGCGAACCCCGTAATTCGAAGGCCCGTGAAACCCGAAACTGGTGTCCGGCAATACGCAGGTCTGCGGCAGACCCAGATACAATGTGCAGGTTGAATAACAGACCCGCCCCCGCAGTTCGATTTTTTGACCGTTGGCACGGATCACAGCCAGCTTGGCCAGTTTGGTCCGGATTTTCCCGCCTCGGTCATTGCCGATGACAACCGTCTCTCGCGCCGAAATCTCTTGCGCCCGGATCAGTCCCGATCCCGTAAACGACGGACCGACAAGACACAAAAGGCAGGCTGCGAAACACCGCATCCACTGGCCAAATTTGCGCACGCAGCGCGTTGTGCCGGCGCACCCATTGCCCATCATACATCACCTCACCATTGACCGGCGTTAAAACGCACGCCGAATGCCCGCGCCCCCACGACGCCCGGACAGCACAACAGACAAGAACTAACAGGAAATTGACCCGGCCCCGCGAAATACGGTCGGTTTGATTAAACTGCTCAGGACCGGGCGAAAACCTTAGTTGATGGCCGCCACCATGGAAGTGGTCAGCAGCGATGGCGTGATTTGCTGGATCACCCTGTTCCAGCGGGTAACCGGCTGTTCGGCGACAAAGATGATATCGTCGGGGCGCAATTCGAACCGCGTTGCCAGTGTAAGATTGGCCGCATTTCGGGCATCCAGATGCCAGGCTGTGACCGCGCCGAATTCGCGCGGGTCGGGCGATGCGCGCAACACATAGATTTCGGAGATATCGCCGGTCCGGACAAGAACGCCGTCGCCGGCGCCATAAAGCGCATCCGCCAGCGATGCGCGTTGTTCGTAAGGCAGTGTAAACCGCATCTGGGATTTCACTTCGCCCGTCAGATAAACGTGATCCTGATCATTTGCGCCGAAATCACTGCGCACCTGAAAATTTGATCGCGCCTCTTCCAGATTGGCCCTGCGCAAAGACACTTCCGTCAGCAATTCCTGTACAGCAAGTTCTCGGGACTGGCGGCGCGCAT
This sequence comes from Sulfitobacter sp. JL08, assembly GCF_003352045.1. NCBI lineage: Bacteria > Pseudomonadati > Pseudomonadota > Alphaproteobacteria > Rhodobacterales > Roseobacteraceae > Sulfitobacter > Sulfitobacter sp. JL08. The sequence goes on from NZ_CP025815.1 coordinate 4,298,089, forward strand.
CATCCAGCAATATCTGCTGTTCAAAGTAAGCCTGCGCTCTGGCCAGATCGTATTCGGTATCAACAAAAATGGAATCATTTGCCAGCAGTGGCGTTTTCATCAATTTGGGATCGGAATAAAGGCGCTGCAACGGAATCTGGTACAGGCTTCCGTCGCGGTAGAGCCGCACCGAAGCGTGATCCTGATCGCTTGCAGTGATACCGCCTGCGGCGGCAATGACCTCGTCCAGATAGAGGGGCGTCAGTTTGATCGCCGCGATTGCCGGATTGGCGACGGCCCCGCCGATGGAAACGCGGTGCGCATTGAACTCTGCAACCTCAAGACTGAATGTCGGGTCAATCTGGTTTCCCACAAACGCCTGAAACAGCGTCGCTTCGGCCTGATCCACGGTCATATGCGCAATTCTGACGCGGCCCACATTGGGGATCGCAACCGCGCCGTCATCCTGAACGGTATGCCCGCGCCGGATATTTTGCATTACACCGGGATCCGATGCGCCACCCTCTGACAGAAATCCGCCTTGCGTCGCCACAACAACGACATCGCCAATTCCGAACCGGTAGGGGCTGTGTTTCACCTGTGGCGGCAAACGTGTTTCGATCGAACCGGGCCGCGGTTGAGCACTTATCGCACCCTGGGGATATGTCTGCACCCCTGCAAAGCCCGAGCCGGTGCCGGCCGTCTGGCTGAAAACCGCAGGCAGGGTTTTGGGCCTGTAGGGTGATGAATTCGCCAGCAACAGGTTTTCCCCCGAAATGGCCAGGACACGCACAGGGGTTTGCGAAGCCGTCTGTGTGGATATCGAAGGGCTTTTGTAGATCGCCCCACATCCGCCAAGCGCGAGGAGCACGCCAAACACTATCGAATTTCGCATTTTCAATTCTCCAGACTCATTTTGGAACCATCCGCAACGCCAGCGGCCCGATAAAGGAACCGGCCCATTGACGGGATTGCACAATGTCACCGGACGCGGGATCGACCCAATAAAGGTTGATGAAGGTTTGATCCGGATTGCCGCAGTCCTCTTGCATCAGACGGGTGTCAAATGCGGCATCGCCGATGCGCAAACTGCGCCACCCGCGCGACGAAACGGTGCAAATATAGCTGCGCGTTTCGACCTGATCGTTCCCACCCAGAAAACTGTGAAATCGCGTGGCCTGCCCGGCGCGAACATCTTTAACAAGTGCGGCAGACATCGACACATCCGATCCCATCAAATCGCCACCAAAGCCGCGTGTTGCGACCAGCATCCCCTGGGCCAGCGTTACGGTTGCACTGTCCTGGCTGATCCAGGTTTCAAATCCGTCCCGTATGGCATCGCGGCGCATCACCCCGGCCACGTCCAACGCTTCAATCCCTACCTGAAGGGCAGGTGCATCATCGCGGACCAATTGCGAAAAACGTGGCGATGGCGGCGCGACGGATTGGTCGCCGGGCAGCATGGCGTCAACCAAAACATATTGGCCGGGCGTGCACGCCGTCAGCATGAAAACATGAAAGAGTACAAGTACCATCCGCCCGATCATCGCCAGAACCGCCCGCACTGATTTGCAAGAGCCGGTTGTCGTAAGTCGCGCGTCACATCATAAAGGCGGTTGCGCACATCCAGCCGCGCACCGCCATCGCGATACACAGGGCGAATGGTTTGCGAGACAGTGTCTTTTGACGGCCGCCCGGTCAGCCACGACACCGGAATTTCCAGCCGTATGCCTTTGTCGAACGATCCTTCGCCGAAGGTGTCGAACGGCACATCGGTCAGCGTAACGAAACCGCCCAGCTTGAAACCGTTCTTGAATTCACGGTCCAGCGTGAACGTGGCGCCCCAATCCTTGGCCAGATAGCGGCCCACGTCCAATTGGCCCAGAAATCCGTTTCCGAAATCATAATAAGTTGATGCATGCCCGGTGACGACGCCATAATCCTGAAAGCCGAATTGCATATCAAAATCGCGCTGCACGGCGTAATTGATTTCTGCGCCATAGGCAAAAGCGCTGTTTACCGGATTCCACAGGATTTCACCGGAAACACCACCAAACATCGGTTCAAGATACCCGACCGTCATACGCGCAAAAACATCCTTGGCCGGGCGGGAAAAATGTTCGCCGGTCAGATAGGACAGCCTGAGGTCGGATTCTTGCGCATAGCGAAAAACGTCTGATCGCACAGGGGGCAATTCCGAATTGGACACCCTTGTTGCGTTATCAAGGTTTCCGGCAACCGGTTGTCGGATACGGCCTGACAAAAACCACCCCGGCGCTGGGCTGTATTCCGCTTCGGCCTCGATCCCGAATTCGATGCGGACAGGGTTGTCTGGATCAAAAAAGGCGACTTCCAGATACCCGCCCAATCCTGCGTCAAAAATCGGGTAAAGATCAGGAACGGGATCGCCCTGATCTGCGCCGAACGCATCTTTGATCCGGCTGCGTGCATAAGATTGCCACGCGGCATCGGGTGAAAATTCCAATGCGCCCAGATTGGTCCGGTCAATCGTGATTTTAGTCACTTCAATGCCTTGGGTGATCAGGGTGATTTCGAATATGGCGATGTGGGGCGGAAGCGTGTTCGCCATTGCCCGCGCTGTGCGGCTGATGGCTTGTGCCCCGGCGTCAAAGCGTGTGTTTGCAACCGCGATCCGGGCGGTTTTGGCATCTACGTGAAACCGGTGCAGGATCAGACCGTCCTGCGCCAGAATGCGGGTCAGGTGTTCGCGCGGCCCAGTCTTGGCTTCGGGCATGTTCCAGCTTGCTGCGGCAACGTGGTGTTGTGGCAGTATCGCGGGCGGGGCGGGCCCGATGCCACCGGGGATTGGGGGCAAAGCCGGGTCGAGTGTGTAGCTGAGCGAAACGCCCGCTTCAGTTCCGTATAAATAATAGGCGCCCAGCGTAACGCCATTGCCCCATTTGTACTGGGCGCTCAGGTTGAATGGGCTTTCCTGCTGTGTCACCCCTTTTGCCGCTTCGTCCAGATAGGCATCGCTTGAATACTCTGCCGCGAAGGACCATTGGTCCGTTGCCTGCCAGTGGATGCCTCCGAAGAACGCGGCATCCCCGCGAAACCAGCTGTCAAAATCCGGCTGCCCGGTTTGTACACCACCGCCGCTGCCCTGCTTTGGGCGCGTTTTGAAGCTGTCCGAGATGAAGGCAAACGGCGATCCGAAACTGTTGCGGGTCGCCAACCGTCCCCATCCGATCCCGCCGGTCAGGCTGATCCCGTGACTGATTTCCTTGGTCGCGACAACATATTCACCGCTGTAAATTCCGGTTCCGCCAAAATCACGCAGCCCAAGCGCAATGGCGGGGCGCGCGTCGGTTTCCTCGGCCAGTAGCATGTGAATGTCAAAGCTGCGATCGTATCGTGTACCGCCATCGGCATCATAGCCGTTCAGCGTGGAATAGTGAAACGCCCCCTGAATACGGGGCGTGATCTGAAACGTCAGTGTATTGCGGCCAGTGTTGCGAAATTGTGCGGTACCTATCCCTATGATCCCATCCTGCGCGGTCCGCGCAGTTGGCATGTCAATCAATCCGGGCGTCCCGAAAAGTGACATCTGCTGCGCGTTTGAACCGGACGCAGGCAAGACGAAAACACCGGCCAGAACCAGAACATATCGGGGTATGAGGCACGGCATTGCGATAAAGGGCGGCCTTTCGTTGACACAACGGCAAAGCCTTAACATGGGCGATTCGGCCAAATGGTTAACAACCCATGGTTGTTGACGAATTTAGCTAATTCTGGGGTAGAAATACAACAAACACGAAAACACCCTCCTACCCGTCATCGCAAATCCGGATGCCCGTTCTGCGTAGATCATTCGATCTATCCCACTGTTATTAATAAGTATTAACGAAATTTTTAGCTCTTCCATTTACGCTTCATTAACCCTGCGCACCGTTAATCTGCCAGTAACCGTGATTGCCAAATCACCGAATTCTGGATTTTTACCATGCGCGACATTCACACTTTCGCCGGCGGATACCTGCGGCCTGAAGCCACCGAACGCACAGCATCGGCCCATCTCTATGGGCGTGCGGGAAAGCGGCTTTTTGATATTGTACTGGCGCTGCTGCTTTTGCCGGTTCTCGCTCCGGTTATCCTTGTCCTGAGTGCGCTGATCCGGATGGATGGTGGCCCTGTGTTCTTTGCGCACGAACGGATCGGGCGAAACGGAGCGCGGTTCAACTGTCTGAAAATACGATCGATGGTGCCGGATGCGGAAACCGTACTGAAATCGTATCTAGCAGCGAACATACATGCGGCGCGTGAATGGGAAATGCGGTTCAAGTTAACAGATGATCCGCGGATCACATCGGTCGGCCTGTTTCTGCGCCGCACAGGTTTGGATGAATTGCCCCAAATCTGGAACGTTTTGCGGGGGGATATGTCATTCGTGGGGCCGCGCCCTGTAACCGCGCCGGAACTGGGCATGTATGGACCCCACAAAGCGGCCTATCTTTCCGTGCGGCCAGGGGTGACAGGGGCATGGCAAATCCACGGGCGAACCACGGGCTGTTATGTGAACCGCGTCGCGCTGGACCGGTCCTACGTAGAAGACCTGAGCCTGCGCCGCGATCTGGCATTGATCGGGCAAACGGCATTCAGTGTTCTGAAGATGACCGGAAGCTGATCAATTTTTGGGCACGGGCAGATGATGCCGGTATCGGCATCTCTTCCACGATGTCCAGCAGGGTGTTGGCACTGTCCATCCATGAATAGCGCCGCGCCTGTGCACAGCCGGATGCCGTTATCTGGTCCAGTTTGACGGGATCAAGGTTTTGAAACGCGCGCAAACACCGCAAAATGTCATTTGTGTCGGACGGATCAAAATACATTGCAGCGTCGCCCAACACGTCTGGCATCGCGCTGCTGGATGATGACAGAACGGGCGTGCCCAGTGCCATCGCTTCAAGGGGCGGGATACCGAAACCTTCGTAGAGGGACGGCCACACGAACCCTTTTGCGCCTTTATACAAAGCGACAAGATCATTGTCCGGTATCCGTCCCAGATTGCGGATGCGGTCATTGACCTTGATGTCCGCATGTGTCAATCCGTTTGCCCCGCCCCCGGCAATGACCAAAACAGGGGCGTCGGGGCATTGGGCATGGGCCGCAATCAAACGCGCAATGTTCTTGTTCGGGCTTTGATTGCCCACGGCCAGCAGGTACTGATCGGGTTTCAGGTTGAACCGATGGAGACGGGCCAGATCGGGTGCAGTGCCTGCCAGATGATCCGCGCTGTTGGGAATGACCCTGAAATCAGTTGCAGACAGGCCGCAATAGCGCGCCAGTTCCTGGGCGGAAAACGCGCTGACCGTGATCAATCGACGGGCCCGCCGTGCCAAACGGGGCCGCATCCAGCTGTGAAAAATCCGGTATGAATGTGAAAATGCGCCGGGAATGGCGTAAATATTGGCATCTGCAGCGCCACAATCTGGTTGTCATGCCGCAAGGGGCCCGAATTGCAAAGACTGATCAGCCGCCCGGTGCGGCTGGCCTGCCACAACGCGGTCTGTTCCCAGAAATGACCGCGCCCGCCCTGCACGCGCCTCAGTTCGATATTCTGCCATCCGGGATCAACCACTTTCTGTCGGGCGGGATAAAGCGCAACGATGGGTCCGACGGACCGTTGCGCGGCAAGCCCGTCAAGCGCCCGGCAGATTTCAAGGGCGTAGCGTTGAACACCGGAAAGCGGTTGTGTCAGAAATCGCGCGTTCACGAACACCGGTGTCATTGCGTAAGGCCATAAAGCGCCGTTGTGCGTTCACCCAACCTGTCCATATCCCAGTGGCTGACATCCGTGGCGCGTGCACCGTCTTGCAGGTGGTGCCGCAACTGCGCATTGGTCAATATCCGTGAAACGGCCTGTGCCGCAGCCACAACATCGGATGCCGGTGTAATCAACCCGTTCACGTCATGCTTCACGATTTCCTCGATCCCGGGCAAGGCGCTGATGACGATCGGACAGTTCGCAGCAACAGATTGTACCGCAACCCGCGGCAAACCTTCCCGCAGAGAGGTCAGAACACTGACATCTGCCAAGGCGAAAAGCGCATGTGGATCAGGGCGGTGCCCGCAGAAAACAACGCTGTCCGACAATCCTAAATCAACGACAGCGCTGCGCACTGCACCTTCCAGCGGGCCAGCCCCCGCCAGCAACAATTTCGCATTCGGCGAGCGCTCTAACACGATGCGAAAGGCGTTGAGAAAAGCGATATGCTGTTTGCGTTTCTCGAACGCGGCCATCATCAAAACAACGGGTGGACGGTTTTTCTGCCCCAAGATTTCGCGCCAGTCCGCTGGGATGCTCGGGTTTTGAAATGCGTTCAGTGCCATGCCCGAATAGACGCAATGCGCGGATTTGTTTTCGCAGATTCCTGCCGAAACATATTGCTGAGCGGTGTTTTGTGACACGGCGATAAACAGATCGGTATTTCGCGCTGCGATCCGTTCGGCCATTACAAAGGCCTTTCGCTTGAACCAGTTCGCATCTTGGAAAGGCACGATATGAATGCCGTGCACCACGCGCGCTTTTGGAACCGCCCGCGCAGCAATCCGGCCAAGAATACCAGCCTTGCTTTGATGGGTGTGAATGACATCAGGTTGCAAATGCGCATAGAGTCGGCGCAATGCGAAAATGGCACGGGCATCCTGAACCGGGCTGATCGGATGTACCATATCCGGTACGCAAACAAGCGTGACACCCGGCAGTGGTCTGTGCTTCCAGACCGGATCAAAGTCACGTCCGTAAAGCAACGTCACGCGGTGCCTAGCCCGCGCCTGCCACAAGCAGGTGGCGATCGTGTTCTCTTCGGATCCGGCCTGCAACAGGCGCGTCACAACATGAACCAGATGCATTCAATGGGCCCGCGCCAGTTTGCGTCAAAAAAACCCTACGGTCACTTTGGTTAACTGATGATTAACGATCCCGAGGCTAAACCGGGTTCATCCAAGACCGCTTTGGTCTGTCAAAGGGTGCCTGTTGTTGCATAGCCTCGTTTACATTCATGTGCCCAAATGCGGCGGAACCAGTTTCGGGTCTGCGTTGCGATTGCGGTTCTTTTATTCGCAGGCGACCATTGCGCTGGGCGAAAGCCGTGCGGTGCAAAGCGCGCTTTATCCCGCAGCGCACGGGCTGGCCCGGATCAAGGCGGAATACGCCGTGCGTGATGTGATGCTGGCACATTTACTGGCGCAGAATTACCGATGCATCAGTGTTCATGCGCGCTATCATCCGGATCTGCATGACAGATACCGTGGCTCCAGCGCATACGTGACGCTGCTGCGCCATCCGGTGGACCGGTTCCTGTCGCATTACCATTACTTGCAGCGCCATCACCCAAGCGCGGATCGCGCGGCAACACTTGATGCGTTTCTGGACAGTCCGGATGCGGCCCGGCTGGGCGCACAGTACCTGTTCTACTTTGGCCGAACCCTTCCTTTTGAAACCAATGATCTGGATCAGGCCATCGAAACCGCAAAATCCGCATTGGGGCAGTTTACGCTGATCGGCGATCTGTCGCGTGCGCGATCCTTTCACAAGGCGCTGAACGCGTTATCAGGCATTCCAGTTCCGGCGCTTCATCGCAACAGGGCACCAAGGCCCGGGCACCTGCCAGATGGTGATCTGCTGCGCCGTCTGTGCGCCATTTGCAGCCCCGACATCGCGATTTATGAACATGCCCAGACGCTGAGGCACTGCGCCTGATGCGCAAGAACGTATCCCTGTTGTCGCCGCCTGCGCTTATCTGCTTTTGTTGGACGCTTACTTTTTTCGTGGCGGGATGCGCCCTGCTTTTACCGGATGTGTTTGATCTGCTGCCGGTTTTCATGGCGCGCGAAGACCTGTCTACAGACGGGTTTTCGGTTCTGGGCAGTGTTTGGATCGCGCTATGCCTGTTTGTTTACCTGACGGTTGATTTTGCTGTCAAAACCGTTCTTTCGCCAAATCCAACGGCCCATGTCCCGCTTGATGTAGACCGTGCAGCCTTATTGTGTTTTCGCACCAATCTGCTGCTTTTGGGGGTCACGGCCATCTGGATCGCAACCACGGCGCAGTCTGTCGGCGGGATCAGGGCGCTGGCCGCCCTTGTCTATTTAGACTCGCTGGGCGCGCGCGATCTTCTGCTGCAAAATAAACTCTTCACCGGGATGCGGCTGTTCTATGCGGCTTTGCCGGCGACCGGTGCCATGGCGGCCATATTGCTGGCGTTGCAGGCCCGTTGCCCGCTAAGCCAAAAAAGCAGACGCCTGTGCCAGATCACCTTCGCCATCAATCTGATTGCGCTACTGGTGCTCCCCATCGTGATGTCGCAGCGGTTGCTTTTGCTACAGTTCCTGCTGTCGGCCTATATCGGTGTTTGCATGGTGCGCGGCCGGTTTGTGGGCTTGGCCTACCTGCCTTTGGGTCTTTTCCTGTTTCTGGCCACATGGGTCCTGCGCGAAGCCATCACCAACCCAAGCCTTGATCGCTCTGCCTTTGATATCGGGCTGCAAAAGCTTGCGTTCTACTTCGTCAATGATTTGTGGAACTCGTACCGTCCCCTGAAATCCGAGATCAGCCACACATTCGGTATGTTCTCGTTACGCGGTCTGTTGTTTTTTTCATTTACCGACGGGTATTTTACCACGCTTCTGTCCGACCGTCTGATCGCAATTGAAGACGTGCGCGGCGGCGGCGATTTTTCGATTTTCACCGCACCTTACGTTGATTTCGGCCCGGTCATCGGTGTTCTTTGCGTGGCCCTGATGGCGGCCGTGTTCCGCTATGCCTATTGGGCCGGATCGCAAAGCCCGCTTGGCGCGCTGGTATACGGACAAATCGCGGCATCCTTGTTGTTCTCCATGCATGGAACTTACTTTACCCATCACAATTTCTTTTTCTCACTGATCATTCTGGCCTCCCTCTGTCATCTGTCGCGACAGGCACGGCACGGCCCCCGGTATGGTGCGCAACACCATGTCTAGGCATCCGGGCATTCAAGTGCTGCGTGCTCTTGCCGCGATCATGGTGCTGGTCGGCCATGTTCTGGCCGAGGCGGAACACTATTTCGATCAAAGCTTTGCGTTGAGCGGTCTGCCCTGGACGCGCGGCGTAGATATCTTCTTTGTCATCAGCGGGTTCATCATAACCCTTTCGGCATCGCGGATCTGGGGAACACGGCACGCTTCGCTGCGTTTTATCTGGCACCGGATTCTGCGTGTCGTGCCACTTTATTATCTCTTCACAACGCTCATGCTTGCTGCGCTTGTCTTTGTTCCGGGGGGCGTAAAAGACACTGTTCTTGATCCTGCACAGGTCATCTCGTCCTATTTGTTCGTTCCCTATGAACGGTATGACGGTCGTATCGCCCCGATCCTGTCGCTGGGCTGGACCCTGAATTACGAGATGTTCTTTTACGGGATCATGGCGCTTGCTCTGGCGTTGCCGCGCGGTGCGGCTTTTGTTGCTGCCCTTGGCGTTCTTTCCGGCCTGAGCGTGATCGGCCTGATCATTCGACCGGATCAAACGATGCTGGCGTTTTGGACCAATCCGATCATTCTGACTTTTGTGTTTGGCATACTGATCGCCCGCGCCCAGATTGCGGGACTGACGCGCAAAAAAGGCGGCGTGGTTGTCTTTGCCATCGGATTGGGCGGGTTGGTGGTTCTGAACACAATGGTATCCGGTCTGCCGAGGTTCATCAGCAGCGGGATACCCGCCGCATTCATTGTTGCTGCTCCGGTTCTTTTCAGTGAACAGACATGGGCGCCGCGCATTGGCATCGTGTTGGGCGATGCGTCTTATGCCCTCTACCTGTCGCATCGTTTTGTGCTGCGTGCCGCCACCTTGATACTGCTTCCCTTTCTACCGGCTTCGCCGCTCGCTGCCTTGCTGTTCACTGTTCTGGTCTGTGGGGCAGCGATTTTGGCCAGTGTTTGTGTCTATTATAGGATCGAAAAGCCAATGTTGCGATGGGCAGAGCAGTGGCGGTGAACCGTTCCAACATATCGCTTGGTCTGTGGTCGATCGTTCTGCAGTGGAGCAGGTTCGCCATTGCGGCCCTCGTTTTCATTTGTATCGCCAACTGGTTGTCGCTGGCTGAAATCGGGGCCTTTGCCGTGGCCGCCGCGCCGCTGCGGTTTCTTCAGGTGGTGCACCGGACGGGCATAACGGATGCTGACATTGTCGCACGTTCGAACCTTGCACATGGCAAGGAAACCGATGCGCTTTTTGTTATCTCGATCTGTGTTGCATTTGCACTGGCAGCTTTGCTTTATTTTGCATCCCGGATGGTCGGTTTTCTCTCTGAAAGTGAACTGCCCGTTGGCCCGATGATGGCATCACTTGCAATCGTTCCGCTGTTCAATGGATTGGCTGCAGTGCCAGAAGGTATCTTGCGCCATTCTCTGCGGGTCAGGGCATTGGCGCTGCGTACCATGGCCGTTCAATCGGTTTCCGCCGGATTGACGTTTGTTGCGGCCAGCCATGGCCTTGGCCCCTGGTCGCTGGTCCTGTTTTTGATTGCAAATGCAGTTCTGGGGGCAGTGAGTGCCCTATTCATTGCACGATGGCGTCCGTCATGCCTGCCACGGCCAAAGCATCTTTTTGGCCCTGCGCGTTCGGTTCTTGTTTTGTCGGGGCAGGCATTGGTGTCCAATGCGTTGCAACCCCTGCTGCAATTGTCCGTTGGCTACTGGTTAGGTCTGGCAGACGCGGGTGCGTTTCAGATCGCAATGCGGTTTCTGGGGTTGCTGGATGCAATTGCCGTGGCTCCGGCGCGGTATCTGGCCTTGCCGCTTTTGTCGGGGTCCGGTCGTGGCAACGGCTGGTTTGAACGCACGGTTCCCCGCGCTGTGCGCCTGTCTGCGCTTGTTTCGGCGCCCGTCTATTTGGGTGCTGCATGCACCGCGCCGCTGATACTGGCGGTATTTGTGGGGCCCGATCATGCCCGATCCAGCGCCGCCATGTTTCAGTTTTTGTGTTTCCTGGGTTTGGCAAATGCCGTGTCGATGATACTGCTTCAGGCGTCTGTTGCAGCGGGTCGGGCCGATGTCGCGCTGTGGCGCAGTCTTGGATTGTTGATCTTGTCTGCTGTTCTGGCTTGGCCGGCATTGGGATATTCTGCAACGGCTGTCGCGGGCAGTGCCGCTGTGGCAGGCATGTGCATTTCAATTTGCATGTTCTGCACCGTACCGCCCAAAATAGACGTTCCGGTCAAACCAACAGCGCGCGCCGCTGCATGGCCCGTGATGGCGGCCTTATCCATGGGGTTCATGATACATGCGCTGGCCCGGACACCGGCGCTGCAAAACCTCTCGGACCCTTTGCAATTGGGGTTGCTCGTGGTGGTGGGCCTTTCGATCTACGCAATTCTGATCCGCTTGATGGCCAAGGAATCCATCACGGATTTGGCGTTTGTCTTTAAATCGCAGGAAAGCCGCCCATGACGGTGCCAAAAAAGAAAGCTGTCATTCTGACCGGCCATTTCGCGGTTCAGAAAAGACGCGCGAATATTCTGTGGCTGTCAGATGAACTGCGTGCGCACGGCTGGCATGTCACGATCATCACCACCGGGTACAGTTGGGTTTCGCGTCTGCGCGGGGACCGGCGGTTTCAATCGCTTTATGCGCCGCCAAAAACCGGAACACAGATCATTGACGACACTCTGACACAAATATTCCGCTACGCGCCGATCCACCCGTTCAGCCTGCGCAATGTCCGGCTGGACAGAATTGCGCGCCCCCTGCACCGGGCGTTTCATACCTATTGGCGGTCACGGTTGCGCGCATCCTTGCCCGGTGCCGATCTTGTTATCGTTGAAAGCGGGCCACCCATTGTCCTGGCAGATATTGTTTCCCGCTATGCGCCGCACGCGGCCCTTGTCTATCGGGTCAGCGACGATGTCGATCTGCTGGGGCTTCCGCCTTTTGTGCGACAGGCCGAAGTGCGCCATGCCCACCTGTTTGATCGGATTAGTATGGCAAGCCCGATCCTGGCGCGGAAGTTTCCAACCCATGAAACGGTCGCGATTGATCCGATCGGAATTCCCAAGAAACTCTACGACACTGATATGCCAAACCCGTACGGGCCAAATCGCGCAAGCTATGAAGCGGTATGTGCGGGCACCACGCAATTCGATATCGGGGCGGTTCTGGCCATCGCTCGATTAAGGCCCGGCTGGCGCTTGCACATACTGGGCCGCTTGCGGGGCGATCCGCCCCCGGATTGTCCGGAAAACCTGATCTTTCATCATGAACAACCCTTTGAATTGACCGCCGGATATATCCGGCACGCCGACATCGGGCTTGCCCCTTATCTTGACAGGCCGGGGGTTGAATACCAGACGCACCAAAGCAACAGAATTTTGCAATACAGGTATTTCGGCCTGCCCATCATAGGCCCGCAACGATTGTGTCATCCTTCTGTTCCGTCGATATACGGATATTCCGACATCTCAGATCAGACATTGGAATCGACCCTGACAAAGGCCGAAATGCACAAGCGTGTATGTTCGGACCCGTTGCCCGACTGGCACGATCTTTACCTTTCCATTGTGTCGACCCGGAAAAGACCGGGCCGTGGCTGTCAGAACGCCAAAATTGACCCGCCGCCATAAATCGCGTTCACGCCCGCTTCGGCAATGTGGCCCCTGACAAAGACGCTGCCGCCATTTGCTTCGATATCCAGATTTTCGATCGCGCCTCCCGCGGCATCGGCCCGCGTTTGTTCCAGCCAAAGGTTTGTTTCGTTTGAAGATTTGAACGTCACGCAACTGCCATCCGGATCCCGCGCCGTCACATAGGCTCCGATCACCCACATTCTGGCGTTTTGCACCACATGCACCTCGGCTCCGTTGCGCGAATACCCGAAACGGCCGCCAACAATGGCCGCGATAACGCTGTCATGCGCTGTCACGGCATTGCAGGACGTTGCCGAAAACGCGCCGTTTTCAAAGCTTGTGCAATTGGATAGGACCACCTGCATCGCGTTGGCGTCATCCTGATGAAAGCTCCACCCGTCTTTCGCTCCGCATGATGCATCACAATCAAAAAACGCGATTAATCCGTTTGTCCGTCGTATCCGCACCGCATCCAGAGGCGACGCTGTATTTGAAGGCGATGAATACCGAAAGGAACAGGACACACCAACAACGTTGCGATCTGCCGCTGCATCGCAGTGCAAAGCCCCTGTAATGCCACCTTCGATGTGGATATTCTCCAGATAAAGATCATCGGAATGATCCAGAAATCGCGCCCCGTTGAAGTTTCGGATTGCAGCAATATCGCGCGGGCCGGGTGCGCGACCGATGTTCACGTGCAAAACGGATCCGTCCTTGAACCAGGTGTTGACCGTCGCTTGACAGGCCACCAGATCGTTGGCTTGCACCAGTTCAGAATAAAGCCCGTTTTCGGTTCGCACATCGGTGCGAAACACCCTGTTCAAGGATGTAATTCCGGCGGAATATGTGCCGCCTGCATCGCTCCATTCGGCTTCAAACGGGCCTGTGCGGTACCAAACCGGGCCATTCCAACCGATCACGGCAACCGGATAGGCAGGTTCGATCTGTCCGTTTTTGGTAAAGGCGCTGCCCTCGAATTCACCTGATTTGATCAGAATGCGATACGCCGCGCCTGTTGCATTGCCCGCGCTGAAAGCGGCATGAATGGAACGTTTTGCATTTGTGAAATCGCCATCCATGCTGCCAAAGCCGCTGTTGCCATCATCGCCATCAACGCCGTCCACATGCAGGGCCGCACCGTCCCAGATCAAGGGATCAACCAGTTGACGTGGGTCCGTATTCAACCGAAAGGCACCACCGGCGGACATGCGCACATCCAGCGCAAGAACAGAACCGTCCCATCCCAATCCGTCCGGCGGACCGAAAAAAGACTGCTGGCGCGCGCGCGACGTACAATCAAACCCCAGGCCAATCATTAGTATAACCCGATAATGCCGGACGCGGTTGTACCGCCTGCACTGCCAAGAACACGCCTTACCCGAAAAGGATAGACGACGCCGGCGGCAAGCCCCGGCAAGACAACGGTACTGCCATCCATCAGAATTGCGCCTACGTCACCTCCTGCGGCAACCATGATGGCCCGCGGCAAGACGCCAAGATCAGTGTTATCATCCGGTACAATCGAAAAACCGCCGGTCGCAGGGGCGGATAATCCGGGCTGGAAACTTGAAAAGTGGTCAAGGATTGGCATTTCTAACTCCTGCAAAATCAGCGCCAAACATGCAGTGCGAACCTGTCCAAAACATAACCGGACCGTGACGGTGGGCGTTGCGTTGTATTTTCGATGCACCGCAGCCAGCATTGCGCCTGTCGATACCTTTCAAATCGGTGCCAATCTGCTATTCGGAATAGGCGTACGATCACGAAGGCGGACGTTTTTGAAATAGACGGATTTGTCAGGGTTAGAACATGCAATCAATTTATCCGGTTCTGTTATGCGGTGGGTCTGGAACCCGTCTTTGGCCATTGTCGCGCAAAAGCTATCCCAAACAATTTTCACCATTGATCGACGCGCAATCCTTGTTTCAGGCATCGGCCGTGCGCATGTCGGGAAAGACGCAGTCATTGTCTTTCAATGCACCCGTCATTCTTACAAATTCGGATTTCCGCTTTATCGTGACAGAACAATTGACCGAAGTCGGCATTGACCCCGGTGCAATTCTGATCGAACCACAAGGCAGAAACACGGCCCCGGCCATCCTTGCGGCGGCGCTTTACCTGTCAAAATCCGATCCCGATGCAATCATGCTTATCGCGCCGTCAGACCATGTGGTGCCTGACGCGGGCGCATTTCACGGGGTCGTTGAACAGGGATTGGCCGCTGTGGAAAAAGGCCAGCTTGTTACCTTTGGTATCACACCGGATCGTCCCGAAACCGGCTATGGCTATCTGGAACTGTCCAAAAAGCCAGACGGGTCCGGTGCCCCGATTGCCCTGTCGAAATTCGTCGAAAAACCAGATGCCACCACCGCAAAAAAGATGTTGAAAGCCGGAAACTTTCTTTGGAACGGCGGCATTTTCCTGTGTCGGGCAAGCGAAATCATCGCTGCCTTCAAAGCCCATTCACCTGACCTGATCGACCCTGTTCAGGCCTCGATAAACAACGCCAAAACAGATCTGGGTTTTTTGCGGCTTGCACCGGATGACTGGTCAAACTGCAATGACATTTCGATCGACTATGCCGTGATGGAGCGGGCCGACAACCTCTCGGTTGTTCCCTTCACCAGTGCCTGGTCTGATCTTGGCGGCTGGGATGCCGTCTGGCGCGAAACCAATCCCGACAAGGATGGTGTGTCTACCAGCGGTCCGGCAACAGCCATTGATTGTGAAAATACGCTTTTGCGATCCGAAAGCGAAACCTTGGAAGTGGTCGGTATCGGCCTGAAGAACATAATGGCAATTGCCATGAATGATGCCGTTCTGGTCGCAGATATGAACCGGGCGCAGGATGTAAAACTTGCTGTTTCGGCGCTCTCGGCCAAGGGTGCGACGCAGGCTGTGGCCTTTCCCAAGGATCACCGCCCCTGGGGATGGTTCGAAAGTCTGGTGGTCGGTGACCGGTTTCAGGTAAAGCGTATCGTTGTCCATCCGGGCGCGGCGTTGTCGCTGCAATCGCATGTTCACCGGTCCGAACACTGGATCGTTGTGGAAGGCACTGCAAAGGTCACGATTGACGATAAGGTGCAACTGGTGACAGAAAACCAGTCGGTCTACATTCCGCTGGGCGCTGTTCACCGTATGGAAAACCCCGGCAAGGTTCCGATGGTCCTGATCGAAGTTCAGACCGGTGCCTATGTCGGTGAAGACGACATTGTGCGGTATGAGGACGTCTACGCGCGCGAATGACGCGAATGAATTGCCGCCTTCACATCCGGGCACTCGCGGTTTAGCACAGGCTTCAAACAGATTTTTGCGCCTGAAAGAATGGAAAATTTGATGACAAAACGTGCAATGATAACGGGCGTCACCGGACAGGATGGTGCGTATCTGGCAGAACTTTTGCTTAAAAAAGGCTACGAGGTACACGGGGTCAAACGCCGGTCCTCGTCTTTTAATACGTCGCGTATCGATCACCTGTATCAGGATCCGCATGACCGCGAAGTCAAATTCAAGCTCCACTATGGCGATATGACCGACAGCACAAACCTGATCCGTCTCGTGCAGGAAATCAAACCTGACGAGATTTACAACCTTGCGGCCCAAAGCCACGTTCAGGTCAGTTTTGATACCCCGGAATACACAGCCAATGCCGATGGTATGGGCACCCTGCGTCTGCTTGAATCAATCCGGATTCTGGGCATGGAAAAAACCTGCCGGTTCTATCAGGCGTCTACATCCGAACTTTACGGTCTGGTTCAGGAAGTCCCGCAAAGCGAAACAACACCCTTTTACCCGCGCTCGCCCTATGCAGCGGCAAAGCTTTATGCCTACTGGATCACCGTCAACTACCGCGAGGCATACGGGATGCACGCGTCCAATGGTATCTTGTTCAATCATGAAAGCCCGTTGCGCGGAGAAACCTTTGTAACCCGCAAAATCACCCGCGCTGCTGCAGCGATCAGCCTTGGACTGCAAGACAAACTTTATCTTGGCAATCTGGATGCCAAGCGCGATTGGGGCCACGCACGTGACTACGTGGAAGGCATGTGGCGCATCGTTCAGCAGGAGACAGCGGAAGATTTCGTTCTGGCAACAGGGGAAACCCAAAGCGTGCGCAGTTTTGTTGACGCCGCGTTTGCAGCCGTTGGTATTTCCATAGGATGGAGCGGTACGGGCGTTGACGAAAAAGGCATCGATGAAAAAACCGGTCAGGTTCTGGTCGAAGTGGATGCCCGGTATTTCCGTCCGACCGAAGTTGACCTGTTGATTGGCGATCCGACCAAGGCGCGTGAAAAACTGGGATGGACCTATACAACCACCCTGTCGGAAATGGTGCGTGAAATGGTTGAAAGCGATCTGAAAGTCGTGGCGCGTGAAAAATCGCGCAAGGACCGCGAAGGATGATGTTTGATCTGTCCGGCAAACGTGTTTGGGTCGCTGGGCATCGCGGCATGGTTGGTGGCGCTGTTGTCCGTCGCCTTGCAAGTGAAGATTGTGAAATAATCACGGCCGGGCGCGATGTTGTCGATCTGACGGATCAGGCTGGCGTTGATCGCTGGATGGAAAAAACCCGCCCGGATGCCATCGTTCTGGCGGCGGCGAAAGTTGGCGGAATTCATGCCAACAATACGATGCCGGCGGAATTCCTGCGCGATAATCTGGTACTTGAAACAAACGTTATTCATGCCGCCTATCAATGCGGGGTCGAAAAACTTTTGTTTCTGGGGTCGTCCTGCATCTACCCCAAATTGGCGCCACAGCCGATCAGCGAAGATGCTCTTTTGACAGGCCCTCTTGAACCCACGAACGAATGGTACGCGATCGCCAAGATCGCGGGTATCAAGATGTGTCAGGCGTATCGCAAGCAATACGGCTGTGATTTCATTTCCGCACAACCAACCAACCTTTACGGACCGGGCGATAACTATAATCTTGAAACAAGCCACGTCTTGCCCGCACTTCTCAGAAAGTTTCACGAAGCAAAGGAAAGCGGCGCCAAATCCGTAACGCTGTGGGGAAGCGGAACACCGTTGCGCGAATTCCTGCATGTCGATGATCTTGCGGATGCGCTTGTGTTCTTGCTGAAATCCTACTCCGGCGATGTCCCTCTGAATGTGGGATCAGGTTCCGAGGTCACCATTCGCGAACTGGCCGAAACGATTGCCGATGTTGTCGGCTACAAGGCCGAACTGGTTTTTGATCCGTCAAAACCCGATGGCACACCAAGAAAGCTTATGGATTCTTCGCAACTGCACGCCCTTGGATGGAACAACGTGCGTTCCCTGCGCGATGGTATTGAACAAACCTATCAGGCGTTGGACGGTCGTTTTTCCTGATCACGGCCAAGTTTTTAAGATACGGGCGCACCCCGTGCCGCATAATCGGCATAACAACTGTGTTTGCCGCCTAAACCGTATCTTTTCATGCCTTTCAGACTGATTTGGGTCAGCACCAGCCCGGAAACGTTCACACCGGTACTTCGGAACAGCCTCAGCGTTTCACGGATTTGCACATCAGATGTGCTGTCCCATTTCACAGTCAGAAGAACGGTATCGGCCTGTTTCGCCAGAATGCACGCATCGGGGGTCGCCAGAACCGGTGGCGTATCAATGATAATGTAGTCGTATTGCGCGCGAAGCGTTTGCACCAGATCGCGAAAGCGCCGTGAAGAAAACAGATCCGCCGGGTTCTTGCGTGTTGAATTCGCCGCCAAAATGTCCGCGCCATACCCTTCGGGGCGATGGATTCCCTCCCCGATCTGTGCCGTTTCGTTCAGGATAGACACGATTCCCGCCTCAGGAAGATCTTTGAATTGTTGGCGCAGTCTGCCCCGTCTGACATCGCCTTCGACAACCAGCACTTTCTTGTCCAAACCGCTCAATACTTCGCCCATGCTCAACGCGATTGTGGTTTTTCCTTCGCCGGGCATTGCGGAAGTGACCAGAATGACCTGTTTTTGACTTTCTTTCTGGGACAGAAGAATAGATGTGCGCAGGCCCCGCATGGCTTCCATGCGGCGTGCATCACAGGCTAGGTTCAAACGGGCAGGCTGAACGCGCCCCACATCAAGTGCAGGTATTTGCCCCAGAACAGGCAGGCCGGAAAACGTCTCTAATGCCGCAGCCGTGCGAAATGACGTATTGGCGGCTTCTTGCACCAGCACGTAAAGCGCTCCGCAGGTGAGACCGAAAAGGGCCGCCATCGTGATGATCAACGATTTTCGCGGGCTATGCGCAAAGCTTGGGACAACGGCATGCGACAACACCCGACTATCCGCCTGCTGAATACCTTTTTGCGCTGATGTTTCCTTCAGACGGCTTAGAAAATGCTCGTACAAAAGGCGCGTTGCGGCGGCTTCGCGGGTCAATTGCTGCAAAGCGATAAGGTCCTGACCTTGTTGATCGATCTGCAGGTCAAGCTTGGTTTCGGACGCTTGCAAAGCCGCAAGCTGTAGCGTTGCCCGGTCAGCTTCAATCCGGACACGTGACAGGATATCGCGGTACCGGTCATCGAATTCGGCAATACGATCGGGGGTTAGGCGCCCTGATGACAACATTTGCGTCAACAAAACATCATCTGCCACTGCGACCTTGTCATGTGGCGTTTGCGCATCCACCATCTTGCCCAACAGTCCCTGCATTTTTGCCTTCCGCGTATGCGCCGCAGCAATGCGCGCCCGCAATTCCTTCAACTGCCGCTCAAGAACCTGAAGGGCAGGGGCAGAAATCAACGCAGTTGCGGCGGTAAACTGCGCCACCTGCGCTTCTGCATCTTCCAGTTGCGATTGCAGTTCAGCAACGCGGCTTGCCAGCCATTTCGCCGCGTGCTCGGTGGCGTGTTGTTTTTCATTCATCTGGTTGTCGATGTACAATCTGGCGATGGTATCGGCGATTATCGCCGATTTTTCAGGCGATTGGGTCGTCACGGAAATCCTGAAGACATGACTTCCCGGAATATTGCGCACCGAAACCTTGGACAGCAAAACGTTTACGATCCTGTCCAGATCGCGCCCCGTCCTGTCATCATCCGTTGCCGGCGGACCAAAACTTTGGCCGCCACCGAGGACGGATTCAATTCCGCTGCGCAAACGCGTTTTCAGCCCTGGTTCGCGCAGATCGGCGTTGAATTCCGGATCGGACATCAGGTGCAAGTGGCGCGCAACGTCTGTCATGAGGGTGCGCGCGCGCAAAACTTCCACTTCTGACGTTACGGATGACGGTTCACCGGATACGGCTGCGATGACACTGGGCAATGCCACAACGCTGGTTTGGCGGGTATCGAAAATCACCACAACGCTTGATGTGTAAAGTGCCGTTGCAACGGCAAAAACGTAATAAGTTGTTAATAAAACCGCGACTACACTTGCGGCCGATATGATCATCTTGCCCCGCCACAGTGTCAGCAGCAGCGTTCGAAAATCGGCCCGGAAAGGTGCGGTCGTTTGTTCGGCAGGGCCATTCGGGTCCGGCAGGAACCGCGGTTCGTGTTGTGTCATGTCGCGAATACTCAGACCAATCGGTTTGAAATTTGGTTCGTTCAAATTGCAACGATTGGGTTAACGCCAGATTAAGAAAGGTGATGTTCATGCGCATCAATGCTGACAGGACACAACACTTGCCCGTACCATCGGGATCAAACCTGTATTACAGGGTCGGTTCGGCCTTCAGGTCCGGCCTGATTGGCGCAACTCTGCTTGCAATCTGGCCGATAACGACAAGCGCGCAAACGCTTGACTGCCAGAATCCGGACAATCTGGGAAATGATGAATGCCTTGGCGTCCCGCCCGATCCTGCCTTGGGGAACCCGACAAACCTCATACCGCTTTTGACGCCGTTGATCGGCCTGGCCGTCGCCGGCGCGCTGGCTGGCACCGGCGGTACAAGCACGCCAAGTACAACAAACCAGTAAGTCCGTTCCGGGCCGCTACCGATCAGAAATCCGGCAAATGCGTCCAATTCTGCAAAACCCAGAACAACAGTGCACCCAGCCCGCCGCCCAGCAGCGCCCAAAACACGGCTGCGGGCCATTTCGCCTCCGCGGGCGCCATGGCCTCGTTCGATTGCCGGATCAACGCCGCTTCGACCAATCCGGGCAATCGTGGGCCGAAACGCGCCATCACCCGCGCGGTCTTGGCAAGATCACTCACAATGGCCTTCGGACCGATTGATTGCTTGATGTAATCTTCCACTGTCGGGCGCGCGACCTGCCAGATATTGATATGTGGGTTCAGCGAACGGGCAACCCCTTCCACCACCACCATGGTGCGCTGCAAAAGGATCAGTTCGGTGCGGGTTTCCATACCAAACCGTTCTGTCACCTCAAACAGATAGTTCAACAAACGCCCCATGGAAATCTGCGTTGCGTCCATTCCGAAAATAGGCTCGCCAACAGCGCGCAGGGCGCGGGCAAATTCATCGACATCCTTGTCTGCGGGCACATACCCGGCTTCGAAATGCACCTCTGCGACACGTTTGTAATCTTTCCGGATAAAGCCGAACAGAATTTCGGCATAAACCCGGCGGGTATATTCATCGATATGGCCCATGATCCCGAAATCATAGGCGATGATGTTGCCGTTTGGCGCAACTTTCAGATTGCCCTGATGCATGTCCGCATGAAAATAACCGTCGCGTAAGGCGTGCTGCAAAAACAATTGCAACACCCGCTCGCTCAGTGCTTTTCGATCGTGCCCCGCAGCATCAATTGCCGCATTGTCCCCCATCGGGACACCATCGGCCCAGCCCAGTGTCATCACCCGCCGCGCCGACAGGTCCCATTTGATCGGGGGCAGCTGGAAACCCGCATCGTTCTTTGTATTTGCCGCAAATTCCGACGCTGCGGAGCTTTCCAGTCGCAGGTCCAGTTCACCACGCACCACACCGTCAAAATGCTCGACAACCTCCATCGGGCGCAAACGCCGTGACCCCGGCGAAAACACTTCGACCATGCGTGCCGCAAGATAGAATGCGTCGATATCCTTGCGAAAGGCGCGTTCAATTCCGGGGCGCAGCACTTTAACGGCCACGGCCTCGCCATTGCTGATCAGCCGTGCCTTGTGCACCTGCGCAATCGAAGCGGCCGCCACCGGCTCGCTGAACTCGGAAAACACGCTGTCTACGGGTTGGCCCAGCTCTTTTTCAACCTCGGTGCGAGCCTTGTCGGTTGGAAACGGCGGCAGCTTGTCTTGCAAGACCCGCAATTGAACAGCCAGCTCATCCCCCACCACATCCGGGCGGGTCGAAAGAACCTGTCCGAATTTGATATAGGCGGGTCCCAAAGCTGTCAGCGCGCGGGTCGCGGGCGGCATCGTAACATCACCTTTCAGACCCAGCCATTTAAACGGCCAGCCCAGCGCACGGGCTACAAACCGCAGTGATTTGGGGGCTTCGAACGCATCCAGAACGACATTCATTGCACCTGTTCGTTCCAGCGTTGCACCGGTGCGGACCAGCCGCCAGATGTTGTGCGGTCCTCGCATGGTCTAGATCTTCCATCCGGAATGAAGCGCGGCAACACCCATTGTCAGGTTGCGATACTTCGCGTTTTCGAATCTGGCCTGCCGAACCATATTCAGAAACGTCTCCTGATCCGGAAAGTTCCGGATCGATTCGACCAGATATTTATAGCTTTCGCTGTCATTGGCGATCAGCTTGCCCATGCGGGGGATCACGTTGAAACTGTAAAGGTCATAGGCCTTTTGCAGTGCGTCGTTCGGCAATTGCGAAAACTCCAGCACCATCAACCGCCCGCCCGGGCGCAAGACACGATAGGCCTCGTTCAGGGCCTCTTGCGGACGGGTCACGTTGCGGATGCCAAAACTTATTGTATAGACATCAAAGCTGTTATCAGGAAACGGCAGCGCCATCGCATCACCGACAACCCAATCCAGGCTATCGGCCATTTGTTCCGCTTCTGCCCGTTTGCGCCCTTCGACCAGCATCGATTCTGTTAGGTCCAGCACCGTTGCATGCCCGGAACCGGCCCGTTTCAGAAATCGAAAGGCGATGTCACCAGTGCCGCCGGCCACGTCCAGCAGTTTTTGTCCGGCACGCGGGGCCAGCCAATCCATCATTGCGTCCTTCCAGATCCGGTGAACCCCTGCTGACATCACATCGTTCATGACATCATATTTTGTGGCTACAGAGCTGAAAACGCCCTTCACCCGTCCGGCCTTTTCGGACTCGGGCACTGTTTCAAAACCGAAATGGGTTGTTTTGTCGTCGCTGTCTGTCATCTGGCCTGACCGCTGTGTTACATCGCCCTTGTTATAGGGCGCATGTCGCCATGCACAATGCGCCCCTTTTGCACAAAGGACATATGATGCCTGAACTCCCCGAAGTTGAAACTGTGCGCCGTGGGCTGCTTCCGGTGATTGAAGGGCAAACGATCGCGCGTGCAGACGTCAACCGCCCAGATCTGCGCTGGCCCTTTCCCGAAAATATGGCGCAGCGTTTGACGGGGCAGAAAATTGTCGCGTTGCGACGCCGCTCGAAATATATTCTGGCTGATCTGAAAAGTGGCGAAACGCTGCTGATCCATCTGGGTATGTCCGGGCGCATGCTGATTTCCGGCGATCCGCTTGGGCAATTCGTACATGACCACCCCGCAGCGGAAAAACACGACCATGTTGTTTTGCACATGCAAAACGGTGCGCGCATCACCTTCAATGATCCACGCCGCTTTGGTGCAATGGACCTGCTGGATACCGCAACCGCCGACTCTCACCGGCTTTTGGCGGTTTTGGGACCCGAACCTTTGGGTAATGATTTTAACGAACCTTATCTGGTCGCAGCGTTCAAAGGAAAGAATACACCCGTCAAATCCGCCTTGTTGGATCAGAGAATCGTTGCGGGTCTGGGTAATATATACGTCTGCGAAGCCCTGTTTCGCGCCCACATCTCGCCCAAACGCCGCGCCGGCCAGCTTTCGGCGCGGCGAGTCGCATCACTGGTTCCTGTCATCCGCCAGGTTCTTGCCGATGCGATAAAAGCGGGCGGATCTTCATTGCGCGATTTCCGCCAAGCTGATGGGGAACTGGGATATTTTCAGCATTCCTTTGATGTTTACGGCCGCGAAGGCGCCCCGTGCCGGACACCGGATTGTACCGGAACCATCGCGCGACTTGTGCAATCGGGGCGCTCGTCTTTCTATTGTCCGCAATGCCAAAGATGACTTGAACCCGCCGCGTGTCGTGCTAATCCTTTGCGCCTGACCGGAACAAGAGAAAGCAGAATTATGGCCTTTGAGACGATCATCGTCGAAGTTGAAGACCACGTTGCCTTGATCAGGCTGAACCGCCCCGACGCAATGAATGCCCTGAACACCAAACTATTGGGCGAACTGTGCACGGCGCTGGAAGACGCAGACCAGAACGACAAGGTCCGGTGTATCGTGATCACCGGATCGGACAAGGCGTTCGCTGCGGGTGCCGACATCAAGGAAATGTCCGAGATGTCCTATGTCGAAGTCTTTCTGAAAGACCTGTTCGGCTCCGAAGGCACGCGTATCACCAAGACCAGAAAACCTGTTATCGCAGCCGTTGCAGGCTATGCGCTGGGCGGGGGATGCGAACTTGCCATGATGTGTGATTTCATCATCGCAGCCGACACCGCCAAATTCGGACAGCCCGAAATCAATCTGGGCGTCGTGGCCGGTATTGGCGGAACCCAGCGGCTGACACGTTTTGTGGGCAAGTCCAAAGCAATGGATATGAACCTGACCGGTCGTTTCATGGACGCAGCCGAAGCGGAACGCGCCGGGCTGGTAAGCCGCGTCGTTCCCGCCAAGAAATTGATGGAAGAGGCAATGGGCGCTGCTGGCAAGATTGCCGAGAAATCGGTTCTGACAGCCATGGCCGTGAAAGAGGCGGTCAACCGCAGCTATGAAACCACGCTGAGCGAAGGCATCTTGTACGAACGGCGCATGTTTCATGCGATGTTCGCCACTGAAGATCAATCCGAAGGTATGGCGGCGTTTCTGGAAAAAAGAACTGCGCAGTTCCGCGACAAATAGGCAGACACGACAGTTTTCCGGGGAATATCGGGCCAGAATGCGATTTGCGGCCCATTCATCGGGCGCACCCTGTTGACAGGG
Source organism: Sulfitobacter sp. JL08 (assembly GCF_003352045.1). NCBI lineage: Bacteria > Pseudomonadati > Pseudomonadota > Alphaproteobacteria > Rhodobacterales > Roseobacteraceae > Sulfitobacter > Sulfitobacter sp. JL08. Next base: position 4,322,778 of record NZ_CP025815.1, read on the forward strand.
CGGCGACTCGGGCCTAAAGACGCGAATTCAGATTACACCCTACCCAAACCGTGGGACGACATAACATGGCCAATACGCCTCAATCAAAAAAACGCGCGCGCCAGAACGAGGCCCGCTTTCAAGTCAACAAAGCGCGTCGTTCGCGTATCCGCACCTTCCTGCGCAAAGTGGAAGAAGCGATCGCATCGGGCGACCAGTCGGTTGCTGTGAACGCATTGCGAGAAGCACAGCCAGAACTGATGCGCGGTGTCTCCAAAGGCGTGTTTCACAAAAACACAGCTGCGAGAAAAATGTCACGCTTGTCTTCTCGGGTAAAAGCGCTGGGCCAAGCCTAAGCCGCACCGACTAAGCGATTGACCGATAAAGGTGTCCCGACCGGGGCGCCTTTTTTTGTTGTGCGGTTTTCGCAGACCCGATCGTGACATGGGTCTGCCCGGCTGACAGATTCTTTTCACAAAAAGATGAGTCAAGTTTAGAGTTCAGTTGCCGCTGCCGTTCCGAAGTTGCTACCAACAGTACAGCGATTCACTTCGCCTTGGGGGGACAGGCTCCACACCGGATAGATCCTATTTGCACGGATCGCGTAAGGGTGCGGATGTGTCGGCGGTGCAACCCGATTGCATAACCACACCCTGCCGGATTTCTGGTTGAAGAACCAGCTTTTCGGTCCTGTCAAAATTGTTGTGCGCGCGCGGCGTGCGGTGGATTGGTGTACAAACCGGGCGAACCGGAACACCAGAAACCGGCGTCAAGCAGTGATGATTTGGTTCGGCACCTGTTGGTGATCGTGCTCCTTCTGCGGGGTGCGTCGCATCGCGTGGTGTTGGGTAATGGGTAAGGCCGATTGGGACGGTCTGTTTGGGGGCTCATTGATGGCAACGATTAGAATAGAAGGGCTTGGACGGGCGACTTT